>NZ_RYDP01000007.1:0-183232 GCF_003970395.1 Flavobacterium sp. GSP27 | reverse complement strand
ATCTTCATGGTATACTATATATCCTAACCCATCAAGTGATTTTGTAAATATTGAGTTAAGAGATCAAAGTATGAAGCCTGTTACAAACTCAAAAATCATTGCCGAACTGTATGATTTGATGGGACACAAAAAAGCAAAGGTCGAAATTGTCAATAATATTGCAACAATAAATGTTGCCGGATTACCAAAAGGGATTTACGTCCTGAATATAAATATCGATGGGCAAATAGAAGGGCATCAGGTGATTGTTGAATAGAGTTTATAAATTCATTCTAAATAATAGCGGTTTTAGGACAATCCTAATTACCGCTATTTTTTTTGTGTATCAGGTACTTTAGTTGATTGATTTTCATTTTTAAAAATCAATAATGAGGTCTCTTTGCAATTAGAAATTGCAAAATAAAGAAGTATAGCATTAAACGTATTGTTTTACTCTTTCAAATACGCTTCCCGTACTTTTTTGAATAAACAAAGATTATAATCACTTGATTAGTAATTGCTTTTTCATGCATGCAAATGTGAAACTTGTATTTTCATGTAAATTTTATCTTATATTTACTGTATGGTCTCAACTTTACAAAAACAGTTCCATTATGAAACACACAATCTTATCATTTTTATCCGTTTTTTTATTAAATGGATGCGACAACGAAGCACAGTTTAACCCGCAATTACCGGCCATAACCCAAATAGGAGCTAATACTTTTGGGGCTATTATTAACGGACAAATTATGGTACCCCGAAACAGTCAAGGTTATATACCGCCTGGAAGCACACATTATGCTGTGAATTACTTAACATCAAATGATTGGGAACAAATACAAGCGGGTGATGCAAAAACAAATAGAGGATATATTTATATATATATAGAAAATAATGAGAAACAATATCCTTTAAAAGTTAATAGCTACATAGTTGGTAATAGTAACGGAGCTAGAGAACATGAATTAAGCGAAAATACACTAATCACTGCAATTATTTATGATTCAAAAGGAGTTCAAAAAAAATACTTATCCGTCGCTGATACTGGAAGCATCAATATTACCCGAAGTGATATTGATATTATTTCTGGAACATTTTCGTGTAAACTTAAATCTGAAGAAAACCCTAACAACATTATAGAAATTAAAGAAGGTCGCTTTGATTTTACTAAAAACACCATTAATTCCACAAACTTTAATTAAAACTGTAAGATAGAAATGATTTTATACAATGATAAAAAATTATCAAAAATTTTTATCAAACTAAATCATTGTTCTCCCTACAACAAGGGGAAGAATTTTTATTACCAAACATAAATTTGTAAAAACAAATAAACAAACAGAAAATTGAAAAAAACACTACTTTTAATTGCCGGATTGTATTTTACAAATCTACACGCACAGTTGCCCACAGTACAACAATATCAAGCCCAACAAAGCAGTGGTTGGCAAACGGCGCTTTCAACACTCAAAACCGATAGTCAATACACTACCGATTTAGAAATGCTGTACGACAAAGTAACTCCTTTTGCAGGTTTGTATGCTTATAATGAAACGGATAACAATGCTTCTAACGCTCAGCATTTTAAACAAGCTTTGTCAGAACTATATAGAGCCTCTGATAAATTAAAATTTGAATCATCAGAAATCTTACAAAACAGACTTAAAGCACATTATGAATTACAAAGAACTGCTCGAACACAACCTTATTATTCAACCATAGTAAAAGTAGGGATTATTAACACTGCAATAAGCTACTTAAATTACAACGAAGAATTCCCGAATGATGGCGGTGTAAAACTGATTAATGGGGTTTATGTTCCTGCAAACAATTTACCCCCTTTTATACAAAAGCAAGTAACGATTGTATCTCCGCTTGAGGAGTTAATACTTACCCCCGCCAATAATGTTACCTACCAGTTCAATACCAGTGAAATCTATCAGTGGGGCGACAAACAAATAACTACTATGACCGCCGATTTTGGCGATGGAGTAACCCGAACCCTATTGCAAAACCAACAATGGATGCAAAATACCATTACCATTAATTATCCCACAGTAAATGAAAATAAGTTGCTTAAATTTAACATAACCTATACCGACGGTTCTACACTTACTACCTATGCTGGTATAGGAATAGGGAGCGATGCCTCGGTAAATAGTTTGACAGCCCGTGGCACTTCGGGACTAATGCGTCATAATTCCACAATTGCTGACAGTAATGGAGCAATAGGGCAACTGGAATACCGCATTTTTTATGGCGACCAAAACTCCAACAATGTACTTAAAAAACCTTTCATCATTGTAGATGGTTTTGACCCTGGAGATATAAGAAGAATTCTAGAAGATGATTGTGCCACTGACCCTAACTGCATAAAAGCCAATAAAGATTGGGGGACAAAAACCTATGAGTCAGTATCTTTTTTGATGAAATATAATAATCAAGATAAAGATTTAAAAGCACAACTAACTGCCTTAAACTACGATGTGATAATTGTTAATTTCCCTACTTACACTAACAATCTAGGGCAGGTTATTGATGGAGGAGCAGATGATATTTTTAGAAATGGCAGAACGGTGACCTCGTTTTTACAGAAAATAAATCAAGACATTAAAACCAATGGAAGTACCGAAAAATTAGTAGTTGTTGGTCCAAGTATGGGCGGTCAAATTACACGTTATGCACTGGCTTATATGGAGAAAAAACATCAAGAAACCAATGATGTTATTTGGAACCACAACACCCGTCTATGGGTAAGTATGGATAGTCCGCACCAAGGAGCAAGCATACCACTTGCCACACAAGCGGATTTGTATTTTTTAGGGGAACTATTGGGCAAAGATGACGCCAAAAGTAAATACAGAGATGTAATCAATTCTAAAGCAGCACGACAAATGTTGTTAACCATTGCAGGTGCTGGGAGTAATTTTTACAACACCCAACACGACACTTATAACCAAGAATTAATCGCAAGCGGTGTTGCTAACAGTAAAGGGTATCCTGTACTAAATGGAATTCGAAAAATTGCTATTGCTAACGGATCGTTAAGTGGAGCAAAAAATGTTAATCCTTCGGAAAAATTTTATGAAATAGTAGCGTTGGCTAAACTACGTTCTATCTTAACATTTGGGATACGAATTGCGAAAGTTCCTGCATTTCGAATTAACAACTGGTTTATGCCCGATAAAAATTCGACATCTATGTTACTTCAAAATTACTCGAAAGCACCAGAGGGGGCTATTTCCTGGAATCTTACAAACAATTTATGGATGGGAAGTTTAGATGCTGTACCTGGGGGTAGCTTTAATGCTGCCGATGATTTAAAAAGGGAAGTTTACAATGAGCTCGAAGGAACTAATGCTTTTAGTTCTCCTTACGGATTATTTCCTTATTTGTGGACAGGTGAAAGACTTATAGTTGAACAGAGAATCCCTAATAGTGTTGATATAACTATAGCCCCTCAGGCTTTCATTCCTACTCATTCTGCTCTAGACACTAATGGATTTTCTGACTGGTACCAGCCTATTGATAAAAATTTAGTATGCACTAATCAAACACCATTTAATAGTTTTTATGGAGAAAGCACCAATATGGGACATATTACTTTTACAGATAAAATGGTAGATTGGTTGCTAAAAGAATTAGCGGGACAGCCACAAATCCCATCATTTCCAGTCCAAGCTAATCAACTAACGGGTGCTTCAACAGTTTGTTTAAACACAAATTCAACTTATCAATTTATTGATATTTGCAGAGTGCCAAGTGCTGCAACTTGGACAGCGAGCCCAAAATTCAAATAATAAGCTCGACAGCTTACGGTGTAATTATTAGTGGTTTGTCGAGTGGGAATGGAATTATTACAGCAACTTTTCAAAATGGTTTGACGGTAACCAAAACTATTTGGGTGGGTAAACCTAGTTTTCCAACATTTTTAAAAGGACCAACCACAGTCACTACTGGAGCATTGGTAAATTATAGTGGCGGTACTTCTCAAGGGGCGACTTCTTATGAATGGTGGCTACCTTATCCGTATGATACTGTAAATACGTTTGATTATTTTGGTCAGAACTGGCAAAAATTGACGAATTATAGTGATTCAAATTCAATTCAGGTTTTTACAGGTTACGCCCAGAATGCGGGTTTAGTACAATTTATGGGTAAAAATGCCTGTGGTTGTGGTGGGGCAAAAACAATACAGGTAAGTCATGGCTCAGGTGGTGGAGGTCAAATACCACGAATGGCTAATCCAGAAGGATCTTCATGGTATACTATATATCCTAACCCATCAAGTGATTTTGTAAATATTGAGTTAAGAGATCAAAGTATGAAGCTTGTTACAAACTCAAAAATCATTGCCGAACTGTATGATTTGACGGGACACAAAAAAGCTAAGGTCGAAATTGTCAATAATATTGCAACAATAAATGTTGCCGGATTACCAAAAGGGATTTACGTCCTGAATATAAATATCGATGGGCAAATAGAAGGGCATCAGGTGATTGTTGAATAGAGTTTATAAATTCATTCTAAATAATAGCGGTTTTAGGACAATCCTAATTACCGCTATTTTTTTTGTGTATCAGGTACTTTAGTTGATTGATTTTCATTTTTAAAAATCAATAATGAGGTCTCTTTGCAATTAGAAATTGCAAAATAAAGAAGGATAACATTGAACGATTGTTTCACTCTTTCAAATACGCTTCTCTTACTTTTTTGAATAAATTAGAGGAATAAACAAAGGCAACGACAGCCTCATTATCGGTTCTGAAAATTTCTTCTTTGTTTCCTTCCCACGCTTTTAAGCCATCTTTTAAGAATAGAATTTTCTCTCCAATTTCCATCACGGAGTTCATATCATGTGTATTGATAACCGTTGTGATGTTATATTCTTCTGTAATTTCTTTAATCAAATTATCAATTAATATAGCGGTATTTGGATCTAAACCAGAGTTAGGTTCATCACAAAATAAGTATTTGGGGTTGTTTACAATGGCGCGGGCAATAGCAACGCGTTTTTGCATTCCTCCTGAAATTTGCGAAGGGAGTTTTTTATGGGCGTCAGTAAGATCGACTCTTTTTAATACAAAATCTACGCGCTGCTGAATTTTTGCTTTATTGTCTCTAGTGAACATTTTTAATGGGAAGCCAACATTTTCAGCTACAGTCATGGAATCAAATAAAGCACTTCCTTGAAAAACCATTCCAATTTCAGTGCGAAGTTCTCGTTTTTCGTCAGACGTTAATTCCGAGTAAATTCGGCCATCAAATGAAATTGTTCCAGATTCCGGAGTATGAATGCCTAAAAGACTTTTGAGCAAAACTGTTTTTCCGGATCCACTTTGTCCAATAATTAAATTGGTTTTTCCGGTTTCAAAAACCGTAGAAATACCTTTAAGAATTTTATTTCCACCAAATGATTTTTCTATGTTTTGTACTTCTATCATGATCCTAGTAACAACTGTGTTAGTATATAATTGAATAGTATTATGGAAACTGATGTCCAAACAAAAGAAACGGTACTGGCTTTACCTACTTCAAGCGCACCACCCTTCATATAATAGCCATGAAAAGAGGGGATTGTGGCCAGTAACATGGCAAATATCAGTGTCTTTATGAATGCATAAACAATGTGGTACGGAATGAAATCCATCTGTGTGCCATTTATAAACTCAGTACTAGAGATAAAACCACCATAAACTCCTGCCATCCAGCCTCCCAGAACTCCCAGAAACATGGCAATTCCTATTAAGAATGGGTATAATAATAAGGCGATTATTTTAGGAAAAACCAAGTAATTTAAGGAGTTTACACCCATCACCTCTAAGGCATCAATTTGTTCGGTAACCCTCATGGTTCCTATACTGGAGGTAATAAACGAACCCATTTTTCCGGCCATAATCACGGAGATAAAAGTGGGTGCGAATTCTAATATTACGGATTGTCGTGTCGCAAAACCGATAAGATATTTTGGAATTAATGGGTTAGTTAGATTTAAAGCAGTTTGTATAGCAACTACACCTCCAACAAAAAAAGAGATAAAGGCAACAATACCAAGAGAGTCAATGATTAGGTCATCAATTTCCTTGAAAATTAAATTTCTCATCACAGACCATTTGGTCTGTTTATTAAAAATTTCTCTCAGCATTAGGAAGTATCTTCCTATCTGTGTTATATATCGAATGAGCATCATAAGTTTTGCGAATATGGGCTAAATTACAAAAATTGTAAGGAGTTATATCTTTCAATTTAGCAGTTTTTGATTTTGGAAGCTAAAAAAGCTTTTCCTTCATTTTTTTTAAACGATATTTTCTAATGAATTTTGCTTGTTCTTCTGTAACTAATAATGGAGTTTTAGCTACTTTAGCTTTCCAATAACCGCTGATGTAATCTACAAATAGTAGCGGTTTTTTCTTCATTATTGCCAGCTTTGCCGAAGCGATGGAAGTGATTAAAAAGCCGTAGCCTAAAGTATAAAATGCTTCGCCTTGTTTGTAACGTGCAGTTTTATTGTAATTAGCGCCAGTTGGTTTTAGGTGTTTTACCAGTAATGAAGTGTCCGTAATGACTTTCCATCCGTAAAATTTACATAGTAACTCATCTACGGTGTCCCAACCCATTGCCGGTTTTAAATTACCTATTTGCTCGAAGCATGCTTTTCTATAGGCTTTGAATGCGCCACGAATATGGTCTTTGTCAGTAAGATTTTCCAGAATCCATGTGCCATTTTTTTCGATATAAGCAAATCCGCCTGCCATTCCTATTGTTGTATCTTTTTCGAAAATGTTTAAAATAGTTTCAAAATAGTTGTTGGGCAGAATTAAATCGGCATCCAGTTTCACGATTACGTCATAATTTTCATCTAATGTTTCATAACCTTTGTGAAAGGCCTGAATAACTTTACTTCCCGGCAAATGAATTGCTTGGGAGGTTTTAGTGACCAATGTGATAAACGGATTTTCTTTGGCAAAAGCCATAACGATTTCGGCTGTTTTATCAGTAGAATTGTCATTGACTACGACTACTTTTTTGGGCAAAATGGTTTGCGAAATCAAAGAATTTAGCGTTAAAGCAATAAATGCTTCCTCGTTATGGGCCGGAATAACAATGTAATAATTCATTTAAAAATTTTTAGATTTTAGATTTTAAATTTCAGATTAACGATTTGTTGCAAGTCGTTAATCAGAAATCAGAAATCAGAAATCGTTAATCTATTTGATTTTTTCAGCGTAAACAATATAATATCGGTTGGTAAACTTTCTTAATAAGGGACGAATTCCAAATTTTTTAACGGGATTGGTCCATTTTTGCCGGTCTATTATTTTCCAGCCTGTTTTTTCTAATAGCCAATCGAGTTGCCAGTCTTCAAATTCATGGTAATGCCTATCCCAGGGGTCTGTTTTACTGCGGTAAGCTGGAGAAAACCACAGTCGCAATGGTATAGAAATAAAAAGTTTATCCGATTTTATTTCGTTTAAAATAGTGAAAGGATTTAGTAAATGTTCAAAAATTTCGAAAGCGGTTACAACCTCTTTTTGTTCTCTTAAAAATACGGATTGGTCCTTGTCTAAGTCTTCTCCGGTTGTGTTTGTAATTGTAAATCCTTCGGATTTCATGATTTTAGAGAAAGGGTTTTCAACGCCTAAGTCTAAGATGGTCTCTGAGGAGGAGACATGTTTTTTTAGAAATTCTAAAGTATGTTTGAATCTTTTATTGGGAAACGTTTTTTCGTACATGTTTTTTTGATTTGTCCGCTGGGGAACGAAGGCACAAATATAGTAATAAATGTGTTTTTGAAGATTGTTTTTTAGCCCGGATGGCAATGAAAATCCCGGAGCTTCAAAATGTAGTTTTTCAAGGTGCAAAAAGCGACTAAAAGAAGCTTTATTGCACCTTAGAAAAACAAGTTTTGTAGTGAGGAATTGTAATGGACAGCCGGATTAGCTCCTGATTACAATTTCCTAAAAAGAATTAATATCGGTAAATAAAGGCGTTGATGTTCATTCCTGCTCCAACCGAGGCAAAAATCATAACATCTCCTTTGTGTATTTCCTGATTTTCTATTTTGCCTCGGATGAGCAGGTCAAAAAGAGTTGGAACGGTAGCAACACTGCTGTTTCCCAGTTCATGGATACTCATGGGCATGATGTCTTTAGGAACTGTTCTGTCGTATAATTTGTAAAAACGCTGTATGATTGCTTCGTCCATTTTTTCGTTAGCCTGATGGATAAGAATTTTTTTGACATCATCAATACCTAGTCCACTTTTGTCTAAACAACTTTTCATGGCTGCAGGGACATGATTTAATGCAAATTCATAGATTTTACGTCCGTACATTTTTATGTAGCGAATGTCCGGATCTAAATCAGGATTGTAGGATTTTCCAAAGAATAAATAGTTGGCTTCGTCATTTGCATAGGTTGCACTTTCATACGCTAACAAACCGGTGTCATCATCTGAAGCTTCAATGATAGAAGCGCCGGCACCATCTGAGTAGATCATGGAATCCCTGTCATGCGCATCGACTACTCTGGAAAGCGTTTCTGAACCTATAACCAAGCAACGTTTTGCCATGCCGGATTTGATGTAAGCATTGGCTTGAAGTACGCCTTCGATCCATCCGGGACAGCCAAAAAGGATGTCGTATGCAACACATTTTGGGTTTTTTATTTGTAGCTTGTGTTTGACACGTGTGGCTAAACTTGGAAGCATATCGGACTGGCTAGTGCCGTATTTTACATCGCCAAAGTTATGAGCAAAGATGATGTAATCTATTGTTTCAGGATCAATTCCAGCATTTTTTATTGCTTTTTGAGCGGCAAAAAAAGCGAGATCGGAGGAGTTTAAATGATCCTCTGCATAACGCCGGTGTTCAATTCCGGTAATGCCCTTAAATTTATTAATGACTACTTCGTTTGGATAACCAAAAGCAGTTCCATCCTCGTTTAAAAAAACATGTTCGCCAAAATCTGTATTGCTTATTTTTTTCTCAGGAATATAACTTCCTATTCCAGCTATTTTTATTTTCATTGCGTTAATTTTCCAAAATTTATGCTAAATTAATCATTAAAAAATTAGTACAGTCACAATATTTACTATGCATGCATATAATTGTGAAATAATAATTTATTGGCTAAAATATTGAATTTTTTATTGTAAAAGGAATGTTTTGATGCGATTTTTATTTCTTACTTCTTTCAAGTTAAAAAAAAATCTTTTTCATTTTTTTTGATCACGGGGCTTCTCTGGTCAGGTAATTTTATTGCGCAAAAAAAATGTCTCGATTTCTCGAGACATTTTGTGGTGGTTTAACTTTCCATATAGGCTTCAATTGGTGCGCAGGAACAAACTAAGTTTCGGTCTCCATAGGCATCATCTGCTCTTCGTACGGTTGGCCAGAATTTATTCTCGGCAATATAATCTAATGGGAAAGCGGCTTGTTCCCGAGTGTAAGGAAAATTCCAGATATCAGTAGTTAGCATGGCTAATGTGTGGGGCGAATTTTTCAAAACATTGTTTTTGTCTTCTAATGTTGCGTTTTCAATTTCTTTACGGATTGCAATCATGGCATCACAAAAACGATCTAACTCTTCCAGGTTTTCACTTTCTGTAGGTTCAATCATTAATGTTCCTGCCACTGGGAAAGAAACCGTAGGTGCATGGAAACCGTAATCCATCAAGCGTTTTGCAATATCAGTAACTTCAATTCCTTTTTGTTTGAAAGGGCGGCATTCTAAAATCATCTCGTGTGCGGCACGACCCATTTCTCCAGAATACAACGTATCATAATGACCGTTTAGTTTCTCTTTAATATAGTTGGCGTTTAAAATGGCATATTGAGTAGATTGTTTCAACCCTTCGGCTCCTAGCATACAGATATAGCCGTAAGAGATCAAACACACTAATGCGGAACCCCAAGGTGCGGCAGAAATTGCTGTTATCGCGTTTTCTCCACCAGTTGGAATTACAGGATTAGTAGGTAAAAACGGCACTAATTGTGGTGCAACGCATATAGGTCCTACTCCTGGTCCGCCGCCGCCGTGAGGAATCGCGAATGTTTTATGTAGGTTCAAGTGACATACATCAGCGCCAATAGTTGCAGGATTTGTCAATCCAACTTGCGCATTCATATTCGCACCATCCATGTATACTTGGCCTCCGTTATTGTGTATTAACTGTGTGATTTCTCTAATGGCACTTTCAAAAACTCCATGAGTCGATGGATAGGTTACCATCAAACAGGCAAGATTGTCTTTGTGTAAAACTGCTTTTTCGCGTAAATCTTCTACGTCAATATTTCCGTTTTCCAATGTTTTAGTTACCACTACTTTCATTCCTGCCATCGCTGCTGATGCAGGATTCGTTCCGTGTGCGGATGATGGAATTAAAGCAATGTTTCTGTGGTGATCTCCTCTTGACTGGTGGTACGCACGAATGACCATTAATCCGGTATATTCGCCTTGAGCACCTGAATTAGGTTGTAATGTTGTTCCGGCAAAACCAGTGATTACATTTAATTGTTGTTCTAATTTTGCGAGCATTTCTTGGTATCCTTGTGCTTGATCTAATGGTGCGAACGGATGAATGTTGTTCCATTGTGGCATGCTTAAAGGCAACATCTCTGAAGCGGCATTCAGTTTCATGGTACAAGACCCTAATGAAATCATTGAGTGATTCAACGCTAAATCTTTTCTTTCTAACATTTTGATGTAACGCATCAAAGCTGTTTCTGAGTGATGTTTATTGAAAACATCGTGTTGTAAAAACGTTGATGTTCTGTTTAAGTATTCAGGGAAATGATTGGTTTCTGATAACGTTTCAATCAGTGTAAGCGGAGTCCCATTTGCAGAAGCGAAAACAGCAATAATTTTATTCAAATCAGCAATGCTTGTCGTCTCGTTTAAGGAAATTGAAATCGTATTATCATCAATGTAATAGAAATTAATTTCGTTTTCTTCTGCAATTGTTTTTACTTTTTTGGCATCAGCCTTGATGACAATGGTGTCAAAGAAAGCAGTATTCATTTGCTGGAAACCAGATTTTTCTAGTGCATTTGCCAATGTCGCTGCTGAAGCATGTACTTTATTTGCAATATATTGTAATCCTTTTGGTCCGTGATACACGGTATACATTCCGGCCATAACGGATAATAATACTTGAGCGGTACAAATGTTAGAAGTCGCTTTATCCCGTTTGATGTGTTGCTCACGGGTTTGCAACGCCATACGCAAGGCGCGGTTTCCATCCGTATCAACTGTCACGCCGATGATTCTTCCCGGCATGCTTCTTTTATATTCGTCTTTTGTTGCAAAATAAGCGGCGTGCGGACCACCGTATCCTAGCGGGATTCCAAAACGTTGTGTTGTTCCAAGAACAACAGCTGCGCCTATTTCTCCGGGAGGTGTCAATTTAGCCAAACTCAAAATATCAGCGGCAACAGCTACTTTTATTTCGTTTGCAGCTGCTTTAGCGATAAAGGCAGTATAATCATGTACTTGCCCAAATTTTCCCGGATATTGAAGGATTGCTCCAAAATAGTCCAATGAAAAATCGAATGTTTCATGGTTTCCTAGTACTAATTCGACACCAATTGGCGTGGAACGTGTTTGTAAAACGGATAAAGTTTGGGGTAATATTTCTTCAGAAACGAAGAATTTATTGGTGTTATTTTTCTTTTGATCCCGAGAGCGAACGTCAAAAAGCAGTGCCATTGCTTCTGCGGCTGCAGTTCCTTCATCTAATAAAGAGGCATTCGCAATTTCCATTCCGGTTAATTCGATAACCATCGTTTGGAAATTCAAAATGGCTTCTAAACGGCCTTGCGCAATTTCGGCTTGATACGGCGTATAGGCAGTATACCATCCTGGATTTTCAAATACATTTCTTTGTATCACTGCAGGAATAATTGCGGCATTGTATCCTAAACCAATGTAGGATTGAAAAACTTTATTTTTATTTCCTAATTTCTGAATGTGATTTGCAAACTCATATTCGGTCATTGCAGGTTCTAAATCTAAATCAGATTTTAAACGAATGTCACTTGGAATCGTTTCCTGAATCAATTGTTCCAGCGTTGCTGCCCCAATTGTCTTTAACATGTGTTCTAAATCATTTTCTCTAGGGCCAATGTGTCTTAATGCAAAAGCGTCTGTTTTCATTGTATATAAAATAGGTTGTGTGTTTCTTGTTTTAAAAGGCTGTAAAATTAAATATTAATATGCTATTAATTGCCTTTTTTAATCGGATTTTCTGTGAATTTTTCAACTAAAAGCCGTTCTTATTAACACTTTGATTAATTTTGTCTAATGAGGTTTTTTAAACAAATATTCGATTTTTATATAAATAGTAGTATTCACGTGGGTTTATCGTGTTATGCTTTGGTCCGAATGACGAACTATATGTTCCACATTCCAGTAGGTGAACCAGTTGCTAATTTTGTTTTTTTTGGAACTATTGTGGGGTATAATTTTGTGAAATACGATGCTTTGGCTCGATCCAAAAAGATAAAAATGCGCAAGGAACTAAAAGGGATTGCTTTGTTTAGTTTTTGCTCCCTTATATTTGTAGGCTATTATTTCTTTATGCTGGAACGAGTGACGCAAATTACCGCTATTGTTTTTTTGAGTATTACCTTGTTGTATACGCTTCCTTTTTTTCCAAATAAAAAAAACGCAAGAAATTGGGCTGGTGTCAAAATTTATATCGTAGCATTGTGCTGGGTGGGTGTCACGCTAGGACTCCCAATTTTAGATGCGGGCATCCCAATAACCATAGATTTCTATCTAAAATGCATGCAACGCTTTATCTTGATTTTTGTATTGGTGCTTGTTTTTGAAATCATTGATATGGCACATGACGATCCGCATCTTAAAACCGTACCCCAACAAATAGGAGCAAACCGTACCAAAATATTGGGACTGTTACTTTTGATTCCATTTTATTTATTGGAATTTTTTAAAAGTAATTTAGATAAAGATCAATTGATTGTAAACTTCATTTTAGTACTGATGATTTCATTATTTTTGATTTTTGCCAATGAAAAACGATCAAAATATTATACTTCTTTTTGTGTTGAAAGCATTCCGATAGTTTGGTGGTTGTTACTTTTATTATTTTAAAAAGCACTTAATTGGTGAGTACGTTCACTAATAATAGTATTAATTTGGTGAATAGGATATTTTTCTAGTGTTGATTAAAGATAATTTTCGAGAATTTTTGAAGTAGTTTGGTCTTTGTGTACGTAGTGTGTTGGTTTTTACTGTTTATTTTCAGACAAAGCTTTTAATACTTTGTTTCTTTCGAGGATAAAAGGAATAAGGGGTTTTTAGAAACCAAAATATTTACCGCGCCAGGTAACCGTTTCGTTGTAGTTAATTAATCCGTAAGTAATTCTTTTTCGTAAACGCCTTCGAAATCAATTACTGACTCGTTTTTCGTTACTTCAAATTGTTGCCATCGGGGATGCGTGACTTCGTATTCAAAAGTTGCATTTTCGTTGATTTTGGTATACCCAAAATAATGCTCCGTAATGAACTCAGCTTCGGAATCCGGTGCAATTGCAATGGGTTTTTTTTGGGTTGTTACCTGAATCGTATTCCATTTGTTTTTTACTTTCCATTGGTATATAAATTCTCGGGAGTTTCCATTGACTTTCAAAACGTGTTTCATCGGTAGCGTTCTATAATGCTCATTGTAAAACGTATTTGCAACAAGTGTAATAGTATGTTTTGGGACAATTTTGCTGATAAAAACGGCACCTCTTTTCCATACACCATTTTCAAAACGCTTAACGTAAAAACGAAGATTGACCTCTTCAAAATCAGAAAGAAACGGGATCTTCATTCCTAAAACGCGCACGTTTTCGAACAAGAAACCAATAAAACTAACATAACATTTGCCGTTCCATCAATCGATTTCTGTTCCTTTTGGGACATATTTCTCTAGAATTTCCGGATTGACCATATAATTAATTCAGGGCTAAATTATTCCACTCGGCTTATAAGAAACTCATTTTTTTGTTGGTTTTAATTTTTTGTAGGTATGTGAAATACTATTGAAAAAACCCGAAGCCTGTTACTTCAGGTTTTCAATAAGTTTTTTCTAAACCAATCCTGCTCTTCGTAACAAAGCTTCCGGTTTTGGTTCCTGTCCTCTGAAGCGTTTGTACAAAATCATAGGGTGTTCTGTTCCGCCTTTTGAAAGTATGTTTTCTTTGAAATTGGTGGCCACTTCTTTATTAAAAATACCTTTTTCTTGGAAATATTCAAAAGCATCAGCATCCAGCACTTCGGCCCATTTATAACTGTAATAACCCGAGGAATACCCGCCTTGAAATATGTGTGAAAAAGAAGTGCTCATCGCATTTTCTTTTACTTCAGGATACAATTGTGTGGCTGCAAATTGTTCGGTTTCAAAAGATTTGATGTCTTTGATGTTAGATGGATCTTGTGCATGCCAGCCCATATCTAATAACCCAAAACTCAATTGACGCATCGTTGCCATTCCTTCCTGGAAACTGGCACTTTCCTTAATTTTATGGACTAATTCCATCGGAATCATTTCGCCGGTTTCATAATGATAGGCAAACAACGCCAAGGCCTCCGGTTCGTAACACCAGTTTTCCAGAATCTGACTTGGTAATTCCACAAAATCCCAATATACTGAAGTACCGGACAAACTTGGATATGTCGTGTTGGCTAACATTCCGTGCAACGCGTGACCAAATTCATGAAATAAAGTTGTTACCTCGTTAAAAGTTAATAAGGATGGTTTTGTTTCGGTAGGTTTCGTGAAATTACAAACAATAGAAATATGAGGTCTTTCGTTAATTTCTTTTTTAACATATTGCGATTTAAAAGAAGTCATCCAAGCTCCGTTTCGTTTGCCTTTTCTTGGAAAGAAATCAGCATAAAACACCGCAACTAATTGATCGTCTTCATCTTTTACTGCGTATGTTGTTACTTCTTCATGGTATTTATCTACTTCGTAAACTTCTTCAAAAGTAATTCCGTATAATTTTTGCGCTACTGCAAAAGCACCGTTCAAAACTTTTTCTAATTGAAAATACGGTTTTAAAATTTCATCATCCAAATTGAATAATTGCTGCTTCAATTTCTCCGAATAATACGCACCATCCCATTTTTGAAGTTGCTCGATTCCGTGAAGCTCTTTTGCAAAAGCGGTCAATTGTGCAAATTCTTTCAAAGCTGCCGGTTTGGCTTTTTCTAATAAATCATTCGAGAAGGTTTTTACTTTCTCCGGACTTTCGGCCATTCTTTCTTCAAGTACAAAATGAGCGTGCGTAGCATAACCTAAAACTTGCGCTCTGTCAAAACGCAATTTGGCAATTTTTAGTACAATTTCCTGATTGTCAAATTCGTTATTTTGAAAACCTTTGGCACCAAAAGCGATTGCCATTTCCATGCGTAATTCCCGATTGTCAGCATAGGTCACAAACGGAACATAACTAGGATAGTCCAATGTGAAAATCCATCCTTCTTTTTCTTGACTTTTAGCCAATGAACGAGCGGCTTCGATAGTTCCCTCTGGCAAACCGGCTAAATCTGTTTTGTTAGTAATATGCAGTTGATAGGACTGTGTTTCGGCCAAAACATTTTCGCCAAACTGCAAGCTCAATTTTGATAATTCTTTATCAATTTCTCGCAATTGATTCTTTTTATCTTCCGGTAAATTCGCTCCATTTCTGGAAAAGCTTTTGTATTTTTTGTCTAAAAGCGTGGTTTGCTCCGGATTGAGATTCAGTTTTTCTCGTTGCTCATACACTGTTTTTACTCGTGCGAATAAATCCGGATTAAGACGCACATCGTTGCCAAATTCAGAGAGCAGAGGCGAAACTTCCTGAGCGATTTTTTGAATTTCGTCATTGGTTTCGGCTGAATTCAAGTTGAAAAAGATGCTTGAGATTCGGTCCAAAACATCGCCGCTGAACGCTAATGCTTCAATCGTATTTTCGAAAGTGGGTTTTATCGGATTTTGTACAATCGCATCGATTTCGGCTTTTGCCAATTCGATTCCTTTTTGAAAAGCAGGAAGGAAATCTTCATTTTTAATTTTCGAAAAAGGTGCAGTATTGTACTTTGTATTGAAAGGGTGTGTTAGGATGCTCATTTGTATTTTGTAATAAAAATAATTTGATGTTTAAAGAAATCAAAGGTACGGATTTAATAAAAAAAATGTGTTTGTCCAAGGAATTGATTTGGACCAAAATAGCGGATTCAAAAGTGTTATTTAAATGTTATTTATTTCATTTGGCAGTAATAAAGCCTTAAATTGTAAAAAATGATTGGTTTTGTAAAAAATGAACCGAAAAAAATATAATAAACTAAAAGAAAAGATGAATTATCAAATTACAATAAATAGAGCGAATACTGTTGATGAGGTTGAAGAATATTGGACAAATGAGGATTATATAAAA
The DNA here is from genome assembly GCF_003970395.1 of Flavobacterium sp. GSP27. Taxonomy (NCBI): domain Bacteria; kingdom Pseudomonadati; phylum Bacteroidota; class Flavobacteriia; order Flavobacteriales; family Flavobacteriaceae; genus Flavobacterium; species Flavobacterium sp. GSP27. The sequence continues at coordinate 166,818 of NZ_RYDP01000007.1, read as the reverse complement.
CTCTTGGGAAAGTTTGATTATCCGGATGCTGCCGATGGGGATGCTGCCAGTTTAAGGGAATTATTGTTTATGGCAATAAGTGATTTCGAACCAAAAGATGCCGCTGCAATACTATTGGAATACAAATTATCAGAAGATTTGAATGAAGGTCAAATTCAGCAAATTTCAAACGATATGCTTTTAGATAAAGTATGTGAAGAATATCCTGAAATTGGATTGCATTCAACATTGTTTCATATCAATCAATTGCTTTTCAAAGCTTACAACGGTACTTTTCCTAATGCAAAAGCGACGATTGTTGAATGCAGTTTGGTCCCGGTCGAAGGTGAAAATGAAAGCGAATTGACTAAAGAAAATATTCTGAAATTATTAAACAACGGTTTGTCTGGCAGTAATTTGATCAAAAGATTGTTCGATCTGCCAATGACTGAAAACGTCCCTTTTTCGGAAGCGGAAGATATTTTATGGGATGTTAAGACCACGGATAATGTGAATTATACGATTACAACTTCTGAATACTGGTTAAGCAGAGAGGACATTATTGCATCAGAATTTGAAGGAGTTCTTGAAATTGTTGTTGATGCAGAATAAATTATTTCACTATTTGAATTCATAAAAAAAGCTCTGTAATGGAGCTTTTTTTATTTTTGGAGGCTTTGGGAAGCGATATTGACGGCTTCTTTCAATCCGGTTTTGTACTTAATTACTTTCTCTAGGACACTTTTGTTGTGACTTCCTATGATTTGAGCGGCAAGAATACCTGCGTTCTTGGCGCCATTTAAGGCTACGGTTGCTACGGGAACGCCACCTGGCATTTGCAGAATGGATAAAACGCTGTCCCAGCCATCGATTGAATTACTGGATTTTATAGGAACGCCAATTACGGGAAGTGGCGACATTGAAGCGACCATTCCGGGTAAATGTGCCGCGCCACCAGCACCGGCAATAACCACAGAAATACCGCGAGTATGTGCGTTCATGCTAAAATCAAATAATTTTTCAGGCGTTCGGTGTGCCGAAACGATATCGACTTCAATTTCGATTTCAAATGCTTTTAGGATATCTATGGCTTCTTGCATGATCGGCATATCTGAGATGCTTCCCATTATTACGGCTACTTTCATTGTTTCTTATTTAAAGATTTAAAGATTTAAGCATTTAAAGATTTTTGAGAAATTCAATTTAATTAATTTTTTTAATTTTTCAATCTTTAATTTTTTCAATCTTTTAATTAACTTATCACTCTAATCGTATTCTTTACATCCTCAGCAATTCTTCGGGCTTCGTTGATGTCTTCATTTACGATGGTTACGTGTCCCATTTTTCTAAAGGGACGTGTTTGTTTTTTTCCGTAAATATGTGGCGTAACACCATTCCATCCCAGTATTTTTTCGATGTTTTCGTAGACTACATCTCCTGAAAAACCTTCTTCGCCCACTAGATTTACCATGATTCCGGCTACTTTACTGTCTGTATTCCCTAAAGGCAAATCTAGAATGGCACGCAAATGATTTTCAAATTGCGAGGTATAACTGGCTTCAATCGAGTAATGACCTGAATTGTGCGGGCGTGGAGCCACTTCGTTCACAAGGATTTGATCGTCTTCGGTTTGAAACATTTCTACGGCTAATAATCCCACATGATTGAATTTTTTAGAAACATTCAATGCGATAGCTCTTGCTTTTTCGGCTACTGTATCATCAATTCGAGCTGGGCAAATCACATATTCTACTTGGTTGGCTTGGGGATGAAATTCCATTTCTACCACAGGATACGTTTTTATTTCACCGGAAGGATTGCGACAAACGATGACAGCTAATTCTTTTTTGAACGGAATCATTTCTTCGGCAATGCATTCTACATTGGCTAAATTATCCAAATCCGAAATGTGTCGAATCACTTTTACGCCATTTCCATCATAACCAAATTCCGTACATTTCCACACAAACGGTAGTTTTGTTTTCGAATCTAGAATGTCAACAATAAGACTTTTTAAATTGTCAAATCGCTTGTAATTTGCGGTTGGGATGGTATGTTGAATGTAAAAATCTTTCTGAATTCCTTTGTTTTGAATGAGTTTCAACGTTTTTGGCGAAGGAAATACCTTTAATCCTTCTTCTTCCAGTTTTACCAAAGCTTCCAGATTGACTAATTCGATTTCAAAAGTCAAAACACTTACTTTTTTACCAAAGTTATACACGGTTTCAAAATCCATTAAATCCCCTTTGAAGAATTGGTCACAAGCTATTTTGCAAGGTGCTTCATCACTTGGATCCAAAACATAGGTTTGTATGTCGAACTTTCGGGTGTCAAACAATAGCATTTTGCCCAGTTGTCCGCCACCGAGAATTCCTAATTTGAAATCAGAAGAAAAATAATTCATGGTGTAATTGTATGTTTGAGCAAAGATACTTTATAATGATGGAATCCGAAAACACAATTTTATTTTCTTCGGAATTTTTATTATAACTTTTGTTACTTTCAATACATTTTGAGGCCCTTTTATGTGAAATTTACTTAAAATTACAAATTAATTCTCATTTATCAATTCACAAATCCGAATTCTGTATCTTTGCACATTATTTTAAAAACGAAAATAATGATACAACTTCACGACAAACAATTTGTTCCGTTTATTTCTGCTAAAGAAATTGATTTTGCCATTGCTAAAATGGTGGCGCAAATAGAAGATGATTTCGCTGATGAAATACCAGTTTTTGTAGGTGTATTAAACGGAGCTTTTATGGTCGTTTCTGATTTTATGAAACAGTATAAAAAACCATGTGAAGTATCTTTTATAAAAATGGCTTCTTATGAAGGAACTTCTACCACAAATGAGGTAAAACAATTAATCGGATTAAATCAGGATTTGACTGGACGTAGCGTTATCATACTAGAGGATATTGTAGATACCGGAAATACTTTAGTGGAACTCAAAGAATTATTCAAAAAACAAAATGTAAAGCATTTCAAAATAGCGACACTTTTCTTCAAACCAGAGGCATACACAAAAGATATCAAAATAGATTATATTGGGATTCGAATCCCAAATAAATTTATTGTAGGTTTTGGTTTGGATTATGATGGTTTAGGAAGAAATTTATCCGAAGTATATAAACTAAAAGAATAATTACCAACACATTATGACTAACATTGTTTTATTTGGAAAACCAGGAGCAGGAAAAGGAACTCAAGCAGAATTTTTGAAAGACAAGTACAAATTAACGCATATTTCCACGGGCGACGTATTTCGTTTTAATTTAAAAAACGACACAGAATTAGGCAAACAAGCAAGAGTTTATATGGATGCAGGGGATTTAGTACCGGATGAATTGACGACAAAAATGTTGATTGATGAGGTAAATAAACATCCAGACACAAACGGAATTTTATTTGACGGATATCCAAGAACACTATCACAAGCCAAAGATTTAGATGCATTTCTTGTTTCAATTAGTTCGACTGTTGCCGCAACAATTGCACTCGAAGCTGATGACGAAATCCTGGTACAACGATTGTTAGAAAGAGGAAAAACAAGTGGCAGAATTGACGATCAAGACGAAGAAAAGATCAGAAATCGCTACCAGGAATACAACGAAAAAACAGTGCCATTAATGGATTATTATCAGGGACAAGGGAAATTTCACGCAGTAAACGGAATTGGTACCATTGCAGAAATTACCCAAAGAGTAAGTACCGTTATTGATCATTTATAGGAGCAGTTCCAGCTGTACTTTGCAAGCCTCAAGAAAAATAGTTTTTTTACCTTTGGGCTTTTCACTGTTATCTGGGCTATAAAATTGAGGTTACAAACAACCGATTTCAAAACAAAAAATGGAGGAATCACATTTTAATACACAAACGAATCAACTAAGAAATTGGAAATACTAATAATATTTTTTCTAATACTGCTTAATGGAATTTTTTCCATGTCAGAAATCGCATTGATTTCGGCACGTAAAAATAGATTAGAAACTTCTGCAAAAAAAGGGAATAAAAATGCTCAAATTGCATTGGAATTAGCCAATTCTCCAAACAAATTTTTATCAACCGTACAAATAGGAATTACCTTGATAGGGATTCTAACCGGTATTTATAGTGGGGATAAAATCACATTTGACGTCGAAACTTACATCAATAATTTCGAGATACTCAAACCGTATGCCCATTCTGTTTCTGTTGGGATTGTTGTAGTGGTTTTAACTTTTTTTTCTATGGTTTTAGGAGAATTACTGCCAAAAAGAATTGGTTTAAATCATCCGGAAAGCATTGCAAAAACAGTGGCATTACCAATGAAAATTATTTCGGTAATTATGGCTCCATTCATTTGGATGTTGACGCATTCAACGGAATTTTTGTTGAGTATTTTACAAATAAAACCAACAGCTGACGGCAAAGTTACAGAAGAAGAAATTAGAGCGATTATCAAAGAAGGAACTGAAGGAGGCGAAGTTCAGGAAATAGAGCAAGATATTGTGGAACGCGTTTTTCATATTGGTGATCGGAAAATAAATTCTTTGATGACACATAGAAAATCAGTAGTTTTTCTACCTTTTCATGCAGATAAAGAACAGGTTAGAGAGTTTATGCTTAAAGAGTTGCATTCTATTTATCCTGTTTACGGTGAGAATTATGATGATATTGTAGGGGTTGTTAACCTAAAAAATATTTTTGCCCATTTTGAGAACCAAAATTTCAATTTGGCTGATATTATGACCGAAGCTCCCTTTATGATGGAGCAAACCACGGCGTATGTAGCGTTAGAGAATTTTAAAAAAACCGGAATACATTACGCATTTGTATCTGATGAATATGGTGTTTTTCAGGGTGTTATTACACTGAATGATATTCTGGAAGCGCTGGTTGGTGATGCTTCGGATTTTTATAAAGATGATTTTCAGTTAATTGAAAGAGAAGATGGAACATGGCTCGTTGACGGACATTATTCGTTGCACGATTTCTTGACGTACTTTGAGTTAGATGAGCTAATCAATGATTATGAAGTTACTACGGTGAGTGGATTAATAATGACGGAACTATCTCACATACCCAAACAAGGAGAGAAATTAATTTGGCAAAAATTTGAGTTAGAAGTTATCGATATGGATGGCGTCAAGATTGATAAAGTGATGGTGAAAGCCTTAAAGGGTTAAAATTTGGTTTAAAGTTTAATGTGTAAAGTTAGTGTGCCGCTAATCTTTAATCTTTAAACTATAAACTTTTAAACAAAAAAAAATGACTGAAGGGAATTTTGTAGATTATGTTAAAATATATGTTTCATCCGGAAAAGGAGGAAAAGGATCTACGCACTTGCACAGAGAAAAATTTATTGAAAAAGGAGGCCCTGACGGTGGTGATGGTGGTCGTGGTGGCCATGTATATTTGGTAGGAAATAAAGCACTTTGGACATTGTTTCACCTAAAGTTTGCCAGACATATCAAAGCCGGTAATGGTGGAGATGGAAGTGGAGACAGGAGTACCGGTGCAGATGGTGACGATAAATTTATCGAAGTGCCGCTGGGTACTGTTGTAAAGGATAAAGAAACGGGAGAAATATTATTTGAAATTACTGATGAGGGTGAAAAACAAATTCTTTCTCGCGGTGGGAAAGGTGGTTTAGGTAACTGGCATTTTAGAAGCTCAACAAATCAAACCCCCAGATATTCTCAACCGGGATTGCCTGGAGCAGAGATGGATGTTATTTTAGAATTAAAAGTGCTGGCTGATGTAGGTTTGGTAGGTTTTCCTAATGCAGGAAAATCAACATTATTGTCAGTTTTGACTTCTGCAAAACCAAAAATTGCCGATTATCCGTTTACTACCTTGAAACCAAATCTTGGTATTGTAGCCTACAGAGATTTTCAATCTTTTGTAATTGCAGACATTCCCGGAATTATTGAAGGAGCAGCCGAAGGAAAAGGTCTTGGACATTATTTCTTGCGCCATATTGAACGGAATTCAACTTTATTGTTCTTAGTTCCAGTGGATACTCCGGATATCAAAGCGGAATATGATATTTTGGTAAATGAATTGACAAAATATAATCCCGAAATGCTTGACAAAGAGCGTTTGCTGGTGATTTCTAAATGCGATATGCTTGATGATGAGTTAAAAGCAGAGCTAAAAGTAGAATTAGACGTTGCTTTCAAGGATGTTCCGTATATGTTTATTTCTTCTGTGGCTCAACAAGGTTTGACAGAATTAAAAGACAAGTTGTGGAAAATGTTGAACGACTAATTTTCATAAATTTCACAAAAAAGGTGTTCTTTTAGAACACCTTTTTTGTTGCCATAATTTAAGAATTAGTTACTGTTGTAGGTGTCAAATAAGAACTGTAATGTGTCAGGGACTGTATTAGCTAGTATATTAGGCGTAGGAGTATCCTTATTAAGCCAGTTTTCTATGATTAAATCAAAATTATCACCTACTTCATAAACTATTGGAACCCCCATTTTTTTTAGTGCTGCAGCATTACACTCCTGCTCATAATGATTTCGTATAGGAATGCTGAGTATTTTTTTTCTAAGATACAATGCTTCTGCGGGTGTTTCAAATCCACCACCGGTTATGACACCATGACAGTTGATTAAGCTTTGATTGAACTGTTTTTGATTTACAGGATAATACGTGATGTTGCCAATGGTATGTTTGAGTTTTACATCATTCAAAAACCAGTGAAAATTAATTTCGGAGCGTTTATTAAACGCTTTTTCTAAACAATCTTTTTGGAAAGACGGTAAATAAACCGTTATGTGTTTTAAGTCTTTTGGTTCGGCTTGTATGATTTCATCTTTAATAATTGGAGGGAGAATGAAAGAATCGTATTTCTCAAAATGCAGTCCAATATACTGTGGAGAAGGAGCATAATGTTTTAGAATTATTTCTCCCATAAGGCTTTTTTTTTCTGGTCTTGGTGTCAATTTTGACGCAAAACTAGCTTGATGTCCAAATTGTACCGAATGTACTTTCTGTAATTTACAAGCAAGAGAAGTAATTGAATCAAAATCATTTATTACAACATCATAATTTTTTAAAGGTAGAGAGCTTGCATCTTTGAACATCTGTATTGGCCTAATGTTTTTTGCAATATTCCAGTAGTTCAAGCCACCACATTTACTGTAGTGCAAGCTGCAACCGTCGCTTTTGTATTTTACTGGTAAATCAATTTTTAGGCTAGCATTATTTCCACTCATGAAGAAGTCTACAGTGCCAAATTTTTGTAAATAAGGATAAAGTTGCATAGCTCGACTGATATGACCGTTGCCAGTGGCTTGAATAGCATAAAATATTTTCATGTTTGTTATTTAGATTGGATTATAACTGATTTCTTTTAAATATGGATTTATTAGGATAAGATGATTTTTCCTCAGGGTTATTAAGATAAAATTTTGGTTACAATGTCATTTATAATTGCATCTTCTTTGTTCTCATGGTCTATATAGTCCGTTTTTTTATACTGGTAAATACTCCATTTTTCTTTTTTGTATTCCAATGCGGTAAGGTTTTCGACCCAATCACCGCTGTTTAAATACATAACCTTTCCATGTTCATTTTGTACTTCCCTCATTTGGGGTTTGTGAATGTGTCCGCAAACTACATAACTGTATTTTTTTTGAATAGCAATTTCGGCGGCTGTAGTTTCAAAATTTGACACAAAAGAGACGGCTTTTTTTACACTGTCCTTAATCATTTTAGAATAGCTTCTTTTTTCTTTTCCCAAAAGCACTAAAACCCAATTGATAAAACTATTTATCAAAATCAATAAATCATAGCCTTTTCCGCCAAGTTTAGCTAAAATTTTAGCATAACCTTTCGTAGAAGAATCGAAAACATCCCCGTGAAAAATCCAGGTTTTTTTTCCATCTAAGTCCAGGATCAATTTATCTGCCAATTCAAAATTCCCTAAAATAAAATCGGAATATTTCCTTAAAGCTTCATCATGATTTCCCGTAATATAAATAACTCGAGTTCCTTGATTCGACATTTTTATGATTTGTCGCAATACATTCATGTGTGAGGCAGGAAAATATCTTTTGCTAAAACTCCACATATCAATAATGTCTCCATTTAAAACCAACATTTTTGGCTGAATCGATTTTAAATATTGTAGTAATTCATTGGCCTGACAACCATATGTTCCTAAGTGTACATCGCTCAATACGACTAAAGGAATTTTTCTCTTTCTTTTCATAATTTGTTTTGACGAAATTAATTACTCTGTGTTATGATAATGTTTCGTATATATTATTATTACACGCTACGCATATTGATTTGTTAACTTTTTTAAGATTAAAAAAGCTGTTTAATACTTTAAATTTTCCTTATTTTTGAAGCATGAAACATAGTATACTAGTTTTTTTATTGTTTCCTATTATGATTTGGTCACAATCCAATTTTGAAAAAGCGCAAAAACTCTTCAAAGAGGAAAAGTATGAGCAGGCACAAACAATATTTGAATCAATACTAAAAACGAATCCTTCAGATTTGAAGACGATAGAGTATTTAGGCGATATTGCCGGTTATTATAATTCATGGGAAAAAGCAATTACCTATTATAAAAAGCTAAAAACAGTAAAACCATCAGAAGCCAATTATTATTATAAATATGGTGGTGCGATGGGAATGAGAGCTAAAGAGAGCAGTAAATTTAAGGCGCTTGGGATGATTGCGGAAGTTAAAGCCTCCTTTGAAAAAGCCATCAATCTGAATCCAAAACATATAGAGGCGCGTTGGGCTTTGATTGAAATATACATTCAGTTACCGGGAATTGTTGGCGGGAGTGAAACTAAGGCTATGAAATATTCCGATGAATTATTGCGGTTGTCGCCTGTTGATGGTTATTTGTCCAGAGGACATATTGAGGAATATTTCGAACGATATAAAGGTGCGGAACAGCAGTATAAAAAAGCAATTCTGGCTGGTGGTTCAAAAATAAGTTACCAAAAGCTGGTTAGCTTATATAATGATAAAATGAATGAAACTGAAAAGGCAAAATCTCTTTTAGAATCCTATAATAACAAAAAGGTTCAAAGTAGTTTTTAATTCACTTGGACTGTAAAACTCTAAATTAAAACAATTAATGCGTACACATTTTATAGCTGTCGGAGGTAGCGCCATGCACAATCTGGCTTTAGCATTACACAACAAAGGATATCAAGTTACGGGAAGTGACGACGCCATTTTTGAACCGTCAAAATCTAGATTAGACAAAAAAGGGATTTTACCGCCAGCATTAGGCTGGTTTCCTGAAAAAATAACATCAGCTATTGAAGCTGTAATTCTTGGTATGCATGCCAAAGCAGATAATCCTGAATTATTGAAAGCCCAGGAATTAGGACTCAAAATATATTCGTATCCGGAGTTTTTATACGAACAATCTAAAAATAAAACACGTGTGGTTATTGGTGGTTCTCATGGAAAAACAACTATAACTTCGATGATTTTGCATGTAATGCACTACCATGACATTGCTGTAGATTACATGGTTGGCGCTCAACTGGAAGGATTTGATACAATGGTGCATCTTACGGAAGAGAATGACTTTATCGTTTTAGAAGGAGATGAATATTTGTCCTCGCCGATAGACAGAAGACCAAAGTTCCATTTATACCAACCGAATATTGCTCTAATTTCAGGGATTGCTTGGGACCATATCAATGTTTTTCCCACGTATGAAAATTACGTTGAGCAGTTCGAAATTTTTATTGGCAAAATTACCAATGGCGGGATTCTCGTGTATAATGAAGATGATACTGAAGTAAAACGTGTTGCAGAAGCGGCTACAAATCCAATCCGAAAATTAGCCTATCATACCCCCAAATATACTGTTAATGAGGGTGTGACACTGCTGGAAACTCCGGAAGGCGACATGCCAATTGAAGTTTTTGGAGCACATAATCTTAATAATTTGGCTGGTGCCAAATGGATTTGCCAGAATATGGGTGTTGATGAAGCTGATTTTTATGAAGCCATTGCCAGTTTCAAAGGTGCATCAAAACGATTAGAAAAAATTGCGGAGAGTAAAACAAAAGTGGCCTATAAAGATTTTGCACATTCCCCAAGTAAAGTGGCGGCAACGACTAAGGCGGTAAAAGAACAATATCCAAATCGTACCTTAGTGGCCTGTTTAGAACTTCACACTTATAGTAGCTTGAATGCAGAATTCTTGAAAGAATACGAAGGCGCACTTGAATATGCTGATACAGCAGTAGTTTTCTATTCGCCCGATGCCGTAAAAATCAAACAATTGGAGGAAGTAACACACGAGCAAATTGCTACTGCGTTTAACAAAAAAGATTTAATTATTTATACCAATCCAAAAGATTTTGCGGATTATTTGTTTAATTTAAACCTTGAAAATTCGGCTTTGTTGTTGATGAGTTCCGGTAATTACGGCGGATTGAATTTTGATGAAGTAAAGGAATTGGTAAAGTAAATAATGCTATGAAAGATTCTATAAGAATTGCTAAGACTACAAGCGAAAATCCTGACTTTATGGCTCTTATTAGCGCTTTAGATAAAAGTTTATGGGAGCGTTATCCCGAATTAAAAACCGACTATTGGGGTAATAATATTTTGGAATTAAACCCAAATGTTATTGTTGTATATCTAAAAAACGAAGCTGTTGCTTGCGGTTGTTTTAAAAAATATGATAAAAATACAATTGAAATAAAACGTATGTTTGTTTCTCCTGAGGTGCGAGGAATGGGATTGGCTCAAACTATTTTACGAGAATTGGAACTTTGGGCGCAGGATTCTGGATCATCATTTTCTGTTTTGGAAACATTATACAAGCAAAAGGAAGCCATTGCTTTGTATCAAAAAGCGGGATATGTTATTGTTGATAATTATGAGCCTTATGTGGGTTTAGAAAATAGTATTTGCATGCGCAAACAAATTTAAACAACAAGCGAATGGCTGAAAATTCCTTTTTTCCTATTACCAATTGGTCCGAAGACGATAAACCACGTGAAAAACTAATGCTGAAAGGTAAAAGTGTTTTGAGTGATGCGGAATTGATAGCTATTTTGATAGGTTCCGGCAGCAGGAATGAGTCAGCGGTGGATTTGAGTAAACGGATTTTGGCAAGCGTAGATACTAATTTGAATGCCTTAGGAAAATTATCACTGTCTCAGCTCATGCAATTTAAAGGAATAGGAGAGGCAAAGGCCATTTCTATTATTGCTGCTTTAGAATTAGGAAGACGCAGAAGAGGCGAAGAGGTTGTGGAATTGACAAAAATTACTTCCAGCAAAATCATTTTCGAAATCATGCAGCCTATTATTGGGGAATTACCACACGAAGAATTTTGGATTATTTATATGAATAACTCCAATAAGGTACTGTCGAAATCCCAATTGAGTAAAGGCGGAATCACCGGAACATTGGTCGATGTGCGAATCGTTTTCAAAACGGCACTCGAAATCGGAGCTACAGCATTGATCTTGTGTCACAATCATCCTTCCGGAACCTTGATTCCTAGTGATGCCGACAAACAAATTACAAGAAAATTGAAATTGGCAGGTGATAGTTTAGAAATAAAAGTATTAGATCATCTTATTATAACTGAAACCAGTTATTTCAGCTTTGCAGATGAAGGGATATTTTAAAATTACAAAATGAAACAAACACATATAAAGGACGTTTTTTTTGATTTAGATCATACCCTTTGGGATTTTGATAAAAATTCAGAGCTCACTTTTGAGACTATTTTTAACAGAAATCATCCAACGATAGCAACCAAGGAGTTTATTGAAAAATATGTTCCAATTAACCAAGCGTGTTGGGCACTTTATCAATACGATAAGATTACCCATCAGGAATTGCGGTACAATCGATTGAAACACTCGTTTGATGCGTTGAGTTATACTATTTCAGATGAAGAAATAGAGACTATAGCGGAGGATTATATTCGGTTTTTGCCGGATAACAATCATCTTTTTGATGGGACAGTGGAACTTTTGGAGTATTTAAAACCTAAATACAATTTGCATATTATAACCAATGGTTTTGCGGAAGTGCAATTTAAAAAATTGAACAATTCAAAAATTGGAAGCTATTTTCAGACCATAACTAATTCAGAAATGGCTGGGGTAAAAAAACCAAATCCCATTATCTTTGATTACGCTTTAGATTTGGCCAAAGCCAAAAAAGAAAAAAGTATCATGATTGGTGATAGTTTAGAAGCGGATGTTCAAGGAGCACTGGATGCGGGACTGCAAGCTATTTTTTTTAATGAAAGTAAAGTTCAGGTAGAACAGCACATCATACAAATTAACCATTTATTAGAACTTAAAAAATATTTATAAAGATGAAAAAATCATTAGTATTCCTGCTGATATTAGTTGTTAGTTATTCCTATTCTCAATCGGTAAACGATTATAAAGCTGTGATTATTCCCGTTAAGTACGATTTCCTCAAAACAGAGAATCAGTATCGACTGACAACAATGTCTAAATTCAATCTAAACAAAGCCGGTTTTGAAGCTTTTTACAGCAAAGAAGCCATTCCAAGTGACTACAGTGACCGTTGCAGTTTGTTGTATATGGATGTTGTTAAAGAAAATGCTTTTTTGATGACTAAGTTATTTGTGACACTTAAGGATTGTTACGGGAAAATAATTTTCCAATCTGCAGTGGGGAAAAGCAAGGAGAAACAATATGAAACTGCGTATGGCGAAGCGCTTAACAAAGCTTTTGAATCCGTTAATGAGTTGCAATATAAATATAACGGTACTATAAATACAACTATGGAGCCAGAAGTTACCAAGCCCTTGGCCGCTCCGGTGGTGTTGGCTCAAAAAGTAGTCAGCGCCTCAGTATCTGATGAAAAAGAAATGGATTTGCTTTATGCTCAGCCTACGGCAACCGGTTTCCAGTTGATTGATAGTTCTCCAAAAGTTGTTATGAAAGTTTTTAAAACCTCTAGTGCCGAATCTTTTATCGCTTTCAAAGGAGATATTAAAGGTGTTTTAATTGCTAAGAACAACCAATGGTTTTTTGAGTATTATGAAAACGACAAATTATATTCTGAAAAAATAGCGGTAAAGTTTTAGTGCAATTATAAATTAATTATTTTTCTAAAAGGGATGTACTGCGGTGTATCCCTTTTTGTGTTTTAATAGCCATATTTATTTTTCCAGCGGTTTTTTAAGAATTCTCTTGTGATGTTTTCTCGGGAGTTATTTCCGGGAATATAGATGGGATTGTTGGACAGTTCATTAGGAAGGAATTCTTGTTCTGCAAAATTATTTGTGTAATCGTGTGCATATTTATATTCTTCGCCATACCCTAATTCTTTCATTAATTTAGTGGGCGCGTTGCGCAAGTGAATTGGTACCGGTAAATCGCCAGTTTGTTTTACAAGTTGTTGCGCAGTTCCAATGGCCAAATACGAAGCGTTACTTTTAGGGGAAGTGGCTAAATAAACGGCACATTGGCTTAATATAATCCTGCTTTCCGGATATCCAATTGTGGCAACCGCCTGAAAGGTATTATTGGCCATAATAAAAGCAGTTGGATTGGCATTTCCTATATCTTCACTACTCAGGATAAGCATTCGACGAGCTATAAATTTAACATCTTCACCGCCTTCAATCATGCGGGCAAGCCAATACACAGCGCCATTTGGATCACTTCCCCGAATGGATTTTATAAAAGCTGAAACAATGTCATAATGTTGTTCGCCAGTTTTGTCATACAAAACGGTATTTTGTTGTACTAAAGCAAAAACACGTTCGTTAGTGATTATAACATCGTCTTCTTCGGATGCATGTACAACAAGTTCAAAAATATTCAACAGCTTACGTCCATCGCCACCGGAAAGGCGCAATAAGGCTTCTGTTTCTCTTAGTTTAATGTTTTTGGTCTGCAAATAAGCGTCTGTTTTTATGGCGCGCTCCAGAAGTGTTTCTAAGTCTTTTTTGCTAAAAGCGTTCAAAACATACACCTGACATCGGGACAGTAGTGCTGGAATAACTTCAAAACTAGGGTTTTCTGTTGTGGCACCAATTAGGGTGATCCACCCTTTTTCTACCGCAGCCAATAACGAATCTTGTTGGGATTTGCTAAAACGATGAATCTCATCAATGAATAATATAGGGTTTTTAGCCGTAAACAAACCCCCACTTTGCTTTGCTTTTTCAATCACCTCGCGAATGTCTTTCACACCGGAATTGATGGCACTCAAAATATAAAAGGGTCGTTTTGATTCCTGTGCAATAATTTGCGCTAAAGTAGTTTTACCAGTGCCCGGTGGTCCCCAAAAAATTAAGGAAGGGATAATTCCTTTTGTAATTTGTTGTGTCAAGGAACCATTTGGTCCAACCAAATGGGATTGACTAATGTACTCTTCTAATTTTTGTGGTCGTATGCGCTCTGCAAGTGGTGCTTCCATTGTGCAAAATTAATATTTTTTTTAATCTAAGCCCATTTATGATTGTCAAATTTATTTTTCGGAGCTATTTCCAGCTGTACACTATATCCACGCAAAAAAGCGTGGGATGCCGTTTCCATCTGGGCTAGGAATTCTTGTGTTTAATTTTACTCTTGGGTTGTACTATGACAAAATTGCATTAAATTGCTTTTGGAGAAGTTTTTGAATTAAGATGATCGTATAAACAAGTAAGATTCATGGACAAACATTTTAAATTCACGAATTTAGTTATTGGACTGCCTCTTTTTTTTGTGGTAGTATTGTGGTTTGTCTTTTGGCTCGAAATCCGATTTGATTTTGACTTTGTCCAAAACGGTATTTACCCTCGAACATTTTCAGGTCTGCAAGGAATCTTGTTCAGTCCTTTTATTCATAGTGATATAGAGCATTTGTACAACAACTCGATACCTGTATTGGTATTATTGGTCGCTTTACAATTTTTCTATGCGAAACAATCGTTGGCGGTTGTTGGGTATGGAATTCTATTGTCTGGATTTATCACGTGGATTATTGGTCGGGAGAATTACCATATTGGAGCCAGTGGTTTGATTTATGTGTTGTTTAGTTTTATTTTTTTTAAGGGAATTCAAACAAAGTATAATAGATTAATAGCTTTGTCTCTTGCCGTGATTGTTGTTTATGGAGGTTTAGTTTGGTATGTTTTTCCAAGTCCTGAGATTCCAGGTAATAAGTCTATTTCTTGGGAAGGTCACCTGGGAGGGTTGCTCTCTGGATTCCTTCTTACGTTAGTATATAAAACTCCAGAGTATAAAAAAGTCCTTAAGTATGATTGGGAACATCCGGATTATGATCCCTTGGCGGATAAATTCATGCAGCGTTTTGATGCCAACGGTAATTTTGTAAATCTTCCGAGAGACGAGCCTGAGGAATTTGCTTCTTTTTATTGGTGTAGTCTCCCGATTTGTTACACTGTTGTAGCGCATAAAAAAAATGAATCAAAACGGGAGTCTTGATTCATTTTTAGTGAATTTGTTTTGGTTCCCTATTCTTTGGGAAGGGTTTGGAAATTAACTTCTCTGTCTTACCGCTTCGTATAAAAAAGCACCACAAGCTACGGATACATTTAAAGAACCAATAGTTCCAAACATGGGAAGTTTAGCTTTTTCGTCAACAATCTTCAATACAGATGGGTTTACACCACGATCCTCAGATCCCATAATTATAGCAACAGGCTCGTTCAAAGAGATATCATAGATGTTTTGATCTGTTTTTTCAGTTGCAGCAACTGTTTTGATACCGCTTGCTTGCAATAAGAAAATAGCATCTTTGATGTGTTCTACTTTGCAAATTGGAATATTGAATACAGCTCCTGCAGAGGTTTTTACCGTATCACCATTCACAGGAGCTGAGCCTGCTTTTTGGACAATAATACCGTTTACGCCGGTGCATTCAGCAGTTCTGATGATAGCGCCAAAATTACGCGCATCAGAGATTTGATCTAATATTAAGAACAATGGTTTTTTCCCGTTTTCAATTACAGATTCAATCAACGTTTCTAAATCAAAAAAGGAGATAGGGGATATGGTTGCCACTGCACCTTGATGGTTATTGGGCGTTAGTCTATTTAGTTTTTCAACCGGAACATAAGAAAAGTTAATATTACCGCGCTTCATCACTTTCATTAAGTCTTTCATCAGTTCGCTGCTCGCTTCCTTCTGAATGTAGACTTTGTCTACTGTTGCGCCTGCTTGTATGGCTTCGATTATAGCTCTAATCCCAAATATTTGATGTTCTTTTTCCATGGTGCAAATATATAAAAAAAAACCACCATCGTAATGATGGTGGTTTTAGATATATGGAAATTTATTTAATCTAAATTTTAACTAAGTTAAAAGCTTGATTTTGTGACGATCCACTGAAGTTTAATCTTAAGTTAATGTCCCCAGTACAAGAACCTACAGATCCTGATCCAGTCACAGTTACCTTCATCCAGCCTGTGTAGTCGAACTGCTCATTAGCAGTAACAGTTGCCACTGCATTTGCAGGGTTGATTGTTACTATCATATAGGATGTCGAAGGATTGTTTAAGTATGGATTGTTTGTATTTCTAATTCTAAATGTATACGATCCATCAGTGGATACGTATTGAACAGGCACTATATCTCCAACTGAGTAGTCAGCCCAAGCATCAGCAGTTACTTTGTAGTTACCATTGAAAGCAGCTGCATTAGCTAATGGACAAAAGAATTGAACTGAATATACGAACCCTGATGAGAAGTAAACTCCACCTACAACTGTACTAGAAGAGTTAGTATTAGTAAATGTTCTACCATCAGTTAACACTAATTCTAATCTCATTGTAAATTTATCGGATGTAGTGTAACCTCCAGTTGTAATCCCTAATTTAGCCAGAGTCTCAGCAAGTGTAGCACTTACTTCACCTGTAGGTAAATTATTAGATCCTTTTGGAAAGGCTGTTGCGGAATATGATTTCACTAATTTTTCGGCACTTGTTACTCCATTTTTAGTGTGTTTTACATACAATCTAACTTCTGATAGAAGATCTCCATTTTTACTATCTTGTTCTTCAATATTTACTGACCATTTAGAAGTTGTATCAAAGAAATTAAAAGTAGATTGGTTTACTTTTAAAGTTCTTAAAATTGCGCCTCTTGTAGTGTTGGCAAGTACATTGTCTGCAGTACTTTCATCACCACTACAAGATTGTAATAGTACCATGCCCATTGCAAGTAAGCAATACGTTAAGTTTTTTATATATTTTTTCATGTTTAATATTTATTAGTTACCAATTGGAAATCCAGTTGTAGCATTGTTATCCCAGAATACTCTTGCTGAAACGCTAGTTTTTTGCTTCATATTTGAATTAGAAGAAGATTCATTTGCTGGATATAAAAATGATCTTATAAATTGCCCAGGATTTGGTTCTAGATTTGGTTGAATTCTTTGAGGGAATCCAGTTCTTCTATAAAAGTTGTATGCATCTGTTCCGTTTCCGAAAACCGAGATGAACAATTCTTTCGCAAGAATTTCTCTTTGACCTGTTAAAGTAGCAGCATCAAATTTATTTCCAACTTCGTTCATATAAGTTACATCTCTTGTTGTAGCAGGTACAGTTGATACTATAGCACCAGCATCTCTAGATATAAAAGCTCTCACTTTAGTGAATGATTTTTGAACTCCAGATAAAATAAATGCTTTTGCACTTCCTATACCTCCGTATAACGCAGCTTCAGCTCTGTAGAAATCCATAGTAGAACTTAGTAATATTGGTGTAATTCCATCTCCTTTAGCTCCACTTAAGTTATTTACAGTTTTAAATGTGTTATCATCAAAACGACCTCCTGCAGGATAAACTCCATAAGCAGTTTTCTTGTCAGCATCTGGTGGAATACCAAAATTGTCTCCATGATCTCTGCCCCAGTATCCATTAGCTACAGTACAGTAAGTATAACCTCCGGCTACGTAGTGAGCTGGAGCTGGTTCAATAGAACATTTTAATGTAGTAGGGTCAATTGGTGATTGTCCGTTTAACTGTCTGTAGAAGTAGAATTTCATTCTAGGGTCAGCTATAGACTTGTCACTTAGCATTAAATCCATAAACCAGTTTGATTGGTATTCAGAAGTACCTGTAGTTAAATAGTTGTCTCTGTATAAAGGACTTCTTCCATCAGGGTTGTTAACATTTGAATTCCAGTCAAATTGGAAATCATCTGAAGCAGTTTGCATAAAGTTTCCTGTTGCTACAATAGTATTAAAACTAGCGATAGCTGAAGGGTCAACTAATCTTCTTTGAATGTAGATTTTCATCTTAATAGAATTAGCTAACTTAATCCACTTAGTCCAATCTTTATTGTAATAAAAATCATTGAAAGTAGTTGTTGTTGGACTAGTTTCTGAAAAATTTACAATTGCTTTATCTAGTAAAACTAAAGCAGCATTGTAAATTGAAGCTCCAGTATCTGCCTTTGCATTTAGATTAGTAGCTCCTAATAAAGCTTCAGTATAGGGGACATCACCAAAAAAGTCAACTAAGTTAACAATAGTGTATGCTTCTAATACCTGTCCCATACCAATATGGCGTTTCAATCCTTTTTCTGCAGCTTTAACATTCATTAATTGGATGTTCTTTAAAACTGTTTGATAAGAAACTGCCCATTTTGAGTCTAATGTAGCAGGGCTATAAGCATTTTCATAACTTCTACCAAACATATTAGTCATCCTTGTTACTTCCATACTTGTTCTACCATAAGCTTGCATGTTAAGTGCAAAAGAACGTTGAACACCATTTAAATAGAAATCCACATCTGCCTTGTCAACAGATAATGCATTTGGATCCTCTTTCATATCCATGTCTATTGTCTCGCAAGAAGAGTATAATAATGCCCCTAAGAACAAAATTATTACACTTGCTATTTTTTTCGTATTGTTCATAATTGTTATTTTTAAATTTAGAAACTTGCTTTAATACTAAAACCATATCTTTTAGCCGTTGGGCCATTCAAGTGGTCAAATCCTTTACCATTACCTACTCCAAGACCAGCTACGTTAGGGTCGAAATTGATTCCTTTAGGAGTATTTATAGCATTGTAATACAAGTTGTTACCTGATACAGATATAGATAGAGCTCCAAATGGGGTTTTATCTAATAATTTACGTGGTATGTTATATCCAAAAGATATTTCAGAAAGTCTAATTACAGTTGCGTCATAAATTTTCATTTCGTCAGCACCAGCTATAATATTACTGAAATAATTATCTGAATTGTTGATTTGAATATCATTTACAGATCCATCAGCTTTTACACCAGGAAGAATATATGTATTTAATCTATCTACTGTATCAGTTGTAAGACCTCTACCTAACAAAGTTGCGATTGTTTGTGAAAACATATCTCCACCTGCTGTATAATTAATTAAAAATCCAAAATTAAAATTTTTGTATGAAAAACTATTAGAAACGTTTAATATATAATCAGGGTTTGGATTACCAATGTTAAAGATACCTTGTTCGATTTTATACAAACCAGTACTTTCTACAACTTTATTTCCATTAGCATCTCTTTGAATTCTACTACCTACAATTATCCCAAATTGTTGTCCAGGAATTGCAGCGTTACCTAAGTTAGAATATCCATCATAAACAATTTGTTCTGTGTCAGGGCCTAAAGAAGTAACGATAGATTTAGATTTAGTTACGTTAGCACTAACATCCCAGTTAAATCCATTGTTTGCGTGATTTATAACGCTTACACCTAAATCAACTTCAAAACCTTCTCCGTCAATTTGACCGATATTTGTTTTTGTTGATCCAAATCCAGAACTTGGAGGTAATGGTCTGTCGGTAATTAAATCTTTTGTTTTTCTTTTGAAATAAGAAAAATCTAAACTTACTCTATTACTCAGAAATTTGGAATCAAAACCAAGTTCAATCTCAGTCAATAGTTCGGGTCTCAAATTAGGATTTCCTAAGTTATTTGAAGCTGATACAATAGGAAATGTAGTTCCTGCATCGTTTATGTTTCCTCTTGGAGCTAATGTTACGTTGTTTGAAACTGGATATCCTGTTGCAAATCCAGCAGAGGTACCATAACCCATTCTTAATTTCAAATAATTTAAACCCTTATCTGATGCTATTTCAGAGAATATTTTTGTTGGAATAAGCGCTAAACTCGCACTTGGGTAATCCAAAGTATTAATATTTGTATTAGATACCCAGTCCTTTCTTTCAGAAAGTGTCAAATAAGCCCATTTATTATAATCAAGTTCAACTTGACCATAGATACCTGCAATATTTCGGCTTTCTGAGTACTGAATTGGCGTTTGTGTTTTGAAGTTGAAGTGTCTAAATACTCCAAATCCTAATTGCTCTACACTATTAACTCCCTGACGGTCATATTTAGTGGATCTGGAAGTTGCCCCTACACTGAAATTCAGTCCTAAATTATCAGTAAGCGTGTACTGACCGGTTACTAATATGTTATGATCCCATATTGTATTAAGGTTATCAAATGTTCTGTAGTCTCCTAAAACCGGTCCAGAGGTAGATGCTCCTCCAGAACCTTTATTAGTTCCTGAAACGTTTCTTTCAGTATAATTATCAATACCTACTCTATACGTTATGTTCAAATTGTCGTTAATGTCGTATTTCAAAGCTGAATTACCAAAAACTCTATTTGTTAATTGTGATGTGAAAGCATTGTTTACTGTCCAATTTGGATTTACAATTCCACCATCATTTCTGTAATAAACACTTCCTCCTGTAATAGGATCTTGGAAAGGTAATCCCATCAGGTCTACGTTACGAGGTGTGTAAAACACATCTGAAAACACAGACAAACCTGTTCCTGAAGCTCCTGAGCCTGTACTTAAAGCAACTGGTGGGCTTTTAAAATTAGTATTTGAATAGTTTAAAGTTCCGCTAATTGTAAATTTATTACTTAAAGCAGACTTACCACCAATAGAGATTGAATTTCTACCTAATTTGTTACCAGGTGTAAATCCTTCATCTTCTAAATGACCAAAGTTAAAGTTGAAACTAGTTTTTCCGTCAGCTGAAGCTCCAGCAATATTAACAGAAGTACTAGCAACTATACCTGTTCTAAAAAAATCTTTAACGTTGTTTGGTTTTGCAGAATAAGGTACTCTTTTACCAATATATTCTGGAAAAGCAGAATTTAAGTTTGCTCTGTCGTATGGGTGTTTGATTGTGCCATCAGCAGCAATTCCAGAATTTGGATTTGTGTAACCACCAATACCATTTGGATAAAATCCAGGACCCCAGTTACTGTAGAAGTTACCAAAAGCTTGGTCAAATCCGTTACCAAATTTATTTTGGTAATCTGGTAAAGATGCTATTTCGTTAGCAAAAAGGGATTGACTTACAGAAATCTCTGTTTTTTTAGGTCCTTTTTTTAAACTTCCACTTTTTGTAGTAATTAAAATTACACCATTTCTACCTTCAGTTCCGTAAAGTGTTGCAGCTGCAAATCCTTTTAGGATACTTACGTTTTCAATGTTGTTCGGATCTAAATCCAAGAATCTACTTGAACCAGAGTTACCATTAATAAATGAACCATTAGCATTCGTGTCTGAGCTAAAAGGAACTCCATCAACGATGAATAATGGTTGAGATGATCCACTAACAGAGTAGTTGCCTCTAATGTTGATGTTTGTTGCGGAACCAGAAATACCACTACCATTAATGATTTGCACTCCTGAAGCCTTTCCGCTTAAAACCCTAGCTATATCACCTTCTGACCTTTGTTCTAGATCTTTTGCTTTAACTTGGCTAACTGCGTAACCAATTGCTTGTTTCTCTCTTTTTATACCTTGAGATGTAATTACGACTTCTTCTAGAGCTTGTGAGTCTTCCATAAGTTTAACCTTCAAGTTCTCGAAATTTGCTACTCTTTCCTGAGTTTTCATTCCAATATAGCTAAAAATCAAGATTTGGCTTGATGTAGCTTTGATTGAAAATTTTCCGTCAAAATCAGTTTGTGTCCCTGATTTAGTCCCTTTTACTAATACACTGACTCCCGTGATAGGCATTCCTGCATTATCAGAAACGATCCCTGAAACAGATCGTTCTTGTGCAAAGGTCAATTGCGTCACAAGTACTAGTAGTAGTACTAAGAATCCATTAAACTTTAGTTTCATAGTTATGATTTTTGGTTATATTCTTCAAAAATCTAAATTTTAAGTTAAAAATCCTAATCTTATCTTAATTTTTTATTTTATATAATAGTAATTAACCTTAAAAAATGTTTTTTGTTTCTTTTTAAAGCCAAAAAATTGAACTAATTATAATTTTAGTATTGTTTTTTATTTTATTGGGCTAATTAATTCTTTCCAAAGACGAATCAATTAATTGAAATTATTTTCGATAAAGGCCAGTCTGTTTTCTTGAAAAGATAGAATTCGATTTGTCTGAAAAATAAAAGGGAAGTCAAAAATCGCTAAAGTTTCATTGCGCTTTTTTAATAAAGTAACAAAAACAATCCAAAGGATGTAATTGGGGTGGTTTATAAATAGTTTTCAAAGGGGCAATCAGTTTGGAAAAGTATTTATTGGATAACAGCGTTTTTTTGGTGTTAACGTCTAGTCCTAAAAAAAATCCCAAGATTCAATTGTTTTGAATCTTGGGATTTTTTATGAAATACATTGTTTGGTGAGGTGAATTCCTCATTATAGCTATTCTCCTAAGAAAGGGTATCTGTAATCTACCGGAGTAACGAAAGTTTCTTTGATTGTTCTTGGAGAAGCCCAGCGCAATAAGTTCAATGGAGAACCTGCTTTGTCATTGGTTCCTGAAGCTCTTGCTCCGCCAAAAGGTTGCTGCCCTACAACGGCACCCGTTGGTTTGTCATTAATATAGAAGTTACCGGCAGCATTTTGTAATTTTACTGTCGCCACTTCAATGGCGTAACGGTCCTGACTGAAAACGGCTCCTGTTAATGCGTATTCAGACGTTGTATCTACCAATTCTAGTGTTTCTTCCCATTTTGCATCTTCATACACAAAAATAGTCATAACTGGTCCAAATAATTCAGTTGCCATGGTGGTATAATGAGGATTAGTCGTTACAATTACCGTTGGCTCAATAAAGTATCCAACTGATTTGTCATAGTTCCCGCCAACGATAATCTCCGCATCAGTATCTTTTTTGGCTTGGTCTATAAAACTGACCAATTTATCAAAGGAGCCTTCATGAATAACGGCAGTAATAAAATTACTAAAATCTTCTGGAGATCCCATTTTCATTGATTTTACATCAGCAATAATTTGCTCTTTTACAGCGGGCCATAAGCTTTGTGGGACATAAGATCTAGAGGCTGCAGAGCATTTTTGCCCTTGGAATTCAAATGCGCCTCGAACAATTCCCGTAGAAACTTGTTTAGGGTTTGCGCTTGAATGCGCTATGATGAAATCTTTTCCGCCTGTTTCCCCCACGATTCTTGGGTACGTTTTGTAATGGTGAATGTTTGTTCCAATTTTTGCCCAGATATCTTTGAATACGTGAGTGGAACCTGTAAAGTGAATTCCAGCAAAATCCCGACTTGCCAGAATGGTATCGGTAATCATTAAAGGGTCTCCAAAAACTACATTGATAACTCCATCAGGAACACCAGCTTCTTTGAACACTTCGATTATAATTTGCGCAGAAAAAACTTGACTATCACTTGGTTTCCAGATTACAACGTTCCCCATCATTGCGGCGCTTGCTGGAAGATTTGCGGCAATTGCAGTAAAGTTAAAAGGCGTGATCGCATATACAAATCCTTCAAGAGGTCTGTACTCTAGACGGTTCCACATATCTGAGGTGGATGCCGGCTGGTCTCCATATATTTGAGTCATGAATTCTACGTTGAAACGTAAAAAGTCAATTAGCTCACATGAGGCATCAATTTCGGCCTGATGAACATTTTTAGACTGAGCAATCATGGTTGCGGCATTAATTCTGGCTCTGTAAGGGCCAGCAATTAATTCAGCGGCTTTAAGGAAAATGGCTGCGCGCTGTTCCCAAGCCATGTTAGCCCAAGCTGTTCTTGACTCTAATGCATTTGCAATAGCTTTCTCGATATGTGATTTTTCGGCAAGATGATACGTTCCTACACTATGTTTGTGGTCATGAGGCGCTGACATTGTTTTGGTATTCCCTGTTCTAATTTCTTCGCTTCCTATATATAATGGTACGTCAATTTTAGAATTCCACATTCTAGTATAAGCGGCTTGTACGGCGGCTTTTTCAGGTGAATTTGGCGCATACCCTTTTACTGGTTCGTTTACTGCTTTTGGCGCATGAAAAAATCCTTTTAGCATGATATTGTAATTTGATAATCTGTTTGAAGAGATTAAGATTAGAAAATTAAAAAATAAATTACTCGATATTTTATCAAAAAATTACTGTACTGCAAAAGTACAAAGGATAATTTTAAAATTGATAAAATAGGAATAAGAAAAAGGAATATTTTAAGCGAAAAAAATTAATTTAAAGCAAAGGGAGCACACAATCGGAAGGTAGGTACAATGACTTTGAAGTTTTTTGTTGAGGTAAAATTAATCATGTTAAAATACCCTTTCATCGCACCATAAGGGGATGATAATAGACAACCGGAAC
Organism: Flavobacterium sp. GSP27; assembly: GCF_003970395.1. Lineage (NCBI taxonomy): Bacteria > Pseudomonadati > Bacteroidota > Flavobacteriia > Flavobacteriales > Flavobacteriaceae > Flavobacterium > Flavobacterium sp. GSP27. The sequence continues at coordinate 142,287 of NZ_RYDP01000007.1, read as the reverse complement.
TATAGGTGTGAAATTCGCCAGGTTTTAAAACAGGCTTTTTCCCAATTACCCCTTCGCCATCAACAATTTCGATATCATTTAAGGAATCATAAATTTCCCAATGACGCGAGATCAATTGAACGGAATCTTTACTGTGGTTTTCAATAGTAATTTCATAACTAAATGCAAAATGAAGCTTGTAGTTCTTAACGTACGTACCTTCAAAACTAGTCAATACTGAAATTTTTATACCTCTTGTTATTTGAGAAACCATATTAAATGGGTGTGTAGGAGTTTAATACTAACAAATTTACAAAAAAAGGGTATCGTTTTGTTGAATTTTATGAAAGTTTTTTTAATTGATGGTGTTTATTGAATTTGCCATTCCTTTGCCCACAGCCCTGTCATAACGACCTATGTTTTCTCTGTAATAGACTACTATGGTATATTCATTTTCTGTTTGATAAAAATTGCCATCTATCGCATTTTCCGGATCAAGAACTCCTTTGTCATCTGCAACAAGGTATTGAAAGTTTGTGAACCCTTGTTTTATTAAAAGAGCCTTTTCATAAAGCCCTTTTTTAGGATTATAGTCCATCTTATATTCAGGGATTAATGCGTAGTTATTGAACATACCGGCAACATAAATATTTTTATTCATTCTGAAAGTGGGGGCCGAAAGACTGAAATAGACCCAGGCATAATCCGCTTCGAATTCGCTGTCAGCAGCGCTTATATTCTTGACTACAAAAGCTCCATTAACATCTTGGGTAAAGGAATACGGAAAATTGGCTCTAGCAGCATTAGTGTATAAAAAAGAACCATAAATAGGGGTGCTAAAGTCTACCCGACCAATGTTGTTGTTTGCGGCTCTGATGTCTTTATTTTCGAAAAACAAAAACTCATTTCCCGCCCAAAACTGCGTTTCAGTATCGTATTTGTAGATCAAATCATTTCCTATCGTATACTGCGGAATTATATTTTTTATACCGCTATTTAGTTGTCCGTTTTGAAGTAATAGCACTCTGACATTCCGCAACGGAGTTTGGAAAACAATGGAATTAGATTTAATCGCAAAATCTAAATTGTGTTTCAATTCGATAGTGCTGATTGTTCGTGCTCGTTTGACTTGAATAGGAACCGTGACCAGATCTTCGTATAAAATAAATTTTCTCGAAAACAGGATGTCTTTATTTTCATCTAAAACCTTTATCATATAATTTCCGCTGATTTTTAATTGGAGCGTAAATTGATTTGGAATGGCTAATTTGTAATGCGAATAGATTTGTAAAGTATTAAAAGAGTTGGTGTACTCCTGAATTCTCTGGTTGTCAAAACCCTCTAAATATTCGTTTTTAGGTATTGCCGTTGGGTTCCAGTTGTAATCGCAATGAATTATTTCATAATAATAATTGGCTTCATTGCCAAAAAGATCATCAAATTGCAATTGAAATCCTTCGCCTAGTTTTAAAATTGGAATTATAGTTTGGTCATTTTGAACAAATGAAATGGTTTTAATGTGGTATGGCGGAGCAACTTCTTTTTCTATTTGCGCCAAAGAAACGCAGGAATAAAATGCAGTAAGCATAAAAGCAGCTATTTTGAGCAAAGGGTTTTCCATTTTATAAAACGTAAGATTGTGTAAATATAGCAATTACCTTTTGTCTTTGGTTCATCTAGTTTTTACATTAATTATTTCGAAAGTAATAGCTGTCAAAATCGTTTTAATTCGTTCCAGTCTTAAAGACTAACTGATTATTTGTATTACAAATAAACGGCTTATAAGAAAAATCAACTGACGCACTACTAAACTAAAAACCTGCTAAAAAGTAACTTTAGCAGGTTTTTTTATGGTGTAAATTTATACTTTCAATTATTTGAAACAAACCGGTATAATTTCTCCTTTGGCCAAACAATATTTTTCTACTAATTCAGGCGTAATTTTATCAGTATACTCTTCTTCGATTACTTTAAAACCGATACTTCGTAATTTATCAAAATAATCACGGCCATAAATACGGACATGATCGTATTGACCAAATATTTTAGCACGTTCTTTTTGATCGGTAATGGAATCATCTGCAAAAGTGGTGGCTCTGGATAAATCCTGTGGAATTTGTAAAATTGCCATTCCGCCCGGTTTCAAAACCCGATACAGTTCCTGCATTGCTTTGGTATCATCCGGAATGTGTTCTAAAACATGATTGCACAGAATAACATCGTATTGATTGTCCTCAAAAGGTAAATTACAAATATCTGCTTTCACATCTGCTAACGGTGAAAACAAATCGGTTGTCGTGTAATCTAGATTTTTCTGGTTTCGAAACAGTTTATAAAAAGCTTGTTCCGGTGCAAAATGTAAAACTTTTTTTGGAGACGTAAAAAAATCAGTTTTTTCATTTAAGTACAACCATAATAAACGGTGTCTCTCTAATGAAAGGGTACTTGGTGAAAGCACATTGTTTCTTTGTGTTCCGTAACCGTAAGGTAAAAAAGTTTTAAAGCTTCTTCCGTCAATTGGATCAGTGAATGTAGTTCCTTTTAACGCAAGTGCAAGAACTGGGCGTGCCACATAACTTAAACGAATAAGTATGGGCCGCGGAATGGTATTGAGTATAAGTTTAAAGAGTTTTTTCATTGTTGTTTCACAAAGATTCGCAAAGTAAACTCAAAGATTCACTAAGTTTTTTTTAAGAATCTGAAGTTGTATTTATAAATCGTTTTATATTGTTTTTTAAAATTTTACTATTGTAATTTATTAGTAATCCCAACGGATAATTTCCAAGCTTTAAATAGGTAAGTATTTGTGCAAAATGTACGGAAGTATAATTTTCAACTGTTTTCAATTCAATAACTAACTTGTTCTCTACTAGTAGGTCAATTCTATATCCTTGATTAAGTTTTATTTCCTTGTATATAATAGGAAGCGTTATCTCCTTTTCTACCTGCAAACCTGCTTTTTTGATTTCATAAAAAAGACATTCTTGATAGGTTGATTCCAAAAGTCCCGGACCAAGCTGACGATGAACTTCAATAGCTAGACCAATTACTTTATATGAAATTGCTTGTAAATCTTCAGAGATCTCTATGAATTCTTCGTTTGTCATTTATAAATAATTTAGGACTTAAATTTTTGTGAATCTTTGAGTTTACTTTGTGAATCTTTGTGAAATGCTTTACAATACTAAAGGCTCTCGTCTAAACTCATCTTCTTCTGTACTTACAATTCCTAACGCTTTATAAACATAAGCAAAAGTGGATAAAATTTCTGGTTTTCCATCGATAATGGCTACGTCGTGTTCAAAATGGGCACTTGGTTTTCCGTCAGCTGTCGTGATTGTCCAGCCGTCTTTGTGTTGCTTGATGTTTCTAGTTCCCATGTTAATCATCGGCTCAATGGCAACAACCATTCCTTCTACAAAAAGTTTGCCTCTTCCTTTTTTGCCATAATTAGGCATCTCAGGATCTTCATGCATTTTTTGTCCTACGCCATGACCCACTAATTCCCGTACGACACCGTATCCATATGATTCGGTATATTTTTGAATGGCATTGCCCACATCTTCCACGCGGTTTCCTATTTTAAATTCTCGGATTCCGATATATAAGGATTCTTTGGTTATCTGTAATAGTTTTTTAGTTTCCGGAGCCACTTCGCCAATTTCAAAAGAGTACGCATGATCGCCATGGTATCCATTTTTGTAAGCTCCACAATCTACCGAGATTACATCCCCGCTTTCTAATGGTTTGTTATTTGGAATTCCATGGACTACTTGTGCGTTTGGACTCATGCAAAGGGAGTTTGGAAAACCATATAAGCCAAGAAAACTTGGTTCAGCTCCATGGTCGCGAATGAAGGTTTCGGCTAATTTATCCAGGTATAATGTGGTAACTCCTTCTTTGATTTCAGAAGCAATCATTCCTAATGTTTTTGATACGATCAGCGCACTTTCGCGCATTAATTCTATTTCTTCACGGGATTTTATAATAATCATAATTTCATTTTTTCAAGTTGCAAAAATACAATTTTATAAGTATTTAATCCGGATTGGCCATGATTTTAAAAAGGTCCGAATTAGAGATGTAAAAACGGTTTTCTAATGCTATTTTCGAAAGTTGTGCCGTAACTAAATTATTTTCCCGGATATTGATTAAAAACAACGAGCTTTCACCAAAAGAGAACAAACGTTCCTCTGAATTTAGCATGATGAGATTGTCTTGCACTAAATCTTTGATTAACTCCTGTTGTTTTAAGAGTGATTTGATTTCTAGTTTTTGGGCATTGATTTTATTAGTCAACTGCACTTTTTCCAAATCCAATACAAATTCAGATTCCTGTACTTTGTATTTTGCCAGTTTCAAACTACCGCGTTCTTTTCTAAGAAATAAAGGAAAATAGAAATCCAATCCAATTTTATAATCCTCAAATTGATAGTTGTCAATATAACTGGGTTCTGAAATATAAGAGTACCCCACATCAATTTTAGGCAAAAGCATGTTGGCTTTTAGTTTTCGTTCCACATTCAGCATATCAATTTTGCTTTGCAATGCATTTATTTTGGGGTGATTGGTGATGGAGAAATCTGAATTCAATAAGGCATTGGTTTTTAAACTTTCCTGAATGGTAAATTCTAATTGTATTTCAGGAATTAAGGCATCGGATAATTCTAGCGGAATGTTGTTTTCTAGCCAAAGAAAAGTTGCCAGTTCTAACTTGGCTTTAGCCAGTTTTAGGTTTGAATCTTCCAGGCTCAGCTTTCTGTTTTTTACAATAATTCCTGCTTCAACACTATCAATGGAGGGTTTGTCCCCTTGAATGATTAACGATTGAATTCCTTTGAAACGAATTTGTGCATTCTGGTTGTATTCCTGGTACAAGGCAACTTCGTTGAAGTTTTTTTTCCAATTGAAATACGCCAATGAAGCATCATATAAAACCACAATGGCCTGCAGTTTTCGTTCTGCCAGACTCAGTTGCATTTGCATTTTGGCTTTTCGAACATCAGCCATCCTTTGATTTATAAACAAACCTTGCCCAAGCGGAATGGTCACTCCTAGCGAAGTTAATCCTTGATTGGGAAGCGTGTTTTGGGGATTCAAGTACACACCTTCACTATTATCGAAGCCCGCTTTAATCTCGATGCCATACCATGTGGGTATTTTGAAACTGCTGTTTAAAATGGAATAATATTCGCTGCCTTTGAATTGTTTTTCACTGAAATCAACTTCAATTTTTGGGTCAAAACCACCACGGGCCATCATCAAATTAGCTTGCGATTTACTGATCTCTAAATTGGCATTTTTCACTAAGGGATGGTACTTTTTTACATACCCCAGAAATTCAGTAAAGGTCAGTTCGTTGGATATTTTTTCTTGAGCACCCGCAGAAAGCCCGAAGAATAAAAATGCTAAAAATATCTGTTTCATTATTTTTTTTCTGTTGTTATTGTAGGCGAAGGTTTGTAATAATTAGGCGGAAATCCGTTCAAGGTTCTCCACAGCTCGAACCATACAGGGACATTGTCCAATAAAGCGATTGTTTGCGCACCAGCACCAATACTTAATTGAACAGGCCATTTGTCTTCGTTTTTATCTGGAGCAATCAAAACTCGGTATTTTCCATTGACGCTAATGAAATTTTCAATAGCTACAATTTCACCTCCAAAAGTTCCGTAAGACATATTAGGCCATCCTGAAAAAACAATAGTAGGCCATCCATCAAACCAAACGCGTACTTTTTCACCTTTCGCTAATAATGGCAAATCGATTGGATTTACAAATGTTTCCACAGCGATATCATAATCTGAGGGCATGATAGTGGCTATTGGAGTGCCTTCTTTCACTGTTTCCCCAAGGCCGGATTGCAAGGCCCTGTTGATATAGCCGTTTTGGGATGCTTTGATGTAATACATTCCATTACGGATGCTGTAGTTTGCGTATAGATTCTCCAGTTTAGAGACTTGAACATCTGTTTCAAACTGGCTGCTGAGCGCTGTGAATTTTTCACTATTTGCTTTAGAAACCCTCTCCGTATACTCCGCACTTATTCGGTTTATTTCTACTTTGGCATTGATCAACTCGTTTTTACTGATTAAGTACTTGTTTTCTTGAGTGATGATTTTAGCTTCAACTTCTTGCAGTTTTAATCTTTTTTCTTCAATATCGGTCAGCGGTTTCAAGCCTTCTTTATTCAATTGTACGGACCGATTGTATTGTGTATCTGCAATTTTTAGTTGGGTTTTTACAGCAACAAGATCCATGCTGTCACTTTCTATTTTTAAAACGGATTGTTTGATTTTGTTTTGTGCTTGTTCTAGTTTTAAGACTTTCTCCCTTTCAATGGCCTGGATTTGTTCTGAAACCGTGCTTACCTTAAACCCATAAGATTGTAAAGATTGTTTTTTGGCATCGATCTGGCTTTTCGTATTTTGCACTAAATTAGGATCCATGTAATCTTCTTTGATCTCTGAGATAAAGAGTATAGTGTCGCCTTTCTTGACAAAATCGCCTTCCTGAACGTACCATTTTTCAATTCGACCCGAGATTATACTTTGGATAGATTGTGGTCTTTGACTTGGTTTTAAGGTGGTAACAGCTCCAGTACCAGAAATGTTTTGAGTCCATGGCAAGAAAAGTGCAATTATACCAAGTATGGAAACAGCCGCTATAATTTTATTTAAAATTTTGTAATGCGGCCTGTTTGTTAGATTTTTGACCGCTTCGTATTGGTCTAACTGTTGCAGTTTTGTTTGGTTATCTGAAATGTTTAGCATGACTATTATTTTTTTAAATCAAGTTGAATATGCCCATTTTTCATCGTGATTTTTCGATTGCATTTGGTTTCCCAATACGGGTTTTTTGAGGATACGATAATCGTCCATTTATTTTTATCGGATGTAATAAAATCTATAATTTCATTAGCTACTTTTTCATCCATGGTGTCAGTTGGGTCTTCGTAAAAAAGTATTTTGGGTTTGTGAATGATGCTTCTGGCTAATAGTACTTTTTGCGCGTTAGACGAGGATAATTGTCGTCCTTCTGGGTAAATTCGGGTGTCTAATCCTTTAGGGAACAATTTGATAAAAGAGGTGAGTTGTACTCCGTCTACCGCCCATTTTATATCTTCGGAACTGACGGAAGGATCGTTAAAAGTAATATTTTCTTGCAAGGTTCCCTCAAAAGGTTTCTCTCCATAAATGACACTTCCTATTTGCGAGAGGTATTGTTTTATGTTTATTTTACGAAAAGTATCGTCATTTACATAAAAGGAACCGCTGGTAGGCTGCAATAAGCCGGATAATATCCTAATTAAAGTTGTTTTTCCAGAGCCATTTTCTCCATTTATTACAATTCGGTCTCCTTGTTCTATTTTTAATGAAATAGAGTTTAAAATTTCTTTTTCTGAATCTGGAAATTTGAATGTAAGGTTTTCTATTTCCATTGAGATTTTATTGTAACAGATGTCACTGTTAACAATGGAAGAATTTTCTAATTCTAAGTCCGTTACCTCTCCAATTTTTTCAATAGATGTGAGTACGTCATAAAAAGTTTCCAATCCAATAATTATTTTTTCGACGGAATTGATAACTAATAAAATAATAATTTCAGCAGCTACAAATTGACCAATATTCATTTGTTGAGATAAAACTAAGAATCCACCGATGGATAGTAAACTTCCGGTAATGATGACTTTGAAAACAATCAAATGCGTAAATTGTTTTTTGATCACATTAAAATGTTTATCTCGATACGCCAGGTAATCGGTTACAATCATGTCGTTCTTTTTTAAAGCAAAATCATAATTTAGCTCGTTTCTAAAACTAAAATTATTGCGAGCTATTTCTTGTAGCCAACTCGCTACCTTGTATTTGAATTTAGATTCTTTTAAGCTCGTTTCCAGTCCGGATTTAAAAGAAAATTTAAAAATAAAATACAGCAATGCAAGCAGTAAAACACCAAATATGATAAAGTAAGGATGGTATAAGGACAATAATATTATCCCGAAAACAATTTGTAACAAGGCTGCAGAGAAATCAGTTAGTAACTTTGAAGTCCCTTTTTGAATGGTCATTGTGTCAAAGAAACGATTGGCTAGCTCCGGCGGATAGCTGTAGTATAATTCTTTTGATTTTATTTTAGGCAGTCGTGCAGCAAACTCAAAAGAGGAACGTACAAATATTTTTTGTTGTAAGTTTTCCGTAATCCGCAATTGCATGATGGATAAAATACCCACTAATGCCACACCAAAAATGACTAAAATGATTAGCACAATCCATGATGCGCTAACTCTTCCGGATTGGATAAAATTTGTAATTGCCTGTATTCCCAGTGGAAGGGACAAACTGAGTAGTCCGGCAAAAATGGCGTAAAAAAATATTTGATAGACGTCTTTTTTATCTAATTCAAGTAGATTGTAAAATCGTTTTAAGGGAGTCATAATGGGAGTGTTTTTTTTTTTTTTTTAACTTAAAACTTTTTCTGCAAGATTTTGATAAAAATCAGTGGTACTCTCAGAATCAGTACAATCTGTGATGGTTTTTAAATGATCCATTAAAAAATGTTGGTGCAAACTTCCTTCAACAATTGTTGAAATTAGGGATTTTGAAAAGGCGTATTCCGGATTTACTTCTTTTACAATAGCCACAATTCTATTGATTACTCTTTTGTAAATCAAGAAAAAACCTTCCTTGTTTTCCTGATCGATTTCTTTGGTATGTAACGTTTTAGTGAATTCTGAAATGATGATTTTATTTAGAACGGCCTCGTTAATGTGTAAGGCACTATTGTCGTTGGTTATTTTTTCAGTAACAATTGCAATGGCTATTTTGAGTTTTTCTTTGGGATCCAAAACATTTGTTGTTGCAATAACTAGCTTGTTTTCCATCCAACTCCAATACCAGGACGATAAATAAACCAATAGTTTATGTTTGTTCTCAAAATAGCGATAGATGGAACTTTCATTAGAATTGATTTTCTCACCTAATTTCTTGAAAGTAAAATTATCAAATCCAATCTCATGGATTAAAAGGATACTTTGCTCAATGATTTTTTTTCCTAAAGCTGATGTCTCAGGATCCTTTACATAGATTTTTTCGTTGACTTGTATTTTTAAATAGGAGAGAACCGTATTCATTTTATCGAAATTTTATATAAATATAGTAGCATTGCCAGCTATAAAAAAGTGTTTTACTAAATAAATTGTAAGCATTGAATTTAGATACATTTATCTTCTAATTTCTGGGTGTAATTTCTTTAATTTTAGATTCTATATTTGGTTAATGCGGATGCTTAGCGCACCATAATTAGCAGGATCATTCAGACGAACTGAATAAATTGCAATAGAGCTAGCCGTTTTTTGTACTGCCCAAGTTCTTTACTTTTGTTAAAAACAAATAAAAATGTAGCAACTACTCGTTTTAATACGGCCACCATACTAAAACGTTCAGTCCGTGAATGGTTGCTACTCTGTTTTTTATGCCTGTTCTATAGATTTACTCTAAAACCAAAATTCAAATTTTCTGTAGACCGCTCTGGAACCATAATTTTATTATCTTTTATTTCGAGTAATTGTAAGTGTTTTAATTGTTTGATTTCTTTTGGAATTTCTTTAAATTGATTGTTGTTCAAATATAAAAATTCTAAATTTTTTAAACTACTGATGGATGATGGCATATTGTTTAAATTGTCATTTTCTAAATGTAATATTCGTAAAGATTTCATTTTGCTCATTATTTCTATATTCGCCTCTAAATTTAAATTTGTTTCATCGTTTAAAAAAAGTTCTTCTAAGCTTTTTAACTTCCAAAAATCTTCTGGCAATACTGAAAAATCATTTCCGCTTAATTCTAGTACTTTAAGTTTTTTTAGTAGTGTTATTTCTTTTGGAATTACCGTTAAATGATCATTTTTCAAACTTAAGTACTCAAGATTTATGAATTTTGACCAGTTAAGGCTGTCCAATTTTAAGGTTTGATTACTCAAATTTAGGCGGAACACTTTTTCGGGCTCCTTTAAAGCCTGTTCTATATTAGTGAACACTTTTTTGATTTGAATCGAATCAACGATTTGCCCAATACTTATTTGGGTCATTAAAAAAAGGGTGATTGTGTAAAATATTTTCATTGTGTTTGAATTTAGTTTGATTCGTAGGGTTATTACCCATCTTTTATTTGCTATTGAACACAAGTACAGTAGAATTCATGCTTTCTTGTTAGTGATTGTTTCTTGTTTGCAAATATAATAGTAACGCTATCAAACATAAAAGTATTTAACTTTTTTTTGTAAAAAAAAACTACTTGAATCAAGTAGTTTTTTATTGGGACATTTTTATGTAAGTAATAACCATGGTATAATGGCGTATTTTAAAATCAGGATAAAATTATGTAACAATCTGATTTAAAGCTGTTTTGCTTAAAGTTAATTCTTTTGACTTTACGACTTTTAAACTTTCGACTTACTTAGTATCCTTAAAGTAAGGAATGACAGGTCATAACAGCAGGTTTTTCCACACCCATTAATTCCAAGATTGTTGGAGCAATGTCGCCAAGAACTCCATCATGAATGGTTTTCAAGTCGTTGTCTACTAAAATAATGGGAACGGGATTAGTTGTATGTGCGGTGTTTGGACTTCCATCAGGATTGATCATCGTTTCACAGTTCCCGTGATCTGCAATGACAATGGTAGTGTAATTATGCGCTAATGCAGTTGTGATTACTTTTGCTACGCATTTATCAACGGCTTCACAGGCTTGTATGGCAGCACTCATAATTCCGGTGTGTCCTACCATATCCCCATTGGCAAAATTTAGGCAAACAAAATCTACCTCTTCTTTCTCTAGTTCACAAACTAAAGATTCTGTTAATTCAAAGGCACTCATTTCCGGTTGTAAATCATACGTGGCTACCTTTGGAGAGTTTTTCAGGATGCGGCTTTCGCCAAGAAAAGGCTGTTCTCTCCCGCCAGAAAAGAAGAAAGTCACGTGAGGATATTTCTCCGTTTCGGCAATACGAATTTGCTTTTTATGGGCTTTTTCTAAAACTTCCCCAAGGGTTTCCGTGATATTATCTTTGTTATATACGACTTTTATGTTTTTGTAGGTTTCATCATAATTGGTTAGCGTCACATAATACAAATTGAGTTTGTGCATGTTTTGCTCATGACAATCTATTTGTGTCAATACTTCGGTTAGTTCTCTTCCTCTATCCGTTCTGAAATTAAAGAAAATAACCACATCATCATCTTCTATGGTTGCTACAGGTTTGCCTAGTTCATCCACCATAACTGTTGGGTGAATAAATTCATCCGTTACATTGACGTCATAGCTTTCTTGGATAGAAGCTACTGCATTTGTGGTAGGTGTTCCAATTCCGTTTACCAATAAATCGTAAGCTAGTTTTACTCTTTCCCAGCGTTTGTCCCGATCCATTGCATAATAGCGTCCCACAACCGAAGCCAGTTTTACAGTAGTATTCGCCATATAATTCTGTAAATCCTGAATGTAATGTGTACCGGATTTTGGATCCACATCGCGACCGTCCGTGAAAGCATGAACGAAAACTTTTTGTAATCCGTGTTGTTGTGTAGCGTCAATCAAACCGCGCAAATGAGAGGTGTGTGAGTGTACACCACCATCAGAAACCAGGCCTAAAAAATGTACTTTTTTATTGTGTGTTCTGGCATACGTAAAAGCATCAACTAAAACGGGCTCCTTTGCTAAAGTTTCATTTGCAACAGCAAGGTTAATCTTAGCTAAATCCTGATATACAATTCTACCTGCTCCAAGATTCATGTGTCCTACTTCACTGTTTCCCATTTGGCCTTCAGGAAGTCCAACATTTAAACCGTCAGTTCGTAGTTGAGCACTGGGGTAATTTTTATATAGGCTATTAATAAAAGGGATATTGGCATTGTCGATTGCAGAAACTTTTGGGTCAGGAGATTTTCCCCAACCATCCAGAATCATAAGAATTACTTTTTTGTTCATGGAAATTTATTTTAAACAAAGATAAAACATTTCTAAAAAGGTTCGAATGAATCAAAAACACTATTATTCATTCTAAGGGGATCACCTGCAAATAATGATTATTTTGCTATAGAAAAGGGACTTTTTTGAAATAAACGTATTTTAGAATTTGTTCTTAACCTCATTGTAATCTATAAAATAGCGAATGCTTATCGAAAAAACATGGCTTAGTGCTTCGTTGTTCAATAAATTAGTGACATTCTCACTAAATTCTTTATTAATATTTCTTTCAAATGCAGCTGCATTATTTCGATAGAGAACGGACACTTGGCTACCGGGGGCAAACCACCAGGAATAGGATAAATCCGTATTCCAGGAGTAAAAACTGGAATTTTTATTGCTAGTGTAGGCCATAAAATTAGCCAATCTGCCGTTTTGTTGCAATGACAATGCGTTTTTGTTTTCAGCATACGACCAGTATTGACGTATTGAGAGATTAAAAGTCATCTGACTGTTTAATGAATATTTCCCTGAAAGAGTATTAGAATACGTAATTACATTTCTATTGGCAAAAACAATTGTGTTTGGTGTGGTTGCATTCATGTCGTCATTCACACTGTCTACATACCCTTTGTTATTGTTTTGTCTCAAAAAGTTGAAATTGTAATTCAAAGATAATTTATCGCTAAATCGGTATCTCGGACCTAAAGAAAACCCATAAGAGTTTCTTCCGGTTTCATCAAAAATTGCAAATGAAGGGTTAAAATTAATTGCAAATGGATTATTATAATTTGAAGAAAGATAAACAAAGCCACCAATTTTGGTTGGTTTTATTACAAATCGATCTGCCGATCTGGGTTCATAATAATCAAATGTTTCTAATGGATTGGCATCAATTCCCATTCCAAAATAATGATTTTTTTTGTTATTTGAGTTAATCTGAAAGCTGATGTTGCTGGACTGCACTTTGCCAGTTTCTTTTTGAAATTGGGAATACATATTTATTCGAGCATTAAAAGTGTTGAAATACTTCGTTGGATTCAATATTCGATAACTGGAATTGCCATAAATGCTATAATAATTAGTCTCGAAATTGATTCCTAAATCATTGTTGTCGAAATTTTTAGTTGTGATATCAGCGCCCAGCCCGTAACGAAATTTTCCGCTGGTTTCAGAGAAATTCAATTGGGAGTTAATCCCTGTTTTCTCTTCGGTATCATTTATGTAACTGTACTTAAAATCTCCTGAAATGTTGTAGGTGTTCTTTTTTGTATTCAAATCCCAAACTAATGCCGTAACATTCCCATCACGAAAATGTCCGTTCCGAGTTACATTGGTGTTTACAAATGCAACTGAGGAGTTTTTGCGAAAGCGCTGGTCTAAAACCAATACACTATAGTTAGCCAGAGGTTCAAGTTCAGTTCTTAATGCCCTGCTTTCATTGTTGAAAATAGTCGTTGGGGTATTTTTAGTAACAGCGTTCAAAATTCCGATTCCTAATCCGTCTTTAGTTCGTCCCGAAATTTTAAAGGCATTAATAAGACTAATATTTGGGGCTTCCGCAAACGATTCATTTTTATTTAGTTTGTAGGAGGGCGTTCCCCCAATCCGTCTGGAATATAGTAGATTGCCTTTGCTGAACAAATCCGTTCCCTCTGTAAAAAAAGGTCTGTTTTCGTTGAATTGCTGTTCAAAAGGACCGAGATTTAGAATTTTATCATCAAATTTTGTTTGTCCAAAATCAGGCACAAGGATCATGTCCAGAGTAAAAGCATCATTTATTCCGTACTTCAAATCCAATCCGCCTTTGAGTGTCCCGATAGTTTTTTCTTGGCTGTTTGCATTTACATAAAAGGAAGAATACGGCAAAAGAAAGAGTCGGGTAGGTGGTTTTATATTTTCAATTCCTTCCAGAATTCCGGTTTGCTGGGTAAAGGTGCCTAATTTAGAATCGATGAAATTCCAAGTGTATTTATGACGGTCTCGTCGTATTTCCCTAAAGAAATTAAGTCCCCAAGTTTGTTTCTTTTCTCCCGAAAAACGCAAGGCTGCATAGGGAATTCGCATTTCTACAATCCAGCCTTTTTTCGTAATTACTGCTTTGCTATTCCATACGGCATCCCAGGAATAATCTTCGCCATTGGTATCTGTAGTGATGCAATCAGCCTGACCGTCTGCTGCATTGACAAAAAATTGAAAATCTTGTTGCCCATCATTAAAACCATTTATAAAAACGCCAAAAAGATCAGTAGTGCCAAAATTATCTCTTTGGGTAATTTCTCTCAGGATTTTATCAGGATTTTCATCATACATAGTTGCGCCAATATATAGGGCATCATTATCGTACACTATGCGAACCTCTGTTCTTTTATTGTCAGGAATTTTTTTGCCGTTATCAGGTTCAAACATGATAAAATCAGTCGCTATTGCTGCGGATTGCCATGTCGCTTCATTTAGGTTTCCATCGATAGTAATTTTATCCGAAATAAATTTAGTGTGTAATACTTTTTTTTGGCTGTAGCCAATAAAAGAGAGTGCTAAAAAACAAAATAAGAAAGAATTCTTCATGAAATAGTTCAATTGTTGCAACAAAATTAGAAAAACTAAAATAGTTTCAAAGTGAAAATGCACCAATTCACACAATAGTTTATTCTACTAGACTTTCTTTTCAGTGGAATGTTACAGTTTGATTCAAAAAAATTAAAATTTATTTTTGATCACATTGTAGTCTATAAAATAGCGGATGCTAATAGAAAGCACATTGGTCAGGTCACTGTTGAAAATGTTTTTAAGATTTGCAGACAAATCTTTTTCCACCATATCTGTTCTTTCTATACCAAAATTCCGGTACAAAACAGAGATTTCACTTCCTGGAGCAAACCACCAGGAATAGGATAAATCAAAGTTCCAAGAATTAAAATTCCTGTCTTTATTTTGTGCGTAGGTATTGTTTGGAGTCAAATAACCGGAGTTTTGTAAGGTAAGGAATTTATGATTTTTTGAATAGGACCAATAATAGCGTGCGGTTAGGTTTACAGTCATTCTATTGTTGATCGCATATTTTCCGGTAAAATCATTTTGGGCAGTTTCTCTGCTGCGTTCTGCAAAAATTATCTCCGTAAGGCCTGAGTCTACCCAGCCACGATCATTGGTTTTATTAAAATAATCCAATATGTAGGTAATGGAAAGCCTGTCGTTAAATCGGTATTTTGGACTTATATACAACCCATAAACGTTTCGGTTCTTTTCATTGTATTTTGTGAAGGAAGGCTGGAGTACTAATGTAAAAGGATTGTTGTCGTTAGACGTGAAATTTACTGCTGCAAAAACTTTTTCCGGGAGAAATACATATTTGCCATATTCTCGTGGTTCATAAAAATCATAGGTTTTCAATGGAGAAAACTCTACTACAAATTCTAAAGCGTCGTTATTTAATGTTGTGGCCTTAGTTTCTGTTCCAAAAGCACCAGTCTGTAACTTACCGGAGGTGTTGTCCATTTCAAAATTGACATATTGATTGATTCTGAAGGTATTAAATAGTTTTGTCGGATTTACAATTCTGTAGCTTCCATTTGCATAGGCATTGTGGTAATTAGAATAAAAATTGATTCCTAAATCATTGATGTCATAGTTTTCGGAGACGTATTTTCCAGAAAATCCATACCGATATTTTCCACTAGTTTTGGCAAATCCTACCTCTGTTTTAAATCCGTCGTAATCCTCAGTCGTTTTGATGGAACTGTATTTGAAATCGCCATACAAACTATAGGTATTGGCTTTTGTATTCAAATCAAATAACAAGGCAGAGGTATTTGCATCTCTGAAATCGCCATTTCTGGTGGTATTTGCATTTATAAAAGTAACAGATGAGTTTTGGTTAAAACGTTGATCCACTACAAATAGATTATAATTAGTCAAAGGTTCAATTACTTCTTTTCTAATTTGGCCGGTGTCGTTGTTTAAAATAGTAGCTTTAGTCTTTTCCGTAACGGCATTCAGGAATCCAATTCCCAATCCTTTCTCGGTTCGGCCGGATATTTTTACGGCATTCAGTAAGTTTACGGTGCTGGGATAATTTGTTATTTCTTCTTGATTTTCAAGCAGTAATTCTGTAGTGGATCCTCCGCCAATTCGTCTGGAATAAAACAAACCACCTTTGTTAAAAAGATCGGTTCCCTCTGTAAAAAAAGGCCGGTTTTCTTCTAATTGTTGCTCAAATGGCTCTAAATATAATATAGCATTATCAAATTTTGTCTGACCAAAGTCAGGTACCAAAATAGCATCTAATGTAAAGGAATCATTGATGCCGTATTTGATATCCAAGCCCGCTTTTAAAGTAATGCCTGAGCCTATCGCACTTTGTTGGTAATACGCCGATGAATACGGAATCAAAAAAAGTCGTGTCGGTGTCTTTATATTTTCAATTCCCTGCAGGATTCCCGCTTGCGGAATTACGGCTCCAATTTTAGTATCAATCCTATTCCAGGTATATTTTTGTACGTCGCGCTTGATTTCCCGCATAAAGTTTAACCCCCAGATTTGTTTGTCCGCTTTGGAAAATCGTAAAGCGGCGTAGGGAATCTTCATTTCTACAGTCCAGCCAAATTCAGTGAGCGTTACTTGGCTGTCCCAAATGGCATCCCAACTAAAATCTTCAAAATCTTCCGTTGCTATACAGTCCATTTGTACGCCTGCCGCACTTACAAAAAAACGAAAATCTTGCTGGCCATCATTGAATCCGTTGATATAGACGGAAAAATGATCGGAAACACCAAAAATATCTCTATTCGTAATTTCTTTCTGAATTTTATCAGGTTCGTCATCATATAGCAGTGCTGAGATGTAAATGGCATTATTGTCATACAATATTTTTACCTCTGTTTTTTTATCCGCACTGATTGGTTTGCCATTATCAGGCTCAAACATGATAAAATCCGAAGCTACTGCGGCGGTTTTCCATATTTCCTCATTAAATCTTCCGTCAATTATAATGTTTTCTGTGGTGGGTTTTGCCTGAAGCGTTTTTTTTTGACTTTGTGCATTCAAACTAGAGAATATGAAATATAATAAAGTGATAGGTAGTAATTTGAACATAAATCTGAAGGATAATTGAACAAAAATAGTAAAATTAACATATAAACGGTATTTTTTTTAAGTTTATTACTCAATATTTTGTCACTTTTTTCGTTAGAGTTAGAATAAACTTTGTTAAAAAGTGGTTTCTGGCTTGATTTTTAACGTACGTTTGCAATCCTCAATTAGTCCATAACTTAAAGACAATCAATGATTTATAACATATTTCTTACTATTTTTTTGCTGTTAGTTTCGTTTGTGCCAATCAAAAACAACTTTCCTGAACCAAAGACACACACGCCAGTGATTTACGCTGAAGCTGTGAAACCGAGTTTAGACGATAATATTACAGTGGCATATAATAATTTGCATTCCAATAAATTTGCACTGCCTAAATTAGAAAGTTTCTCAGAAGCGCTAAAAGGATACTATTTGTTGAAAGAAAAAGGATTAGTCAAGAAGGAAATTTTGACCTTAATTGATTTTAGTTTGTCTTCTAATATTAAAAGACTCTGGGTGATCAATCTGGGTACCGGTGAGGTCTTATTTAATTCTTTGGTTGCACATGGTAGAAATACGGGCGATGAATTTGCTTCGAATTTTTCAAATACTGCGGAATCCTTTAAGAGTAGTTTAGGCTTTTATTCAACAGGCGAAATTTACGTTGGTAAACATGGGATGTCACTTCGATTAGATGGTCTGGAAAAAGGAGTAAATGATAATGCCAGAGCAAGAGGCGTGGTGATGCATGCAGCAGAGTATGTTTCTAATTCATTTATAAAAAATAATCAAAGATTAGGAAGAAGTTTGGGTTGTCCTGCTGTTCCTGTAACCTTGTCTAAAGCAATTATCAGTGTTATCAAAGATAAATCCTGTTTCTTTATTTATCATCCTTCAAGAGTGTCAAAATTTGGATCCAAATCAGTTTTGTAATTTGCCGTATAAAGCAGCATCAAAAGTATCGCTATCATCTTTAAAAATCAATTTATTGTTCTCGCTCCAAGCAGTCCAATATAAGAGATGAAAGGCGACTTTTTTTTTGATTTTGACAAATTTTGTTCTTTTGTTCTGTAACGTTTCTTTGATTTATTCCAGATTCCAATTGACTCCGTCGTTCAGTAAATATTCCGTTACTATTAACTCCTTTGTAAAATATTCTGTTTTTTTGTAAAAGCCAAGGACTTCTTTTGGGTCGTTGAACTAAATTACATTTGGTTTCTGTTTGAGATGCCGTTTTTCTCCGGTAACAATTCGTTTTTTGCCTAAACCAGTTTGTTTGAACCTGTTTTAGAATGGTCATTACCCATATTTGAAATTGCTTATTTTGGTAAATAAATCATTTTTAGCCTTGAATACGAGGGCTATTTTTAAGAGATTATAGCAGCATACTATTCAAAACGGCAAGTTGTTGCTCAAGTATCTTCGTCAAAACGACCGTTTTCTAGCGAGTTCTCATCCCTAAATTTAAGATATTGTACTGAAAAAGTCTTTAAACAGCCCTTTTTTTGATGTTTTGCTTTGTTTTTTTTAAGTATTTTTTGAGTAGTATAAGGATATAATATTTTCATATTAAATTCTTTATGATTTGAATCCTCTTTTAAAAAAAGACTGTCGGAGTAAGTTTGAGACTTTTTAAGAAAAAAACTTGCATTGAAGCAAACTTATTAATTATATTTGCACCGTTGTTAATGCGAAAGTAGCTCAGTTGGTAGAGCTCCAGCCTTCCAAGCTGGTTGTCGCGAGTTCGAGCCTCGTCTTTCGCTCTGAATTTCAAATTTTAGTTTGAAATTTTATTTTACTGTTATCATGCGAAAGTAGCTCAGTTGGTAGAGCTCCAGCCTTCCAAGCTGGTTGTCGCGAGTTCGAGCCTCGTCTTTCGCTCTTTCAAGCCAAAACATAATTGTTTTGGCTTTTTTTGTGTCATTTATTTTAGGATTACTTTACAAAACTCAAATCAGTTCCGCTTTCTAGTTCTTCAGGACTTTGATTTTGTCGAAACAATCGTGCGGTCAGATTGCCTTTCAGGGTGATTGAATCTCCTTTTATATCCAGCCAGCTTCCTTCTCTCAATCCTAAAACCGGAACAGTATTAAATGCATGGTATTCTTTAATTCGGGTTTCGCGAGTTTCGCCCATGTGTGTTGAAGTAGTATCCGGATCTAAATAATGCGGATTCAAATTGAAAGGAACCAATCCCAGCGTTTGAAAACTTGGGGGATAAACTATTGGCATGTCATTTGTTGTTTGCATCGTTAATCCGCAAATGTTACTTCCTGCGCTTGTTCCAAAATACGGAGTTCCGTTTTTTACCACATCAGTGAGGGTTTCCATAAGGTTGTTTTTGTATAATTGTGATACTAAAACAAATGTATTTCCACCTCCTGTGAAAATTCCTTCTGCTTTTTTTACAGCTAATTTGGTGTTTTCAAACTCATGAATTCCAATTATTTCTTTATTTATTTTGGCGAGAGCCAAGCGTACCATTGCAGTATACTCTTTATGAGAGATCCCACCAGGTTTGGCGTAAGGAATAAAGAGAATTGTATTACAGTTTTGAAAATGCACTTGTAATTCTGGTAATAAATAGTCCAGATAGTTCTCGTTTGCAAGAGTAGATGTGCTTGCAATTAGGATGTTTTTCATTTTTTTTGACACATAATTTGCGCTAAAGGTATTAAATCAGGCTTTTTTATTTCAAATTTTTAATTAACATTTTTTTACCAGGGCATTAGTAATTAATTTGGAGTGCATTAAGATACTTTTACGATAAGTCAATAAGGACTTCAAGAACGATGATTAGAATTATGTATTTGTTTTTGGCTTTTGCAACAACAGCGGCGATGTCACAAGAAGGAAGCCGAATACAACTGAACGGAAAAGTGACAGCTGATGTTTCTGTTCCGGAAGGGGTTTATGTCATAAATAAAAAAACAGAGAAGACTTCTATTACGGGTCAGGATGGTAACTTTTCTATTATGGCTGCCGTTGGTGATACGTTGTTGTTTTCAGCAGTGCAGTTCAAAGATACCAAAATACTTTTGACCCAAGTCCATTTTGATCAAGGGATTCTTTTTGAAAAAATGACACCTATTGCGAATCAATTGCGGGAAGTTATTGTTCGAAATGGGATCAATGCAGTATCAATGGGGATAATTCCTAGAGAGCAAAAAATTTACACCCCTGCAGAACGCAAACTATATACTGCCAGCAATCTTAATGCCAGTGCTAATGTGGGTAGCATGATGGGAGGGTCCGTGTCAGCAGATCCGTTATTGAACTGGATTTCAGGAAGAACAAAAATGCTGAAAAAAGAACTTGAAGTGGAGCAGAAAGAATCCTATTTGAGGCAATTAGAGAACCTGTTTGCCGTTGACTATTTTGTGAGTAAGTTAAAAATACCGGTTGAGTATGTCAAAGGATTTGAATATTACAGCCTTGAAAACGAACGATTTGTGGCTGTTTTGAAATCTAAAAATGTGACGATGACCACTTTCTTGATGGGGGAATTAGCTATAAAATATAAAGAAATAATTGCCAGTGAAAATTAAAAATACCTTACAGTTGTTATTCTTTCTCGTAGTTCAAGCCACTTTTGGACAGGTAGAAATGGTAAAGGAAATTCGAGGAAAAATCACTTCGGATTCTGTTGCTGTTGACCGCATTAATATTGTAAATATATCAACAGGAAAAGCAACCGTGTCACAGGGTAATGGCTTTTTTGTTATACCTGCAAAAGAAGGCGACGTTTTAGTCTTTACTGCCGTTAATCTGGAAACATTACGCCGAAAAATTAATAAACAAGATGTATTAGAAACGGTTTTTTTAGTGATAATGATCCCAAAAAGCATTATTCTAAATGAGGTTGTAGTCGGTGAATCTTCTATTTCAGCAGAGAGTTTAGGGATTATTCCCTACGGTCAAAAGAAATATACGCCTGCTGAGAGGAAATTATACACCGCAACTTCCGGTGGAGGAATTGATGGATTGCTCAATACTATTTCTGGACGAAAAGCCATGTTGAAAAAAGAAATTATAATTGAGAAGAAAGAACAGTTACTAGCGAGAATTGATGGGCTTTTTGAGGATAAGTACTATACGCAAACATTAAAAATACCCTCGGATTATATCAAAGGATTTCAATATTATTGTGTGGATAATATAGCTTTTGCAAATGCGTTGCGTGCTAAAAATAAAACATTGGTTATGTATTTAATTGTAAGCCTTGCTGCAAATTATAACGAAATAATAGCCCTTGAAAATCAATAGTGTTTTATCGGGGATGTTATTTTTACTAAACCAAATTTCTTTTGGACAAACGCACCATGAAAAGCTGCTAAACAAGATCAATGGGAGAACGAAACGGCTTAAGAAATTAGTTGTTTTGGAGAAAAAAGAAAACGATATCAAATTAATTTCTGAATTGTACATTCCAGAATATTTTACGGTTCAATTGGTGCTTGCAAGTGATTACGTAAATGATTTTAAATATTTTATAGTAGATAATGAATTTTTTTTGGAAGTTTTAGCCTCCAAAAATAAACAAAAGACTACTTTTTTTATGGTAGCTTTGGCCGAAGAATATAAAGCTATACTTGCCAAAGAAAATAGACAACAGTCTTTAAAAAAATAATACTAAAAAAAATTACAATGAAAACAAGAATAAAAATCATTTGTTTAATTTTCTTTTGCCAATTTTCTTTTGGTCAAAATGAAAGCAGGAAGTCTTTACATGGTCAGTTTATTAACGAATCTGCTTTAGTGGATCACGGGTATGTTTTTAATTTAAATTCAAAAACCAGAACTTTTATAAGTAATCAGGGCTTTTTTGATATTTTGGCGAAAGCGAAAGATACGTTGCTTGTTTCAAGTAGTTTATTCAAGTCTAAAAAGATAGTTGTTGCGGAAAAAGATTTTGAAAAATCGTTGTTTGTAATTAATTTAGAGACGCAAACTACGCTGCTCAATGAAGTTATTGTGAAACGAAAAGCCGAAATTAAACCCATAGTAGGAGGTTCGCAGCGCATTGTAGATATGGAATTTGTAGATGACGAAAAATCATCTCCTATTAATAGAACAATGCCGTCAGACGTAACTATAGAAAACGGAATGGATTTTGTCAGAGTGTTCAAAATGGTTTCGAAATTATTTAAGAAAGATTCCGAAGATAAAGCAGGTTTAAATCCAAATGTAGATTTTTCGGATGTAGTCTCGAAAGGAATGGATGCTTATTTTTTTACCAATACATTGAGGTTGAAAAAGGATGAGATAGGTCTTTTTCTGGATTATTGTGAGGGTGATCCAAAAGCAAAAAACCTTTTGAAACAAGAAGATGAGTTTTTGCTGATTGATTTCTTAATTACCAAGAACGAAGAGTTTAAAAGAATTACTACTTTTGAAAAATGAAAAAAATAATTTTAATTTCCTTTTTTGGACTGATATTTTTGACGTTAACTTCGTTCAGTATGCACAAGTTTTACGTGGCATTGTATCAGGTGAATTACGCTCCCGAAAAGAAAATGCTCCAAATCACCTCGCGTATTTTTGTAGATGATTTGAATAGTGCTATCGGAAAAAAGTACAGTAAAAAAATCAACTTGGGTTCTGAGAAAGAAACCGCTGCGGATTTGGTTTTATTGAAAAAGTATTTCACCGAAAAGTTTTCCATAAAAATAAATGGACATCCCACCACGATGTATCTTTTGAGTAAAGAAATGGAAGGCGATGTGCTTATTTGTTATTTGAGCATAAAAGATATTCCAAAAATAACGACTCTTGAAGTGTATAATACAGTCCTTATTGAAGGAAATAACGAGCAGCAAAACATCATGCATTTTAAGGTTTTTGGGATTAAAAACACGATGCTGTTTACAGATTCTGTATCAACTGGAGTTTTAAAGTATGAATAAATTTTGAAACGGCTATTTAAAATGCTAATTTCACACAATTAAAGAACCATAAATTTACTATGAAAAAAATATTTTTATTTTTATTTCTTCCTGCGTTGTTAGTTGCGCAAGAAAAATCGACTACGGTATCGCCAAAACAAACCGGAAAGTACGATACCAATAAGTTTAGTCAAATGTATGATTTGTTAGCTACGCCTAACCTATTTCGTACGGCTTCAGGAGCTCCGGGTCCTGCTTATTACCAGCAACAAGCTGATTATAAAATCAATATTGATTTAGACGACAAAAATTCTAAGCTAACAGGCTCTGAAACTATTACGTATTATAATAATTCACCTGATACCTTAGAATATTTGTGGGTACAACTAGACCAAAATCAATCCGCTAAAAATTCGCAAACCCCTTTAGCAGAAAGCCAAAGAATGGAACAGGTTTTTCCGGCGGGAAACTTCACAAATAAGTTTTTAAAACAAGAATTAGAGCGTGGATTTAATATTGACTTTGTAAAAGACGCGAAAGGAAATCCGTTATCTTTTACGATCAACCAAACCATGATGCGTATTAATTTAGAGACACCGATGAAACCAGGAGAGAAATTCTCTTTTGCAATCAATTGGTGGTATAATATCAATAATTACAGAGCTGAAGGCGGCCGATCAGGGTATGAATTATTTGAAAAATCAGGAAATAAATTATATGTAATTGCGCAGTTTTATCCTAGAATGGCAGTATACAATGATGTTGAAGGATGGCAGAATATGCAATTTTGGGGAACGGGAGAGTTTACGTTGCCTTTTGGTGATTTTGATGTGAACATCACGGTACCTGCAGATCATATTATGGAAGCTACGGGTGATCTTATGAATAGGAGTGAAGTGTTTACGGCGGCGCAACTAAAAAGATATGAGTTAGCACAAAAAACGTACGACAAACCTGTAGTTGTTGTTACGCAAGCAGAGGCGGAAGCTAGCGAAAAAGGATTTTCAGATAAGAAAAAAACATGGAAATTTAGCGCTAAAAACGTGAGGGATTTTGGTATTGCTACTTCTAGAAAGTTTATATACGATGCAATGGCCGTTAAATTGAATGATAAAACGGTAATGGCAATTTCAGTTTATCCAAAAGAATCCAATCCACTTTGGGGAGAAACGGCAACAAGAACCGTAGCACACACGCTGAAGAGTTATTCAGCGCATACTTTTGACTATCCTTATCCTAAAGCAGTTTCAGTATCTGCTGAAGATCAAGGAATGGAGTATCCAATGATTTGTTGGAATTACGGACGTCCAGATGAAAAAGGTGTTACTAGTGATCGCATAAAAAATGGAATGATAGGTGTAACAATTCATGAAGTAGGACACAATTTCTTTCCTATGATTGTAAATTCTGATGAACGTCAGTGGTCCTGGATGGATGAAGGATTGAATACCTTTATGCAGTATATGGCAGAGCAAGAAATGGGAACTAATTTTCCTTCCAGTCGTGGTCCAGCAAGTAAGATCGTTCCGTACATGAGCGGGGATCAAAAATTCTTGGAGCCTATTATGTCTAATTCGGAGACAATAGTTCAATTTGGGGCAAACGCCTACGGAAAGCCAGCAACAGGCTTAAATATCCTTAGAGAAACTATCATGGGAAGAGAGTTGTTTGATCATGCTTTTAAAGTATATGCAAACCGATGGAAATTCAAGCACCCAACACCAGAAGATTTTTTTAGAACTATGGAAGATGCTTCTGCAGTAGATTTAGATTGGTTTTTCAGAGGTTGGTTCTACTCCACGGATTTTGTAGATATAGGCATCAAGGAAGTTAAACAATATTATGTTTCACTGACTCCCACGAAAGATTTAAAAGACGCCACAGTACGAAGAGGTCGTTTTGGACAAGAAAAAGGACCCTTCCTTTATTTAGTCCCAGAAACAAGTGAAGAATTGTCCGCTAAAGATAAAAAAGCATTGGCAATTGCAGATGTAAATTTACTTTCGGAGTATGTAAATCAAAATTTTACTGCAGATGAAAAAGCTAAACTTAAATCGCCAAAGTATTTCTATGAAGTAGATTTCAACAAGCCAGGCGGTATGTTAATGCCAATCATTGTTGAGCTAACCTATGAAGATGATACAAAAGAAACCTTCAAATATCCTGCGCAAATCTGGAGAAAAAACAATGATACGGCTAAGAAAGTGTATGCAACTGAAAAAGCAATCAAAAAAATTCAGATAGATCCAAAATTAGAAACAGCTGATATTGATGTAACCAATAACACGTGGCCAAAAGAAGAAGTGAAATCTAAATTTGATTAAATAAACGGTACTGCTAAAAAAAGACTCTAAAAAGAGTCTTTTTTTATGAAAAAATTAAAACGCAAAGTTTCAAAATTAGGTATCTTTGTAGCAACTAAAACAAAAAATATGTTTGGCATAGGAGGAGGAGAATTAATATTTATTATGTTTATAGTGCTCATGCTTTTTGGGTCAGATAAAGTACCTGAAATGGCACGTACGATGGGTAAAGCAATGGCGCAATTGAAAAATGCAACTAACGATATAAAAAGCGAAATTCAAAAAGGAGCAGAGGCGAATGGGTTTGACACCAAATCTTTGAGCGATTTTCGAGGTAATATTACGACTGAAATCAATAAGGCAAAGGACAATTTGATGGGGGATACCTCGCAATTTAAAAACATTACAGAAGGCGTATCGACCGAAATTAATAAAACTACTGAGAGTTTACGGGAAGAAACAACTTCGCAGATCAACACAACAAAAGAAATTATTGAAGATGCCGCAGGTCCCATAAAACGTCAGGTATAATGATAGAAAAAATAGTATCCCTTGATACCCAGTTATTTGTTTATTTGAATGGTTTAGGTTCGACCACTTATGATGGGTTTTGGCTGTTTATCACCAGTCAATTCAATTGGATTCCGCTTTTTTTGCTTTTGTTGTATTTCATTTATAAAAAATTAGGCCTACAGCAAACCTTATATGTATTGTTGTTTGCAGCTCTTTTAGTGACAATTACAGATCAGACAACGAACTTATTCAAGAACGGATTTCAACGATTGCGTCCCTGTAATAATCCGGAAATCAATTCCTTTATTCGTATTGTGCAAGTCCGCAATTCCTTTAGTTTTTTCTCGGGTCACTCCTCAAACACAATGGCTGTTTGCGTTTTTTTATACTTTGTTCTCAAAAAAACGACTAAATATATGGCCTTTCTGTTCTTATGGCCTTTAGTTTTTGCCTACAGTAGAATCTATTTAGGATTGCATTATCCATTGGATATTTTATCCGGCTATTTATGTGGCGTTATTTTTGGAACACTTATGTTTAAAGGATATACAATAGCACAGAAAAAATATTTCCCAGTTAATCCTATCAAGTAGCAGGAGTCGTTTCCTGCTCTAGACTGTATTTCCGATATAAAACTACGATTAAAGATCTTGTTTTTCTACATCGGGAGATGTCGTTCCTGCCGGGGCTAAGGTATTTGGTTTCAAAAAAAGATTGCTAACTAAAGCACTCTGCTCACTGTCAATCCATCACGAATAGGCAATAAAACAGTTTCTATACGGGGGTCATTTTTTAATAATTGATTGTAGGCTTGTAATACTTTTGTACTCACATCATTGGTTTGTAAGGGTTCCAGAACTTTTCCGCTCCACAAAACATTATCGGATAGGATAACGCCGCCTTTATTCATTTTAGGAACAATCATTTCAAAATAATTCAGATAATTTTCTTTATCAGCATCGATGAAGACCAAATCAAATTGCAGTTCTAAAGTTGGGATTATGGCTGTTGCTTCACCTAAATGTTGTACAATTTGCTTTCCCCAAGATGACTTGTCAAAATGTTTGCGCTGGAAATCAACTAATTCTTCTTTGATGTCAATCGTATGCAATTGACCATTTTCCCGCATGCCTTCGCACAAACATAAAGCGGAATACCCGGTATAAGTCCCAATTTCCAGAATGTTCATAGGTCGAATCAATTTTGATAGCATACTCAAAACCCGACCTTGAAAATGACCACTTAACATGCGTGGCAATAAAATTTTCTGGTAGGTTTCTTTATTTAGTGCCGCTAATAAAGCAGGCTCTTTTTCGGAATGTTGCTCGATATAATCTTCTAATTCTTGGGAAATGAAATGCATTAGTTGAGTTTTTTCAATTTGTGACAAAGTTATCAAATTATCAAATCAACAAATCAACAAATTGTCATTAACTTTGCACCATGCAAATCGAGAAAAAAGACATACGAGCGGTATCCAAAGAACAATTACGCGAATTTTTTATCACTAACGGAGACAAAGCCTTTCGCGGAAATCAGGTCTACGAATGGTTGTGGAGCAAAGGTGCGCATAGTTTTGAGGATATGACTAATGTGTCTAAAGAAACGCGTGCTATGCTTGAAACACACTTCGTGATCAACCATATCAAAGTAGATACAATGCAACGCAGTGAAGACGGAACGGTAAAAAATGCTGTACGTTTGCATGATGGGTTGGTGGTGGAATCAGTCTTGATTCCTACTAATACCAGGACTACAGCTTGTGTTTCCAGTCAGGTGGGGTGTAGTTTGGATTGTAATTTTTGCGCTACAGCGCGATTAAAAAGAATGCGAAATCTGGAGCCAGCGGAAATTTATGATCAGGTAATAGCCATTGATAAAGAAAGCCGTTTGTATTACAATCATCCGTTATCAAATATCGTTTTCATGGGAATGGGAGAACCTCTTATGAACTATAACAATGTCTTGAAAGCTATTGAAATGATTGTTTCTCCAGAAGGGTTAGGAATGTCGCCTAAACGCATTATGGTTTCTACTTCAGGAGTGCCTAAAATGATTAAGAAATTAGCGGATGATGAGGTGAAGTTTAAGTTGGCGGTTTCGCTACATTCAGCAATCGATGAAATTCGTTCCAGAATCATGCCGTTTAGCGCAAACTTTCCATTGGCAGAGTTGCGGGAATCATTAGAGTATTGGTACCGAAAAACAAAAAGCAAAATTTCCTACGAATATGTTGTTTGGAAAGATATAAATGACAATAAAGCTTCGATAGAGGCCTTAGTAAAGTTTTGTAAATATGTTCCTTGCAAAGTGAATCTTATTGAATATAATCCCATTGATGATGGGGAGTTTCAACAAGCCTCTGATGAATCAATAGAGGCGTACATAAAAGCGCTTGAGGCTGCCGGAATTGTTGTAAAAGTGCGAAGAAGTCGCGGTAAAGATATAGATGCTGCCTGCGGACAATTAGCAAACAAGGAAGCGTAAAAGGATTCGGTTTTTATGGAAATATCAAAATAATGGCAGGTTAATAATGTACCTTTGAATTCTAATGAATGTGACCTCTAAAATTAAACAGCCCATTTTTGATGAAATGGAACTTTTTGAAAAAAAGTTCTACGAATCGATGACGTCTCAAGTGGCTTTGTTGAATAGAATCACGTATTATATTGTCAATAGAAAAGGAAAACAAATGCGTCCCATGTTTGTTTTTTTGACGGCCAAAATGGTTTCGGCAGGAGTTGTAAACGAGCGTACATATCGCGGCGCTTGTGTTATTGAACTTATTCATACCGCTACATTAGTTCATGATGATGTAGTAGATGACAGCAACCGCAGAAGAGGTTTTTTCTCGCTAAATGCGCTTTGGAAAAATAAAATTGCCGTACTTGTTGGTGATTATTTGTTGTCCAAAGGATTGTTGCTTTCTATAGACAATGGTGATTTCGATTTACTCCGAATTATTTCCGTAGCAGTACGTGAAATGAGTGAAGGGGAATTACTCCAAATTGAAAAAGCCCGAAGACTTGACATTACAGAAGATATCTATTATGAAATCATTCGGAAAAAGACAGCTACACTTATTGCTGCCTGTTGTGCTCTGGGAGCAAGATCAGTAATTGAAGAGGAAGTTCAGGTTGAAAACATGCGCAAGTTTGGAGAACTCATAGGCATGGCTTTTCAAATAAAAGATGATTTATTTGATTATACGGAGGAAGCTATTGGTAAACCAACCGGAATTGACATCAAAGAACAAAAGATGACATTGCCACTTATTCATGTTCTGAATACGTGTACTTCAAAAGAAAAAACGTGGTTGATCAACTCCATAAAAAACCATAATAAAGATAAAAAACGCGTCAAAGAAGTGATTGCTTTTGTGAAAAACAATAACGGATTGCTTTATGCGGAACAAAAAATGGTCGAATTTCAGCAAGAAGCCCTTTTGATTTTGGATAACTATCCCAATTCTGAATTTAAAGAGGCACTTATTTTAATGGTAAATTATGTCATTGAAAGAAAAAAATAACTTTTTTTAAAATTATTTTCTCTCGTTAACTATCCATTTTATTAATTTTTTTAAACCTAAAATTTTGGCAGTGTTTTTCTTTTTAAGAACTCTTGCTGCGTTTCAAACTTGCAAAGGGTTTAGTTTTTAAATGACAGTCTTACTTTGTCTTTTTTTTATAACTTACGCAGTGGATTGGAGGACATAAGCACGGCATGAGCCGAATTTGATAGTACGGAGCGTAATTCAAATAGAAAGCTTAATCTGTGTCAAAGGAACTTAAAAAAAACAGTAGCAAACATTTGTTTACTACTGTTTAAAAATTATTTTTTTATTTAAAAAAAATTAAATGAGAATTAATTTTTGTCCCAAATCAATTTAGTGGTTAGTAAATCACCACCTATATTAGAGGATGCTTGTTGATAATTTTCGCCGTTTAACTGAGGGGAGTTCACGGGATAATTAAGGCGACTTGGCATTTCTGTCAAATTGTTTAAAGCTTTAAAGGTATAGGTTGTTGCACCTTCAAAAGGATTATTCAAGGCATAAGTACCGCCTGGTTTCAAGATTGTATTAGGGAATCCAGTTCGTCTGTGTTCTGACCAGGCCTCTGTAGGCTGCATGTAAAGCGCTATGTATTTTTGAGTCAATACATTTTCTTTTGATGGTGGTGCCAGGTTCGTTAAGTAGGTACTAATTTTAGCTGCTGTGACTCCCCAACGTTCCATGGAAGCTCTTACGCCATTGGTGTAATTTGTATTGTTCCAATTGTTATTTTCGGCCAATAAAAATTCAACTTCCGCATATTCCATAAAGTATTCAGTATAATTAGTTTTAAGAATATTAGAACTAAATCGCGATGTATTAGGTAACTGTGATGGTGCTGATGCACTAGGAATTCCATATGGCATTCCGATATATTGGGCTAAATCATCAGTTTCTGTATACAAGTTGTTACCCACATCTTCTAAGGATGCAGTTATTGGAGCTGCATATTTTTGCAACCTTGGATCCGCACTATTGTTTCCTAAAGTTCCTTTTAATAAGTCTACAAAAGTATTAGAAATCGTAAAATCATCTCTGTTGTTTATAAAAAAAGCAATATAGAGTGGGCTAGGATTGATGGCATCATTTTGATAAGTCAAGCCAACATTATCTGAATTTGAAAGCATAACGCCCGAAGCGATTGCATCAGTAATGTGACCTTCGGCACCAGAAACAACTCCTTTTACTCTGTTTGCTATTCGTAAGCGCAGGGAGTTAGAGAATCTTTTTAGTTTTTGAGCATTTCCCTGAAAAAGTTGATCCCCTCGGGTAAAAACTACTTCAGTAGCTACAATCATTTCAGAGGCTTCTTGTAATTCTTTTAGAATATCAGCATATATTTTTTGCTGACTGGCATATTTGGGTTTCAGAATGCCTTTTTCTAATTGCAAAGCTTGAAAATCGGCATCACTATTTCCGTAAGAGTAATAAGGGACATCACCATAGGTGTCTACTAATTGAGAAAAAGTATACGCCAGCATTATTCTTGCCGCAGCTATTTGATTGTCATTATTTCCATAAGATGACATTTCAGCTCTTGTTGCAGGATCTACATTCAAATCTATGACTAACTTATAATTATTGGCAGCTAAATAATAGGAGTTGTATAAAGCAGTATTGGTTTCCTGTCTGAATTGGAAGCGATCCTCTTCTGTGTAATTTGTCTGTGCCGAATATTGAACCCATGGTAAAGTCATTCTAGCAGAAGAGAATGGGCCTCTGGTTCCGTCCATAATGGCTTTATTGGCAAAGTTGAATACTCCATAGCTAGGTACGGATACCGGTCTGTTTGGGTCATTGTTGATTTCTTCTAAATCAGCGGTGCAGCTTGTGGTTACAAGTATAGCAATAAATGCTAAGGCAGATATGATTCTTTTTTTCATGATTTTTTTATTAGAATTTAAATTCCAGGTTCATTCCGTAGGTTCTGGTAGAAGGCAATGAACCTCCTTCGATACCTTGTGTATTGCCACTTCCGTATGAAGCCATTTCTGGATCCATTCCTTTCCAGGCCAATCCCCAAGCAAATAAGTTTCTTCCATAAACAGATAGTTTAATACTGCTAAAAGGACTTTCTTTTTTGATTGGCAAGTTGTATCCAAAAGATACTTCTCTTAATTTGATGTAATCAGCATCAAAAACATTTTGAGCATCTACAGTGTTGTAATGTGCTTGTGCCCATGTTCTTGCAGGAATATTTTGTGTATTTTGTGTTCCGTCAGCCAAAACACCATCTACAACAATTCCATTTTCTCTTATTCCGTTTGCTGCAGAATTTTCAAGCATTCCAGAATAAGTTCCCCACATGTGAGTAGTAGAGAAATAACTACCACCTTTTTGAATGTCAATTAAAGCACTCAAGCTAAAGTTTTTATACCGGAAAGCATTTCTTATTCCCATGTTGTAATCCGGTATAATAGATCCGAGTGATTTTTGTTCAGAGGCTACGTAATTTCCATCTGCTCCCACTAGCTTGTTCCCATTGTTGTCATATACAAAGTCAGTTCCGTAGAGTTGACCGTATTTTTGACCTACAACAGCTAATAAACGTGCTCTAAAAGGCCCTTGTGCTAATTGTAAACTCGTTACATCTTCGAATAATTCGACTAATTTGTTGTCATTTTTAGCAAAGTTCCAAGTGATGTCCCAGTTGAAATCTTCAGTTCGTATCGGGTTAATGTTCAAGGTAGTTTCGATACCTCTGTTTTGTAATTTACCTGCGTTAATCAGTTTAGAGCTAAATCCTGTGCTCGTTTCTAATTGTATCGGTGTAATTAAATCAGTTGTAATTACGTCATAATAGGATACGTCTAAATTTACTCTTTTTTTGAATAAACTGAATTCCAGACCAATTTCTTTAGTAGTTTTCAATTCAGGTACAAGATCAGCGTTATTAGAGCTTAAAGCCGTACTATATCGTGGATCACCTTGAAAAGGAGAATAAACGTCAATATAATTTTGAAGACGGTAAGGTGATGTGCTGTTTCCGGCTTGTGCCCAACCTGCTCTTAGTTTACCAAAATCCAACCAATCAATATCAGTCAGTTCAGAAAAAATAAAACTACCCGTTACCGAGGCGTAGTTTACGGATTTGCTAGTGGTACTAAACCAGTCATTTCTATCCGTAACTTCAAGAAATAACATGTTGTCATATCCCACCGAAGCAAAACCATAAAGACTATTAGTGGTCATGAATTGTTGCTCATTAGTAGCTAGAGCTTGTTCAGAACTGTTGGATAAGTTATACAATCCTGGCAATACTAATCCTCCTACAGACTCTCCGCGAATGGAGTTGAAGGAATAATTTCTTCTGTTTGCACCTAAAAACGAATTAACACTAAATTTTCCTATTTTTTTGTCAAAATGGACTCTTCCTTCATAATTGAAATCACTTAAAGTTCTGGTTTGATCCGTATAACTCGATTGAGCCTGTGAGCCTATAGCGACTCTTTCACTTACTCTAAAAGTATAAGTGTCAGCATACACATTTCCTACTACATATAATTCATCAGTGATGTTATATGTCAATTTAGCGTTTCCAAAAAGACGGTTTCTTTTGTCTTCGGATGTATTTTCATTGATGGTCCAATAGGCGTTGTCAGAATAATTAGGTGTAGCATCGTCAAAACCTTTTCTGTTCCAAGTTCTTTGGTCGCCATTGGCCAGTTTGTAATCCTTTAATTCATTGTAGTCCAATTGTCTTTGTCCCCATTGAAAGAATTTTTGTCCTAAACTATTGTCTCCATATCCTTGTTCGGGTCTGTTAAAACCTTTGGTCAAAGTATAGGTAGCCATAGCTTCTACTTTTAATTTATCCGATATTTTAGTACTCGCATTAAAAGAGAAGGTGTTTTTGGACAG
Source organism: Flavobacterium sp. GSP27 (assembly GCF_003970395.1). NCBI lineage: Bacteria > Pseudomonadati > Bacteroidota > Flavobacteriia > Flavobacteriales > Flavobacteriaceae > Flavobacterium > Flavobacterium sp. GSP27. The sequence goes on along the minus strand of NZ_RYDP01000007.1, from coordinate 109,157 downwards.
TCTGCTATTTGGAACGATTCCGTCTGTACTTTGGTTCGCATAGGCAACTCTGATATTAGAATCTTCGGTTGCTTTCATGAAAGAGATCGAGTTGTTGCGTGTTACACCAGTTCTAAAAAAAGAACGAACATCGTTAGCAGGTGCAACCCATGACCTTTCTTTTAGAAAATCATTAGAAAATTCAGGATCAAAAGCATTCCAGGGAAGGTATTTTAAATTGGGATCGTATTTAGGTCCCCAGCTTTCATCTGTTCCATAATCAGGAACGTTGTATGTGGTTCCGTTTATGTTAGCTGTTCCAAAAGTAGTTGAATTACCACCACCATAAGAGTTTTGAAGGTTTGGCATGATGTTGATCGATTCGAGAGTGATTCCACTGTTGAATTCGATTACACCTTTTCCTTTTTTAGCTGATTTTGTAGTGTACAAAATGGCACCGTTACCGGCTCTATTCCCGTAAAGTGCGGCAGCAGGACCTCCTTTTAATACCGTAACGGATTCGATATCGTCTGGATTAATATCCGCAGAAGCGTCTCCATAATCCCTACCTCCGGCTCCTCTTTCGGTATTGGAGTCGTTATAATTACCATTGTCTAAAGGAATACCATCTATCACAATCAAAGGTTTGTTTTCTCCGGTTACGGATCCAATACCTCTCATGATAATTCGTGAAGAGCCTCCCATTGTTGATGGTGCAACTACTTGAACCCCTGCCACATTTCCAGAAAGAGCTGATACTGCATTGTTTTGACCACCTTGAGACAGTAAATCACCGCCTACTTCCTGAGTTGCATATCCTAGTGATTTTTTTTCTCTTTTGATTCCAAGGGCTGTAACTACAACACCTTCTAATTGTACAGCATCATCTTTCAGTTTGATTGTCAAATTAGTTGATGAAGCTAAGACTTCTTTACCGATCATTCCAATGTAGGAAAAAACCAGCATTTGTTCTGGTGCTACCATGATTTGAAATTTACCGTCAAAATCAGTCTGAATTCCGTTTGTGGTTCCTTTAACCAGAATGTTAACTCCTGGAATTGGTAATCCGCTTTCGTCGGAAACCAACCCGGAAACCATTCTTTCCTGAGCAAATGTAACTTGCGAAATCAGTGCTATTGCCAGCACCAAAAAGCTATTAAACATTAATTTCATATTAAAATATTTTTGAATTAGATTTTCAAAATTCTTAATAAATTCTTAACATTCCTAATTAAAACCTATTAAATATTAACGATAATTCAATATATTGAACAAATACTATTAATTATTCAATTTTTTTATTCAAAATAAATTAAGTATAATTGTGTTTTTTATCATAAAAAAGCACCTATTGATCTCAATATTATGATAATTTTTTGCGGATGCTTAATCTAGATATTATATATGGAAATGGAAGGAGTAGTTAAATATTATTAGTTTTTTTGCTTCGAAAAAGAACGGTATTTGGCACAGTTATATTACTAGGATTGAAAAACTGATTTGTATGAAGATACCTAATTAATTAATAATTAGGGCTTTATTTTCATACTGCCTTGGAGATTGCAAGTAACGATACTTATTGCGCTTTTTTTTTAATAATATCGAAGTTTTAAGTACTAAAGATGTCTTTGTCTTGTTTTATTTATCCTAAAAAAATACAGTATTAAATCAAACAAAAATACGAAAGAGGTTAGGTAGTTTAAACAGATTTAGCGGACACTAATGGTCTTTTATTAGTTGAGAAACTGCAGGATGCTTGTTATGTGTATCAGCAATTAGAGTCTAATGGAAGGAATATTTTAATGGTAGTGCCTTCATTCTCTTTTGAAACAATACTGAAAACACCATTTATTTTTTTTATAATTGTTTTGCTTAGATAAAGGCCCATGCCTAATCCCTGTTGTTCTCTCTCTTCTCTTTTGAATTGTTGCGCAGCACCAATTTTATTTAATTCAGCAGAACTAAACCCTATGCCAAAATCTTTAATAACCAGTTCATAGTATTCCTCATTATATTTTTGGCCGGAAACAATAATTGTAGGATCCTTTTTAGAAAATTTCAATGCATTATCAATTAATTCAAATAGGATGAATTTTAAGTGTCTTTGACTAATTTTTATAGTAGCTTCATCTATTTTGAAATTAATTGTATTGTTTTTTTTATCATAAATCTCAAAAATTTTGCTTGTAGTATTTACAAATGTCGTCGCTATTTCAGTTTTTGACTGGTGATCAAACTCGATTGTATTGTTTTTAAGATTTTGATAGAGTATTAAGTTTTGCATTGTTCTGTTTAATCGTTCTCCAGAGACCCTTATTGAATCATAAAATGTAGCGATTTCATTTTTTTTATAGTTTTCTGTAGCATCCATGAGCAATTCTATTGAACCTAAAATCCCGGAAAGAGGGGTGTTTATTTCATGTGCAAAATGATTTTTTTTGCCAATATATAAATTATTATTGGCATTCTTTATTTTTTCAAATCGTTCTATTTTTACATCTATTGTTTTTATTAACTCTTTGATTTTAAATGGTTTTGATAAAAAATCATCAACGCCTTCTAACAGGCATTTTCTCATCAAATTATTTTCTTTTTTTGCTGTCAGAAAAATAAAAGGAATGGGGCTCAAAGATTGGTTTTCTGAGATTGTTTTATGGAATACATGTCCGTCCATTACGGGCATCATTATATCGCATATAATTAAGTCAGGAATCCAGTATTCTAGTAGATCTAAAGCGTTTTGGCCATTAGAGGCAACTTTTACCTCGTAATTTTCATACCTTAGAAGTTCAGCAATGGTCTCTCTAATATTTGGGTCATCATCAACTAAAAGGATATTATTTTTTTTCATAAGGGAAAATTAATTTTATTCGAGTTCCAATGTTTTCTTGAGTTTTTAGTTCTATTTTACCGTTTAAAAAATCTGTAAATTGTTTTACAACTGCTAATCCTAATCCGGAACCAGTTATTGCCGTTGTATTTGAAGCTCTAAAAAAGGATGTAAATACATATTGAATATCATTTTCGGGAATTCCAATTCCAAAATCAATCACCTCTATTTCTAGTTCTTTTTCTAAATAGGTTATAAGGAGTAAAGGGTCTGGTTTTCCTTTGGAATATTTAAAGGCATTATTAATTAGATTCGTTAGAATGTGAGTCATTAAGATTTCATCTGTAATAAAAAAATGTTTTTCACCTTTTATTTTTACTTGAATTTTGCGTTTGTGATGTTGATTATTAAAATAAAGATTTAATAAGGAGTTAATGAATGTATTAAAATCTAGAACTTTTATTGTTTTTTGAATTTTTTCCGATTCGTATTTTCCAAAAATTAATATGTTGTTCATTAACTCGATCATTCGATCTACTTCATTTTTTATTCGTAACGTTATTTTTTCTAAGGATTGGTGTGTGTTTTTGTCAAAATGATCTAATTTAAGCTCAATGAGTTCCGCATTGGAATAAATAACCGTCAAAGGGGTTCTAAATTGATGAGACGCCATTGTAATAAACCTAGATTTCATTTCGTTAAGTTCTTTCTCTTTTTCAAATGCTATCTTGATTTCTTCGGTGGCTTTAATTCTATCGCTGACATCTCTACTGGAAGTTTGTATACCAATGATTATGTTTTCATGATTTAATATTGTTTTTAAAGTGGTTTCCAGCCATATATAGGCATTGTCTTTTTTTCTAAAACGAGACGTTACCGTTTTGTTTTTACTGCAATTAAGAAACGCTTTATAATAATTCAACATGTCTGTATGATCGTCAGGATGGATGTAATCAAATATTTTTTTGTTTATTAATTCATCAGGTGTATATCCTATTATTTCTTTTGAAGAATTTGAAATATAGTAATAACTTCCGTCCATTTTTTGTTGACAAATTATATCGGTTGTGTTTTCTGCAATGAATCTAAATTTAGCTTCGGACAACTCTAATTGGTTTTCTTTTTCTTTAATCTCACTAATATCAGTATGTGTTCCAATGACTTTTGTCGGCTTTCCTTTTTTATTTTTTTTAAGTATTCCGGAATATTTTATCCATATTATATGTCCATCTTTATGAATCATTCTTGAAGTTCCTTCATACCGATTTAATTTTTGCGTAACAAAATATTCTAAATCGATTGCAATTTGAATCATGTCCTCTGAGTGAATGCTTTTTTGCCATAATTCTTTATCTTGTATGATTTCTTCTTCAGTATATCCTAACATTCCTTCCCAATTATGAGAGTAGGTTGTTTTCTTAGTTTTAATATTCCATTCCCACATTGCTTGATTTGAACCGGCCATGTAAAAATCAAATCTTTCCAAAGTTTTTTTTAATTTTATATTAATTTTATCTTTGTAAAGCCTGTCTCCAATATTTTTAGCAACTGTGTGTAAGGTTTTAATTTGTTCCTCTTGCCATTTTCTTTCCTCTTTGCATATGGTGTAGCTGATCCAGCCCCAGAATGTAGTTTCCGAAAATATAGGGGTAAATAGATAGGATTTTATTCCTTTTGTTTCCATATATTTTTTAGAAATCACATTTTTATTGTCTCTGACAAGACCATGCAAAGACTTGTTTTTTGATAATATTTCATAAAGTTCTGAAAAATTATCGTAATTATGGTCGTTTTGATTAGGATTGTTAATTTCATTATCTGGTCTTTTATTGACAGAATGAAAGGTTATTATGCCGTTTTTTGTTTTGTTCTTATAAATAGTATAGCTGTCGATTTGTTGTTCTTTGGCAATGTCGCTTAAGTATAAGTCTAAGGCGTCATTTATGGAGTGTTTTTTTAATACAGTATTAGTGACTTTAGAAATGTTTATTAAGAGATTTTTCATCAATCTAAGACGGTTTTATTTATTTGATTTTTTCAATATAATAAATCAATTTTATTAAGACTAATTTATTTCTAATAAAGCATACGCCTTTCTGTTGTATGCGCAAAATTATTTTATCAGATAAAAAAATAATTGTAATTCAATCGGTCTCTTTTGTTAGATTTTTTAGGTGTAATTGCTTCATTTGCGAGGTGTAGTTCTTTAATCATAAATAAAGATATTTTAATTTTAATTTATATGAATACTAGTCCTAATGATTTAAAAAATAATAACAATAATTTAAAATAAAAATAGTTAATTTAGGTGCATGATAAATCAAAAAAGCGGAATAGTATTGATTGAAGATGATGTAGCGCTTGGCAACTCAATCTCGGAGTTATTGAGCCTGAGTGGTTTTAATGTGAACTGGTTCAAAGACGGTATTGATGCACTGTTATACTTAAACAAACACATACCCGATATTATTATTAGTGACTTGATGATGCCTAATATGAATGGAGAAGATTTGTATTTTAATATAAAAAAAAATGGCAAACTAAACGCAGTTCCATTTGTAATAATCACTGCTAATATAGACGATAGCGTTCAGTATAAGCTACTTGAAAACGGAGTCAATGATTTTATAGTAAAGCCATTTAAGGTTAGAGAGTTAATTTTTAAAGTCAATAATTTACTTGAATTCAAAAATAATATAGAAAAAAAATTCAAACCAGATCCGTTTTCAAAAGTTACTATAAAATTATCTGAAAAAGATTTTCTTACGAGTGTAAATGAACATTTGTTGAATAATTTGAAATTGAATGTTGATATAGATGAATTGTCCAAACAGCTTTTTATTAGTAAATCAACTTTAGATAAAAGAATCAGAAAACTGACAAATAAGAACATCAGCCAATATATGAGAGAGTTTCGATTGGATTACGCCATTAAGCTGATCCATCTTGGAGAAAGAAACATACAGTTCTTGGTTCATGAAACAGGATTTAATTCATTTTCATATTTTACCACTAGTTTTAAGTTATATAGTAATCTGACGCCCAGAGATTATATAAAATCCATCCATAATGACAGTAAATTGCTGGAGAATAACTAAGAAAATAAGGAATAATTAATTGTTGTGTTTTTTTAATTTATTAATAAAGGTCTGGACTTTTTACAAGTAAAAAAAATGAATTTACCGAAGTCATAACTCTTCTTTAGAAGAGGTTGTTACAATAAAAATTCTAAGATCGTTGTCTTGTCGCTTCACATAAGAAAGTACCACAGGCTACCGAAATGTTTAATGATCTAATGGTTCCAAACCATTGGAAGTTTTGCTTTTTTATCAACAATTTCAAGAAACGAAGGATTTACACCACGATCTTCAGATCCTATAATAATCGCTACGGGTTCATTAAGTAAAATGTCATATATATTGATCTGTTTTCTCAATGGCCGCAACGTTCTTTATACCAGTAGCCTGCAACAAAAAAATAGTGTCTTTGATGCGTCCTACTGTACAAATAAGAATATTAAAAACGGCGCCTGCAGATGTTTTACCTTATCATCGTTTATTGGTGCTGAACCTGCTTTTTGAACGATGATTCCATTTACTCCTGTACATTCGGCCGTTCTTTTGATAGCACCAAAATTATGGGCATCCGATATTTACCAAAATTAATAACAAAGGTTTCTTTCCATTCTCTATTACGGATTCAATCAAAGATTCTAATTCAAAAAAGGAAATTGTCGGGATAGTTGCCACCGCACCTTGATGATTGTTAGGAGTCAATCTGTTTAGTTTTTCAACTTGAACACACGAAAAGTTGATGTTTCTGCGCTTCATCACTTTCATTAAGTTTTACATTAGTTTGCTTCTTGCTTCCTTTTGAATATAAACGTTGTCTACTGTTGCACCCGCTTATATAGCTTCAATTATCGCTCTAATCTCAAATATTTTATGTTCTTTTTCTATCATGCAAAAGATATAAAAAAAAACCACCCCAAAAAATGGGGTGGTTTTAATAATTGAATTAAGTGATAACTAGAATTTATCCCAGAAAAGTTTTGTTGTTTGTTTATCACCTCCAATTGCGGCAGATGCAGCAGTATAGTTGGCGTTATTTAAATTTTGTTCATTAATAGGGTAGGTGTATCTCGTTGGAACTGGATCTTCAGATACTGCTGGTAAGTTAAAGCCAGGGAAATCATAACTTCTCCAAGCAGTCCATGCTTCGTAACCTCTGTTATACATAGCTAACCAAAGTTGGGTGCCAATTTTTACTCTCCAAGTTCCTTGTGCTGTGGCATAATTTACTTTAGTACTTAATAAATAATTAGCTGCATTTGGAGCTCCCCAATAGTCAAATGATGCAGTAATACCTTTATTGTAAAAATCAGCAGCTGTAGCAGGTGTTCCTGATATAGAGCGCTCCGCTGCGTCCGCTAAGTAAAAGCAAACTTCTGAATAATCTATTAACGATGCTGGATTAGTTGGGTCTATTACTCTTGCGCTTACATGAGTGTAAGATGAAAAAGCATTATTATCACCATAAGGTCCGCCTTCGTAAACACCTGCCCCTTTATTTTGATCGAAGTAAAAAGGTCTTCTAGGGTCATTAAGATCATTCATTTTATCCACTAATGTATTAGCAATAACAAAATCCGATCTTCCTGATTGTACTAAATCAACCCAAACTGGATTAGTATTGGGAGTAGCACTGGAATAAGCTAAAGCAGCATTATCGGCGTTTGATGTGAATACTCCACCACTAACAGCCGATTTAATTGCAGCAGTTGATTGAGCAGTCATTGCCGAAACATCCGCAACTCTTACTCCCATTCTTAATAACAATGAATTACCGAATTTTTTCCATTTAGCTGTATTTCCTCCGTAAATATTATCTGCTGCTCCAAAACCGGTGTTAGATAAGTTTGGAATTGTAGCAGTTAAACGAGTAAGCAAATCGCTGTAAATTGTCGCTGCGTCATCATATTTGGGTAATACGTATTTACCTGCATTCAACGCTTGAGTATATGGAATGTTTCCAAAAGTTTCAACCATTTGCGCCCAAGTATAAATTGCCAAAATCTCAATTTGAGCATTTCTTGTTTTTCTGGTAGCCTCTGATATTGCAGTATCTGCATCATTATTTGTTTTTGCAGTTGCTAAATCCAATAAAACATCTCGGTACATTTCAGACCAGTGGTTTTGTGGGATATTACGAGTATTGAAATCATAATTGGCTTCATCTACATACGTTGTTTCAGTCCAATGTTGACCTAACATCCTAAAGATATTTGTATTTACATTGGTGCTGGTCATCTGATCGAACAAACTCTTGGTCGCAGCATTGAATAAAAAATCTGAACTAACCTGAGTAGGGTTCTTTGGATCTCTATTTTTATCTTCATATTGGTCGTCAGATTGACATGATACCATTAAAGTAATAATAGTTAATGTTGTTAATATTATTTTTTTCATAATTTAATTTTTTAAAACTGTAGTTTAAGACTTGCTCCGACTTCTCTTATTGATGGATAAGCTCCCGATTGGTATCCTTGAACATTTCCAGAACTTAGACCAGCTTCAGGATCTGAATATGGAGTATTTTTATCAATAATCCATAGATTTCTTCCAATTAACGATACAACAATATTAGTGAAAGGAGAATTTTTTAATGTTTTAGTACTAAAGTTATAACTTAAACTTGCCTCACGTAACTTCACGTAACCCGCATCATAAACATGAAGTTTATTAGGGGCTCTAGCGTAGCCCCAAGCTGTTGTATATACACTTCCATTAGCTCTAACTGCATTTGGTGTTCCATCAGGAGCCGCACCTGGTAAAATAAATCCACCACTATTAGCTCCATAGTTTCCTGGTGTTCCAACAATTGGATCTCTAACAGGGTTGCCTAATTCATTATTGGCAGCTGAGAAATCATACATTCCTGTCGCATAACCATACCATGTGTCAAGGGAGAAAACATCTCCACCTTTTTGCATGTCAATTAAGAAGCTTAAATTGAAATTTTTGTATGTGAAACTGTTGTTAAGGCCTGCTTTCCAATCAGCATTGATATCTCCAATAACTATGTTATTTGCACCTGTTCTTTGATACGTACCAATTCTAGATCCGCTTCCTGTCTGGTTAACGATTGGTTGGCCATTATCAGCATAAATAAAATCACTACCTCTGATGGTTCCGTAAGGTTGTCCAGGGGTAGCATTAATAGAAACGCCACCTTGTAATGAAGCTAATTGTAAATTTTCAATACCGTTCAATAATTCAACAACTAAACTCTTATTTTGAGACCAGTTCAAATTTAAATCCCATCTGAAATCATTTGTTTTTAGTGGTGTTCCATTAATCTGGACCTCAAGTCCTTTGTTTTCGATTGTTCCAGCATTTAAAACTGCTGAATTATATCCTGTAGCCGTTGATAATGGAATACTTGTAATTTGATTGATATTTAAGTCATTGTAATAAGACACATCAAATCCAAGACGTCTTTTAAAGAAAGTCATTTCTAAACCAAATTCATAACTTTTTTGTCTCTCTGGTAAAAGGTCCAAATTATTTTGAGCACCAGGATTTGAAGCAATACCAGTTCCGTTAAATGGAGTTCCAATATCGAATGTGTTGAACACACTGTATGGTGTCGTGTCGTTACCTACTTCAGCGTAATTAGCTCTTAATTTACCAAAGGATAACCAGTCTACATTAATATATTTAGAGAAAACTAAACTTCCAGAAACGGAGTAATAGCCGTATCTGTTATCTTGTTTTGGTAAATTTGATGAACGGTCACTTCGGTAACTTCCTTCTAAGTAAGCAAAATTATCATAACCTAAACTAGCTCTTATGTAAGCACCGTCAACCATACTACTTGCTTCATATTCTTGCGGTGCAAGAATTGGACTAACACTGTTTGAAAGTGAATAAAGACGCGATTTGTTTAAACCTCCGTTAGTAGTTGCAAAAATACTGTTTCTAATGTTGTTTCTAACATTATAACCTATGTTGCCTTCTAAATTTAATTTTTCAGTTAAATCTTTATTGAAGTTTAACATTAAATCGTAGTTGTATTCTGATACATTATTATTGTTTCTTGAATATTTAGATACGTCTGCACTTCCAACATTTGTTCTTTCCTCTTGTAATTCACTGTAGGTGTCAAAAGAGAATCTACCCATTATGCTCAACCAATTAGTTAATTTATCATCTAATGCTATATTACCAAAGTATCTTGATCTTGTATCTGTTTGATAATTTTCATAGAATGTCCAATATGGATTATCTGAATAAATGGGTTTTAAATTAGTAGAAGAGTTTGGATTCCAAGTGATGTTCTCTCTTGTAAGTAAATAAGCAGCTTTTTGTTCGTCGAAATCAACGTTCATTTGATTCCATTGTCTAAACTGTTGCATTACGTTTGTAGAAGAATAACCTGTACCATTTCTCCCTTTTCCATCAGTTTTGATAAAATTAAAACTTGCAGAAGCTTTTAATTTTTCAGTTAAATTATGAGTTCCTGAGAAAGAGATTGTATTTCTTTTAATACCACTGTTTGGTAAGTTGCCTTCTTGTAATAAGTTGGTAAAACCTAATCTAAAAGAACTTTTATCATCCCCGCCATCTAATGAAACAGAGTTTACAGCAGTACTTCCAGTACCCCATACAGAATTTGGAGTTGCTTTACCAGCAACCCAAGGAGTCGCTTTTCCGAAAGTTTCAGTTAATTGAGGATAAATAGAATTCCATTGGTAAATTAATAACGATGGGTTAAATGCTGCTCCATAAGAAGCATCTTCAGTAAAAGGAGTTGTTAAATCATCAACACCGTCTCCGTTAACGTCAGCCAATCCAAAATATCCATCAGCGGAGTCATAATAAGGACCATATCCAGCTCCGTATTTATTTTGATATCTAGGCAAAGTTTCTTTGTCTGCTCTCCCTAAAGTTAAACTCGAACTAATAGTGATTCCAATACCGTTTTGACTCTTCCCTTTTTTAGTAGTGATCATTACAACACCATTAGAGGCACGAGAACCATAAAGTGCAGTTGCAGCAGCTCCTTTTAAAACATTAATAGATTCAATATCATCAGGGTTGATATCGGATGCAGCATTACCGTAGTCATATCCACCTCTACCAGCTTGTTGATCCCTTGTGTTTGAGTTGCTGTTATCTATTGGAACACCATCAACTACAAATAATGCTTGATTATTTCCTTGTATTGAGTTATTTCCTCTGATAACTACTTGTGTGGACCCACCTAAGTTTCCTGAAGTTTTAATTTCTAAACCTGCAACTTTACCAGATAGCGAGTTTACAAAGTTTGAACTTTTTACTAGGGCTACAGCGTCACCTTTAACTTCCTGAGTAGCATAACCTAGAGATTTTTTCTCTCTTTTAATCCCCAAAGCTGTTACAACAACACCTTCAAGCTCCATGGCTTCACTAGCTAATTTAACCTTTAGGTTTGTAGAACTAGCTGCTACTTCTTTGGTTTTCATCCCAATGTAGCTAAATACCAAGACTTGGCTTGGTGTTGCTCTGATGGAATATTTCCCATCAAAATCAGTTTGTGTTCCAGTATTTGTTCCTTTCACTAATACACTCACGCCTGGTATTGGCAATCCTGCATTATCAGAAACAACACCTGAAACAGATCTTTCTTGCGCAAAAGTAAGCTGCGCCATAAGTACTACAAGTAGTACAAAGAATCCATTGAACTTTAGTTTCATTTTATAAATATTTTGAATTAGTTTAGCAAATCTCTTAATAATTTGTTAATATTCCTAATTATTTATCGTTAAAATTTAACAATAATTTAATATTTTCAATAAATACTATTAATTAGTCAATATTTTTGTTTTTTTTAAACAAAAATCAGGAGATATCTCATGAAAACATAATATTGTTTAAATAGGATGATAATTGTTTGCGGATATCTAGATTTTTTTTTACTGCTATGTTTGTCTGTAGTGTAAATGTTCTGTTAAAAAAAGTATGGGCTGGATATTGTGCCTTACTGGATGCAAAGAAATAGAGACGAAAACTGTTTGCCATGTCAAAAAATGTTTTCTAATTCTTTTATTTAAGTTTTGAAGTAAATTAGAAATTAATTTTAATATGCTATTCGCAATGTTTTTTGATTTTTAAATTTTGACTATTTTTAATAGAACAAAAGTCGTATAATCGGTTTCTAATGTTTTAAAAAGTGACATTATAGCTGATGTGTACAATTGTATTGTTTATTTCTAGTGGTTGATTTGTGGTGCTCCCACTGGCAAGTGCTAATTTGAATAATCCATTTTTTGTTAGTAATCCCAATCCCATTCCAATGCCTATTAAGTTTTCTTTTTTGTCTTGTTGGTCTATTGCAGATTTATCTTTGAAAATACTGTAATCTAAAATTGAATGAACGTAAAGATTGGGAGATACAATATAGCGATACTCCGTGAGTAGTGAAGTCATGAGGTAGGCTTGCAGGCTATTTTCAGCAAAACCTCTTACGCTGTTGAATCCCCCAAAACGATATAATTCGTTTGTGACATAATTATTGCTTTGTAGATAATAATTTAGACTATTTACATAGATGGAATTTTTTTTATTCAGGTTAAAGTTGTGTACACCTTGAATGTTTATAAAAAACTGGTTGCTTTTTGTTGTATTTTCGGATAGGGTATAAAGAACTCTGCTTCCTATTCCGGATTGTAGTGTGAGACTTGATTTTATTGAAAAAATAGAATTGGCTGCGTTTAATTTGATATAATTAAAACTTGACGTTAGGAACGAATTATTGAAATCGCTAATTGGATTATTGTTTAAATTTTGGATAGCGCTGGATTCTGTTTTTTGGTATCCTAAATAAAACCGGGTGTTGTAATTAATGAAGTAGCTCAGGTCTATTGCGGTTTTAGTGTTTTGAAAGGTCGTGTCTTGTCGGAATAGCTGAATTTGTGCTTTTAGGCCTATTGGAGTTTTTAGCAAATAGGGCAATTCAACACTCGCTTTAAATGTTTTTTGGTTATTACCATCGCTTTTCCAATAGACTGAAAGTTGTTCGCCTGTGCCTAAAATATTTTGGAGTTGTACATCTAAATACCCATTTAATGTGATTTTTTGATTTTCATTGTTAGAAAACCCAATGAAACCGTCAAATGTGTTTGATTTTCTTTTTTGAAGATATACGTATACTTTTGTGGTATCTTTTGTAAATAGAATTTCCGGATATTTTATTTGACTGATGAATCCAAAATTTTCAAAATCAGTGTAAATCTGATCGAGTACTTTTTGGTTAAAAATGCTTGTTTTGTATTTTCTGTTTAGTTGAGCAAAATGTCCGGATGGGAATTTTGTAGTTGAATTTGTGTCTTCGTAATTTATGGTTATCGCATTTAAGATTCTTTTTTTGTCGGTTTCTATTTTTAAATTGGCGTACAAAACGGTATTTATTCTTTTGATGTTTGTCAGCTTTAGTTTAGCTAATGCAAACCCATTTTGTTCTAGTTCTTGTATTTTTTTACGCAAGTAAAAATCTATTTCTGGGTAAGGTAGTATAATAGTATCTTCTTCTTCTTTTAAAAGTATAGGAAGGTTTGGTTTTTTGTTGCTACCTATATATATATGTATCGCTTTTATTTTTTCTCCTAAATGTATTTTAGCAAGATAACTGGAGTCATTTATTTGGATTGGTGGTCCGGTAATGTTGTCAATGTATCCAATTCTTGAAAGATCTTCGGACAGCCTGTTTAATTCAATTTCAATTGATTTTGTGTTAGTGTGTTTTGGGTTATATTTCAAAGAGTCGATTGTCTTTGTTTCCAATATTGATTTTCCTGTAATGAGTACCCGAAAGCTTTGAGCAGAGCAGTGTAAGCCCAAATTAAAAAGGAGAATATAAATAAGGAAGTGCTTCAAGTGAATTTTGTTTTATTAAATAGAATGTAAATATCTGCTTTTTGCGATTAAAATCGAATGATAAAATAATCTTATTGAAAATTAGTGGATTAACGTTTGTAGAATAAAAAATATTTTCTACATTTGCAACCCCGTAAAAAGCGGGAATTTAATATAATAAGAAATTTTTAGTATTAATTATGCCAACAATTCAACAATTAGTAAGAACAGGAAGAACTCAGATAACTAAGAAGAGTAAATCGGTTGCTTTAGATTCTTGTCCTCAAAGAAGAGGGGTTTGTACGCGTGTTTACACTACAACACCAAAAAAACCAAACTCTGCAATGCGTAAAGTAGCGCGTGTACGTTTGACAAATGGTAATGAAGTAAATGCCTACATCCCTGGTGAAGGACACAATCTACAAGAGCACTCGATAGTATTAGTTAGGGGTGGAAGGGTAAAAGATTTACCAGGAGTTAGATATCACATCGTTCGTGGTGCCCTTGATACGTCAGGAGTAGCAGGAAGAACGCAAAGAAGATCTAAGTACGGAGCAAAACGCCCAAAAGAAGCAAAAAAGTAATTTAAAAAGTTATTCTTGTAAAGCCGCGATTCGTCGCGACTATATTAGTATGACGTTTTATTAAAAAAAAGACATGAGAAAAAGAGCGGCAAAGAAGAGACCACTTTTACCAGATCCTAGGTTTAATGACCAACTGGTAACACGTTTTGTGAACAACTTAATGTGGGATGGAAAAAAATCGACAGCGTTTAAAGTATTTTATGATGCAATTGACATCATTGAGTCTAAAAAACAAGATGCGGAGAAACCATCATTAGAAATTTGGAAAGATGCCTTAACCAATGTTATGCCTCACGTAGAAGTACGTAGTCGTAGAGTAGGTGGAGCTACATTCCAAATTCCGATGCAAATTCGTCCAGACAGAAAAATTTCTATGGCGATGAAATGGTTAATTCTTTATTCTAGAAGAAGAAACGAAAAATCGATGGCTCAAAGGTTAGCTTCAGAATGTTTAGCTGCGGCTAAAGAAGAAGGAGCTGCTGTTAAGAAAAGAATGGATACTCACAAAATGGCAGAAGCTAATAAAGCATTCTCTCACTTTAGATTTTAATTCTTAAGAAATGGCTAGAGATCTAAAATATACAAGAAACATAGGAATTGCTGCTCACATTGATGCTGGTAAAACAACAACAACAGAGCGTATATTATTCTACACTGGAAAATCACACAAAATTGGTGAAGTACACGATGGTGCTGCAACAATGGACTGGATGGCACAAGAGCAAGAAAGAGGTATTACAATTACTTCTGCAGCTACAACTTGTGAATGGAATTTTCCAACTGAACAAGGTAAAGTTTTATCTGAAACAGCTCCTTATCACTTCAATATTATCGATACACCGGGACACGTTGACTTTACAGTTGAAGTAAACCGTTCTTTGCGTGTTCTTGATGGTTTGGTTTTCTTATTTAGTGCTGTTGATGGTGTTGAGCCACAATCAGAAACGAACTGGAGATTAGCAGATCAATACAGAGTTCCACGTATTGGATTTGTAAATAAAATGGATAGACAAGGATCTAACTTTTTGATGGTTTGTCAACAAGTAAGAGATATGTTGAAATCAAACGCAGTTGCAATCACTTTGCCTATTGGTGAAGAAAATGATTTCAGAGGTGTTGTGGATTTAGTTAAAAATCAAGCTATAGTATGGCATGAAGAAGGTTTAGGAGCAACGTATGATATTGTACCTATTCCAGAGGATATGCTTGAAGAAGTGAAGGAGTACAGATCGATTCTTATTGAGGCAGTAGCTGATTATGATGAGACTTTACTTGAAAAATTCATGGAAGATGAAAACTCTATTACAGAGGAAGAAATCAATATTGCATTGAGAGCTGCTGTAATGGATATGGCTATCATTCCTATGATTGCTGGTTCTTCTTTTAAAAATAAAGGAGTTCAATTCATGTTAGATGCAGTATGTAAATATTTGCCATCTCCAATGGATAAAGATGGTATTGAAGGAATTCATCCTGATGATGCTGAATTGTTAGAAGAAGATCAAACTAAAATATTGCGTAAGCCCGATGTTAAAGAGCCATTTGCTGCTTTAGCTTTCAAAATTGCTACTGACCCATTCGTAGGTCGTTTAGCTTTCTTCCGTGCTTACTCAGGACGTTTAGATGCGGGTTCTTACGTTTTGAATACACGTTCAGGAAATAAAGAAAGAATTTCTCGTATTTACCAAATGCATGCAAACAAACAAAATCCAATCGATTATATCGAAGCGGGTGATATTGGAGCGGCAGTTGGATTTAAAGATATCAAAACTGGAGATACGTTGTGTGATGAAAAACACCCAATTATTCTTGAGTCTATGAAATTTCCAGCACCGGTTATTGGTATTGCAATTGAACCTAAAACTAAGGCTGACGTAGATAAAATGGGTATGGCTTTGGCTAAATTAGCTGAAGAGGATCCTACATTTACGGTTAGAACAGATGAAGCTTCTGGGCAAACTATTATCTCAGGTATGGGTGAGCTTCACTTGGACATCTTAGTTGATAGAATGAGACGTGAATTCAAAGTTGAAGTAAACCAAGGTGAGCCTCAAGTTGAATACAAAGAAGCATTTACAAAGTCTGCTCAACACAGAGAAACGTACAAGAAACAATCTGGTGGTCGTGGTAAATTCGGTGATATCGTATTTAGATTAGAGCCAGCTGATGAAGTTGATGGTAAAGCTCCTGTTGGATTGCAGTTCGTTAATGCTGTCAAAGGTGGTAACGTTCCTAAAGAATATATACCATCTGTAGAAAAAGGTTTTAGAGAAGCTATGAAAACTGGTCCTTTAGCAGGATATCAAGTAGATAGTTTGAAAGTAACTTTATTGGATGGGTCTTTCCACCCTGTGGATTCTGATGCACTTTCTTTTGAGCTTGCAGCAAGAATGGGGTATAGAGAGGTAGCTAAAGCAGCTGGTGCTGTTATATTAGAGCCAATCATGAAAATGGAAGTGATTACACCTGAAGAAAACATGGGAGATATCGTAGGTGATATCAACCGTCGTAGAGGTCAGGTAAATGATATGGGTGATAGAGCGGGTGCTAAAACCATTAAAGCCGATGTGCCATTATCAGAAATGTTTGGTTATGTTACTACTTTAAGAACTTTATCTTCAGGTCGTGCAACATCAACAATGGAATTTTCACATTACGCTGAAACTCCTTCGAATATTTCGGAAGCAGTTATCAAAAAAGCAAAAGGAAACGCTTAATCTTTAAGAAAATGAGTCAAAAAATCAGAATAAAACTAAAATCTTACGATCACATGTTAGTAGACAAGTCTGCTGAAAAGATTGTAAAAACAGTTAAAAGTACAGGAGCAGTTGTTACAGGTCCAATACCATTACCAACTCACAAAAAACTTTTCACAGTATTACGTTCTCCACACGTTAACAAAAAAGCAAGAGAGCAATTTGAAGTAATGTCATACAAGAGATTGATTGATATTTATTCCTCTTCATCAAAAACTATTGATGCCTTGATGAAACTGGAATTGCCTAGCGGTGTTGAAGTAGAGATCAAAGTTTAAGTAGCTTACTAGTAAGAAAAGGACGCTGTTTTTAATCGAAAATTATTTTTTTGGTTTGTGTGTAAATAAGTTATACATTTGCACCCACTTAAAAAATAGGATTTGGTTAAAAGCTGCGTTCTATATTTATATTTAATAATTAATAATTAATAATTATGTCTGGGTTAATTGGTAGAAAAATCGGCATGACTAGCATTTTCGACGAAAACGGGAAGAATATTCCTTGTACAGTAATCGAAGCTGGACCATGTGTTGTTACCCAAGTCAGAACCAAAGGTGTTGACGGGTATGAAGCGTTGCAACTTGGTTTCGATGACAAAAACGAGAAACATTCCACAAAAGCGGCTTTAGGTCACTTTGCAAAAGCGGGAACTGTAGCTAAGAAAAAAGTCGTTGAATTCCAAGATTTCGCAACAGAACAAAAATTAGGGGATCTTATTGATGTTTCTATTTTTGCTGAAGGAGAATTTGTAGATGTGCAAGGTGTATCTAAAGGTAAAGGTTTTCAAGGGGTTGTTAAACGTCACGGTTTTGGTGGTGTTGGTCAAGCAACTCACGGTCAACACAACCGTTTAAGAGCGCCGGGTTCTGTAGGAGCGTCTTCTTATCCATCCAGAGTATTCAAAGGAATGCGTATGGCTGGACGTATGGGAGGAGACAATGTAAAAGTTCAAAACCTTAGAGTTTTAAAAGTAGTGGCTGAAAAGAACCTACTTGTTATTAAAGGATGTATTCCTGGATGTAACAACTCTTATGTAATCATTCAGAAGTAATGGAAGCAAAAGTATTAGATTTCAACGGAAAAGATACTGGAAGAAAAGTGCAACTTTCTGATTCAGTATTTGGTATAGAACCAAACAATCACGCAGTATACCTTGATGTTAAGCAATATCTTGCTAATCAAAGACAGGGAACGCACAAAGCTAAAGAAAGAGCTGAAGTAGCGGGAAGTACGCGTAAGATTAAAAAACAAAAAGGAACTGGTACTGCTCGTGCGGGTAGTGCAAAGAATCCATTGTTTAAAGGTGGTGGAACAGTTTTTGGACCAAGACCAAGAAGTTATTCATTTAAATTGAATAAAAGCTTGAAACGTTTGGCTAGAAAATCTGCTTTCTCTATTAAAGCTAAAGAATCGAATATTATCGTTCTTGAAGACTTTAATTTTGAAACGCCAAACACTAAAAATTTCATCAACGTTTTGAAGGCTTTAGAGTTAGAAAATAAAAAATCCCTGTTTGTGTTGGGTGATGTAAATAAAAATGTATATTTGTCGTCACGCAATTTAAAAGGCTCTAGCGTAGTAAGTAGCTTAGAACTAAGTACTTACGCTATATTAAACGCTAATAATTTAGTGCTTTTAGAGAGTTCTTTGGAGATAATTGAAGAAAATTTAAGTAAATAATAGGATATGAGCATCATAATTAAGCCTATAGTAACGGAAAAAGTAACCAAAGAAAGTGAAGTTTTAAACCGCTTCGGATTCGTTGTTGACAAAAAAGCAAACAAAGTGCAAATTAAGAAAGCTGTCGAGGCTGCTTATGGAGTAACTGTTTTAAGTGTCAATACGATGAATGTAAGGCCAGATAGAACTACTAAATACACTAAAAGTGGTTTAATAAGTGGAAAGACGAATGCAACTAAAAAAGCAATTGTTCAAGTACAAAAAGGAGAAACAATTGATTTTTACAACAATATCTAAGATAGAAAAATGTCAGTAAGAAAATTAAAACCTATTACCCCAGGTCAGCGATTTAGAGTTGTGAATGGTTATGACGCCATTACAACTGATAAGCCGGAACGCTCTTTGATAGCGCCGATAAAAAACTCTGGTGGTAGAAATAGTCAAGGAAAGATGACCATGCGTTATACGGGTGGTGGTCACAAGCAGAGATATCGTATCATTGATTTTAAACGTACTAAAGAAGGAATTCCTGCTACGGTAAAGTCAATTGAGTATGATCCGAATCGTACTGCATTTATCGCTTTGTTAGCGTATGCTGATGGAGAGAAAACGTATGTTATTGCTCAAAACGGATTGAAAGTTGGTCAGAAATTAGTTTCTGGTCCAGAATCTCAACCTGAAATTGGTAATACTTTACCTTTAAGTAGAATTCCATTAGGAACTGTTATTTCTTGTATCGAATTGAGACCAGGTCAAGGAGCTGTAATAGCTCGTTCTGCTGGAACATTTGCTCAATTAATGGCAAGAGATGGAAAATACGCAACAATCAAAATGCCTTCTGGTGAAACAAGATTGATCTTGTTGACTTGTTCGGCTACAATTGGAGCGGTTTCTAATTCAGACCATCAATTAGTTGTATCAGGAAAAGCTGGTAGAACAAGATGGTTAGGTAGAAGACCTAGAACAAGACCTGTAGCGATGAACCCTGTCGATCACCCAATGGGTGGTGGTGAAGGTCGTTCTTCTGGTGGACATCCACGTTCAAGAAATGGAATACCAGCAAAAGGTTATAGAACTCGTTCTAAGAAAAACCCGAGTAACAAGTATATCGTAGAACGTAGAAAGAAATAATAAGATATGGCACGTTCATTAAAAAAAGGACCTTTCGTTCATTATAAGTTAGACAAGAAAGTTCAAGAAAACATTGCAGGTGGAAACAAAGGAGTTGTTAAGACATGGTCTAGAGCTTCTATGATTACTCCGGACTTTGTTGGGCAAACTATCGCAGTTCATAACGGTCGTCAATTTGTACCAGTTTACGTAACAGAAAACATGGTAGGTCACAAATTAGGAGAATTTTCACCAACTAGATCTTTTAGAGGTCATGCTGGAGCAAAAAATAAAGGTAAAAAATAAGAAGCAATGGGAGTTCGTAAAAGAGAAACAGCAGATGCGAGAAAAGAGGCTAATAAGTCTATTGCTTTCGCAAAATTGAATAACTGCCCCACTTCACCTAGAAAAATGCGCTTAGTAGCGGACTTGGTAAGAGGTCAGAAGGTAGAAAGAGCATTGAACATCTTAAGATTTAGTTCTAAAGAAGCTTCAAGAAAATTAGAAAAATTGGTTTTGTCTGTAATTGCCAACTGGCAAGCAAAAAACCCTGACGCTAATATGGAAGAAGCAGGTTTATTTGTAAAAACGATTACAGTAGATGGTGGAATGATGTTGAAAAGACTTCGTCCAGCTCCACAAGGTCGTGCACACAGAATAAGAAAACGTTCTAATCACGTTACAATCGTGCTTGGATCTATTAATAACACACAAGCAATTTAATAAAGATGGGACAAAAGACAAATCCAATTGGAAATAGACTTGGTATCATCAGAGGATGGGACTCAAACTGGTATGGTGGAAATGATTACGGTGATAAACTTGCCGAAGATTATAAAATCAGAAAGTACATCCATGCTCGTTTATCAAAAGCTAGTGTATCAAAAGTAATCATCGAGAGAACTTTGAAACTTGTAACCGTTACTATCACTACAGCCAGACCGGGTATTATTATCGGGAAAGGTGGACAAGAGGTAGACAAGTTGAAAGAAGAACTTAAGAAAGTTACTGACAAAGAGGTTCAAATCAACATCTTTGAAATCAAAAGACCTGAGCTTGACGCGTATCTAGTTGCTACCAGCATCTGTCGTCAAATCGAAAGCAGAATTTCTTACAGACGTGCAATCAAAATGGCAATTGCCGCCTCTATGCGTATGAACGCAGAAGGTATCAAAGTTTTGATTTCTGGTCGTTTGAATGGTGCTGAGATGGCTCGTTCAGAAGGTTTCAAAGAAGGTAGAATTCCTCTATCAACTTTCAGAGCTGATATTGATTATGCTTTGGCAGAAGCTCATACTACTTATGGTAGAATGGGGATCAAAGTGTGGATCATGAAAGGTGAAGTTTATGGAAAGAGAGATCTTTCTCCACTTGCTGGAATGGACAAAAAACAATCTGGTGCTGGTGGTAAAGGTGGCGATTCTCCTAGAGGAGACAGAAAGCCTTTTAATAAAGGTGGTAAACCAGACGCTCGTAAACGAAAGTAAATTTTTAAATTAAAGAAAAATGTTACAGCCTAAAAGAACAAAATACCGTAAGGTACAAAAAGGTAAAATGAAAGGGAATTCTCAAAGAGGACATGAACTTTCTAATGGAATGTTTGGTATTAAATCTGTACATGAAGATGGAATGTTCTTAACTTCTCGTCAAATAGAAGCTGCACGTATCGCTGCAACTCGTTTTATGAAAAGAGAAGGGCAGTTATGGATCAAAATATTTCCAGACAAACCAATTACTAAGAAGCCTCTTGAGGTACGTATGGGTAAAGGTAAAGGAGCAGTTGAGTATTGGGCTGCCGTTGTTAAACCCGGAAGGATTATGTTTGAAGTTGGAGGAGTTCCTTTGTCAGTTGCTAAAGAGGCGTTACGTCTTGCAGCTCAAAAGCTTCCAGTAAAAACTAAATTCGTCGTTGCTAGAGATTTCGAAGCATAATCTATATTATATTATGAAACAATCAGAAATAAAAGATCTTTCTGCAGCAGAGTTGCAAGAAAAGCTTAGCCAAACTAAGAAAACATACGCTGATCTAAAAATGGCTCACGCTATTTCACCAATTGAGAACCCACTTCAAATTAGAAGTGTAAGAAGAACAGTTGCAAGATTAGCTACTGAACTTACTAAAAGACAATAACTGTAGTCTGCTGAAAGATGGAAGAAAAAAGAAATTTAAGAAAAGAAAGAGTTGGTGTTGTAACTTCGGACAAAATGGATAAATCTATTGTTGTTGCAGAAGTGCGTAAAGTAAAACACCCATTATACGGTAAGTTCGTGTTGAAAACTAAAAAGTATCACGCACACGACGAAATGAACGACTGTAACATTGGAGATACGGTAAGGATTAGCGAAACGCGTCCTTTAAGTAAAACCAAATGTTGGAGGTTAGTTGAAATCTTAGAAAGAGCTAAATAATTATGGTACAACAAGAATCAAGACTAAAAGTAGCAGATAATACTGGAGCAAAGGAAGTTTTAACTATCCGTGTTTTAGGAGGTACCAAAAGAAGGTATGCCTCTGTTGGTGACAAGATTGTAGTTTCTATCAAAGATACTGCTCCCAACGGAAGCGTTAAAAAAGGAGCTGTTTCAACTGCAGTTGTTGTACGTACCAAAAAAGAAGTAAGAAGAGCCGATGGTTCATACATTAGGTTTGATGACAACGCATGTGTGTTATTGAATGCTGCTGGTGAAATGAGAGGAACTCGTGTTTTTGGTCCGGTAGCAAGAGAACTTCGTGAAAAACAATTCATGAAAATTGTATCATTAGCACCAGAAGTGCTTTAATTCGTTTTAAGATGATAAAGCTAAAAATAAAATCAGGTGATATAGTAAGAGTAATTGCTGGAGACCATAAAGGTGCTGAAGGTAAAGTATTACGTGTTTACCGTGAGAAAAACAAAGCGATTGTTGAAGGTGTTAACATGGTATCGAAACATACGAAACCAAGTGCAAAAAGCCCTCAAGGTGGTATCGTAAAGAAGGAAGCTTCTATACAAATATCTAATATTTCTTTAATTGATCCTAAAACTAAGGAAACAACAAGAGTTGGTATTAGAGTAGAAGGAGATAAGAAAGTAAGATTTTCAAAAAAATCTAATCAAGTACTATAGTAATGGAGTATATACCTAGACTAAAAGAAGAATATAAGAGCAGAGTAATTGCTGCTCTTAAAGAGGAATTCGGATACGTAAACGTAATGCAAGTTCCAAAATTGGAAAAAATCGTTTTAAGTAAAGGAGTTGGTGCAGCTGTATCTGATAAAAAACTAATCGACTACGCGGTTGATGAGTTGACAAAGATTACTGGACAGAAAGCAATATCTACTATTTCAAAGAAAGACGTTGCGTCATTCAAATTGAGAAAAGGGATGCCTATTGGAGCAAAAGTTACTTTGCGTGGAGAAAGAATGTATGAGTTTTTAGATAGACTTATTACTTCAGCTTTACCACGTGTAAGGGATTTCAGTGGTATTAAAGCTACTGGTTTTGATGGAAGAGGAAATTATAACCTTGGAGTTTTGGAGCAAATCATTTTCCCGGAAATTGATATTGATAAAGTTAACAAAATTTCAGGTATGGATATTTCTTTTGTAACTACTGCAAAAACAGACAAGGAAGCAAAATCATTATTGGCTGAACTAGGTTTACCTTTTAAAAAGAATTAAGACATGGCTAAAGAATCAATGAAAGCCCGCGAGGTTAAGAGAGAAAAAACAGTTGCTAAGTATGCTGAGAAAAGAAAAGCTTTGTTAGAAGCTGGAGATTTCGTAGGTTTGCAAAAGTTGCCAAAAAATGCTTCACCAGTTCGTTTGCACAATCGTTGTAAATTAACAGGTAGACCAAGAGGGTATATGCGTCAATTCGGTCTTTCACGTGTTACATTTCGTGAAATGGCAAATAACGGATTGATACCAGGTGTTAAAAAAGCATCTTGGTAAAATTCAATTATGAATTTCAAATTATGAATTACCTTTTAAAAAGTAATTCGTAATTTGAAATTTGTGATTATAGAAATTTATAAATTGGTTTCAGGTTCGACAAATACTTTGTCGAAAACCGTTGCCGCAAATCAATACACATGTATACAGATCCTATTGCAGATTATTTGACGAGAGTTAGAAACGCTGTGGCTGCAAACCACAAAGTCGTTGAGATTCCTGCATCTAATCTAAAAAAAGAAATAACTAAGATCTTATTTGATCAAGGTTATATCTTGAGTTACAAATTTGAAGACAACGCTGTTCAGGGTTCAATCAAAATTGCTTTGAAGTATGATAAAGATACTAAAGAGTCCGTAATTAAAGATATCCAAAGAATTAGTAAACCAGGTTTACGTAAATATTCAAGTTCTTCTACCATTCCTAGAATCCTTAATGGATTAGGCATCGCTATTGTATCTACTTCTAAAGGGTTGATGACAGGAAAAAAAGCGAAGCAATTGAATGTAGGTGGTGAAGTAATTTGTTACGTATACTAATTTAAAGACTATAATAAGATGTCAAGAATAGGTAAAAGTCCGGTTGTAATCCCTGCTGGTGTAACTGTTGAAGTTGCAAATGGTATTATTACAGTAAAAGGAAAAAATGGTCAACTAACTCAGGAGTTTTCGGACGTTACTGTTACAGTTGAAGGGGATCTAGTTCAAGTAGAAAGATCTTCTGATCACAAAGACCAAAGAGCAAAACACGGTTTGTATAGATCTTTGATCAATAACATGATTATCGGTGTAACAGATGGTTTTACTAAGTCATTAGAATTGGTAGGAGTTGGTTACAGAGCTTCAAATCAAGGACAAAAATTAGATTTAGCACTTGGTTATTCTCACAATATTGTTTTAGAAATTGCTCCAGAAGTGACTTTAGAAACAATATCTGAAAAAGGTAAAAACCCTATCGTGAAATTAACATCATTTGACAAACAACTTTTAGGGCAAGTAGCTGCGAAAATCAGAGGTTTCCGTAAGCCTGAGCCGTATAAAGGAAAAGGTGTTAAGTTTGTAGGGGAAGTATTAAGAAGAAAAGCAGGTAAATCAGCTTAAAAAATAAGATTATGTCATTAACAAAACCTGAAAGAAGACAACGAATTAGATTCAGAATTAGAAAAACAATTAGTGGTACTGCTACTAATCCAAGACTATCTGTATTTAGAAGTAACAAAGAAATTTACGCGCAACTTATTGATGACGTAAACGGAGTTACTATATTGGCGGCTTCTTCAAGAGAAAAAGAAATAGGTAACGGTACGAACATTGAAGTTGCTACAGCAGTTGGAAAACTAGTTGCTGAAAAAGCTTTAAAAGCTGGGATAGACGTAGTAACTTTCGATAGAGGAGGTTATTTATATCACGGACGTATTAAATCATTAGCGGAAGGCGCAAGAGCGGCTGGACTTAAATTCTAATATAGTATGTCTAATAGTAAATACAAGAATGTAGAGTTAGTAAAACCAAGTGGTCTTGAATTAAAAGATCGTTTGGTAAGTGTAAATCGTGTTACTAAGGTTACAAAGGGTGGTAGAGCTTTTGGTTTTTCTGCTATTGTAGTTGTAGGTGATGAAAACGGAGTGGTTGGACACGGATTAGGAAAATCTAAAGATGTTTCTGAAGCAATTGCGAAAGCAGTAGAAGATGCTAAGAAAAATTTAGTAAAAATTCCTTTGAATGGTCAGTCAGTTCCTCACGAACAAAAAGGTAAATTTGGTGGTGCACGTGTATTCTTAATTCCTGCCTCTCATGGTACAGGAGTTATTGCTGGTGGAGCTGTTCGTTCAGTTCTTGAATCAGTAGGAATTCATGATGTATTATCTAAATCTCAAGGATCTTCAAATCCTCACAACGTGGTAAAAGCAACTTTTGATGCTTTATTACAAATGAGAAGTGCTTATACTGTTGCAAAACAAAGAGGCGTTTCTTTAGAAAAAGTTTTTAAAGGTTAATTCAAGGAAATTATGGCTAAATTATTAGTAAAACAAGTTAGAAGCAAAATCAACTGTCCTCTTACTCAAAAGAGAGGTTTGGAAGCTTTAGGTCTACGTAAAATGGGACAAGTTGTAGAGCATGATTCAAACCCTACAATCCTTGGGATGATAAATAAAGTTAAACACTTAGTTTCTGTTGAAGAAGCTAAATAACAAATACTGTTATGAATTTAAGTAACTTACAACCTGCTGAAGGTGCTACACACAATCAAAATAAAAGGTTAGGTAGAGGAGAAGGTTCTGGAAAAGGTGGTACTTCTGCAAGAGGTCACAAAGGAGCCAAATCTCGTTCTGGTTATTCTAAAAAGATTGGTTTTGAAGGGGGACAAATGCCGCTTCAAAGACGTGTACCTAAGTTTGGTTTTACAAACATCAATCGTAAAGATTACGAAGGTGTAAATCTTGATACACTTCAACTATTAGTTGATAATGGTGTTATTAAAGATACTGTTGATATGACAGTTTATGTTGCTAATCGTTTAGCTACTAAAAATGAAATCGTTAAGATTTTAGGTAGAGGTGAATTGACAGCAAAATTAAAAGTAACCGCTCACAAATTTACTGCTACTGCAAAAGCTGCTATTGAAGCTGCTGGTGGAGAAGCTGTAACAATGTAATTTTTCAATTAATATGAAGAAATTTATTGAGTCAATTAGTAATGTTTGGAAAATCGAAGAACTGAAAAATAGAATCCTAATTACATTGGGTTTGCTTTTAGTGTATCGTTTTGGGGCTCAAGTAACCTTACCAGGTATTGATGCTACACAGTTGGGTAATTTAGCCGGGCAAACTAAAGAAGGAATTGGTTCAATTCTTGATATGTTTACTGGAGGAGCTTTTTCACAGGCTTCTGTTTTTGCCTTAGGAATAATGCCTTACATTTCTGCTTCAATTGTTGTTCAGTTGATGGGAATTGCGGTTCCATACTTGCAAAAACTTCAAAGCGATGGAGAAAGCGGTAGAAAAAAAATTAATCAAATTACACGTTGGTTGACTATTGGTATCACCTTGGTTCAAGGTCCTACTTACATCTACAATTTATATAGAACGTTACCTAGTAATGCATTTTTATTGGGATTCAATTCATTTGAATTCTTATTTTCGTCAGTAATTATTTTAGTCACAGGTACAATTTTTGCGATGTGGTTAGGAGAAAAAATTACAGATAAGGGAATAGGAAATGGTATATCTTTGTTGATTATGGTGGGTATTTTGGCAAGATTGCCTCAGGCATTCATCCAAGAATTTACCACGAGAGTGACTAATAATAACGGTGGTCCGATGTTGTTAGTTATCGAAATTATCATTTGGTTATTGGTTATTGTTTGTTGTGTATTGTTGGTTATGGCGATTAGGAGAATTCCTGTTCAATATGCCAGACGTACTACTTCAGGGGATTTTGAACAAGACATGTTAGGTGGAAATAGACAGTGGATCCCTTTAAAGCTTAATGCTTCTGGGGTGATGCCAATTATTTTTGCTCAAGCAATTATGTTCATTCCAGCTGCTTTGGCAGGGCTGTCTAAATCAGATGCTTCGCAGTCAATCGTTGGCGCTTTTAGTAATATGTTTGGTTTCTGGTATAATTTAGTTTTTGCAACGTTAATAATTGTATTTACTTTCTTTTATACTGCAATCACAGTTCCTACTAACAAGATGTCTGATGATTTAAAGAGAAGCGGTGGTTTTATACCGGGTATCAGACCAGGAGTTGAAACTTCTGATTATCTTGATAAGGTGATGTCTTTAATAACTTTTCCAGGATCTTTATTTCTTGCTTTGATTGCCGTGTTCCCGGCGATAATTGTAAGTGTTATGGATGTTCAACAATCCTGGGCAATGTTTTTCGGAGGTACTTCATTGATAATTATGGTAGGTGTTGCCATTGACACAATGCAGCAAATCAATTCATATTTGCTAAATAAGCATTATGATGGTTTAATGAAAAGTGGTAAAAATAGAAAAGCAGTAGCTTAACTTTATGGCAAAACAATCAGCAATAGAACAAGACGGATCGATCATTGAAGCATTATCAAATGCAATGTTTCGTGTAGAGTTAGAGAATGGACATATAGTAATTGCACATATATCTGGAAAAATGCGTATGCATTATATCAAATTATTACCTGGTGATAAAGTGAAACTAGAAATGAGCCCTTACGATTTGTCAAAAGCAAGAATTACTTATAGATATTAAAGGATATTCAAAATGAAAGTTAGAGCTTCAGTAAAAAAGAGAAGTCCCGAGTGCAAAATTGTGCGAAGAAAAGGGAGATTGTACGTAATAAACAAAAAGAATCCTAGATTTAAACAAAGACAAGGATAATTATGGCAAGAATAGCAGGGGTAGATATCCCAAAAAATAAGAGAGGTGTTATAGCACTTACCTACATCTTCGGATTAGGAAATAGTAGAGCTATTGAGATTTTAGAAAAAGCTCAAGTAAGCCAAGATAAAAAGGTTCAAGACTGGAATGATGATGAGATCGGAGCGATTCGTGAAGCAGTGTCCACTTTCAAAATTGAAGGAGAATTGCGTTCAGAAGTTTCTTTAAACATCAAACGTCTAATGGATATTGGATGTTACAGAGGTATTCGTCACAGAACTGGTCTTCCATTAAGAGGACAAAGAACTAAGAATAACTCCAGAACAAGAAAAGGTAAAAGAAAAACTGTTGCCAACAAGAAAAAAGCAACTAAATAATAAGTAATATGGCTAAAGCAACTGCAAAAAAACGTAAAGTTATCGTTGAATCAACGGGAGAAGCTCATATTTCTGCTACCTTCAATAATATCATCATTTCTTTGACAAACAAAAAAGGTGAAGTTATTTCTTGGTCTTCAGCTGGTAAAATGGGTTTTAGAGGTTCTAAAAAGAATACTCCATACGCAGCCCAAATGGCAGCAGAAGATTGTAGTAAAGTAGCTCTTGAAGCAGGACTTAAAAAAGTTAAGGTGTATGTTAAAGGACCAGGAAACGGACGTGAGTCTGCGATCCGTTCTTTGCATAACGGTGGAATTGAAGTGACTGAGATTATCGATGTTACTCCAATGCCTCACAACGGATGTCGTCCTCCAAAAAGACGTAGAGTTTAATAATATTTTTTTAGTATAACCTAGATAGAATACCGATTATCGAAGGATAAGACCTGAATTCATAATCTCTATCTTAAACAATTTAAAATGGCAAGATATACTGGTCCAAGTACAAGAATCGCCCGTAAATTCGGCGAAGCAATTTTCGGAGACGATAAAGCGTTCGAAAAAAGAAATTATCCACCCGGACAACACGGGATGGCTAAAAAAAGAGGGAAAAAATCTGAATTTGCTATCCAGTTAATGGAAAAACAAAAAGCTAAATATTCTTACGGAATTTTAGAAAAACAATTCAGAGGTTTATTCAAAAAAGCATCAGCAACTAAAGGTGTTACTGGTGAAGTTCTTTTACAATTATGTGAAGCACGATTAGATAACGTTGTTTTTAGAATGGGTATTGCCCCTTCAAGAAGAGGAGCTAGACAACTTGTTTCTCATAGACATGTCACTGTTAATGGTGACGTTGTAAATATAGCTTCTTACCACCTTAAACCTGGTGATAAAGTTGCAGTTCGTGAAAAATCTAAATCTTTAGAAGCAATCGAACGTTCTTTGTCTAATTCAAGTCATGTTTATGAATGGATTACTTGGAATAATGATATCAAAGAAGGTACTTTCGTTTCTGTACCAGCTAGACTTCAAATCCCAGAAAACATTAAAGAACAATTAATCGTAGAGTTGTACAACAAATAATAATTGACTTAGTCGAAATTTATGGCAATATTTAATTTTCAGAAGCCCGATAAAGTTATCATGATCGATTCAACCGATTTTGAAGGTAAATTTGAATTTAGACCTTTAGAACCGGGTTACGGATTGACCGTTGGTAATGCACTTAGAAGAGTTTTGCTTTCAGCATTAGAAGGTTATGCTATTACATCTGTTCGTATTGAAGGTGTAGATCATGAGTTTTCTACTATTTCAGGAGTTGTTGAGGACGTTACCGAAATTATCCTTAATCTTAAACAAGTACGTTTCAAACGACAAATTGAAGATATTGATAATGAATCAGTTACTATTTCTGTTTCCGGTAAAGATCAATTAACAGCTGGTGATTTTCAAAAATTTATTTCAGGTTTCCAAGTTTTGAATCCAGAACTAGTTATCTGTAATTTAGATCCTAAAATTAAACTTAATTTCGATTTAACGATCGAAAAAGGTAGAGGATATGTTCCTGCTGAAGAGAACAAAAAACAGAATGCTGCAATTGGAACTATTTTTACAGATTCAATTTTTACTCCGGTAAAAAATGTAAAATATGCAATTGAAAACTTCCGTGTAGAGCAAAAAACAGATTATGAAAAATTAGTTTTTGAAATTAAAACTGATGGTTCTATCAATCCAAAAGATGCCCTTACTGAAGCTGCTAAAGTTTTGATTCACCATTTCATGTTGTTCTCTGACGAAAGAATTACACTCGAGGCTGACGAAATTGCACAAACAGAATCGTATGATGAAGAGTCATTACACATGAGACAATTGCTTAAAACTAAGCTTGTTGATATGGATCTTTCTGTAAGAGCATTAAATTGTTTGAAAGCGGCTGAAGTTGATACACTTGGTGATTTAGTATCGTTCAACAAAAATGACCTAATGAAATTCCGTAATTTTGGTAAAAAATCTTTAACTGAACTTGATGAACTTGTTGCAGTTAAAAATTTGAACTTTGGTATGGATTTAGCAAAATACAAACTAGATAAAGAATAAATTACTTCATATTTTGATCTCCAAAATGGATAGCATCAAGATGAAAGTATAAAAAAACACGTCATGAGACACGGAAAAAAATTCAATCACTTAAGCAGACAGACTGCACATAGAAAATCTATGTTAGCTAATATGGCTTGTTCTCTTATAGAGCACAAACGTATTAACACTACTGTTGCTAAAGCAAAAGCGCTTAAACAATTCGTTGAGCCTTTAATAACAAAATCAAAACAAGATACGACTCACAATCGTCGTATCGTTTTTGCTTACTTACGTAGCAAATATGCGGTAACTGACTTGTTCAGAGACGTAGCTGCTAAAGTAGGAGACCGTCCAGGTGGATACACGCGTATCATTAAAGTTGGGAATCGTTTAGGAGATAATGCTGATATGGCAATGATCGAGTTAGTAGATTTCAATGAACTTTACAATGGGGGTAAAAAAGAAGTTAAAAAAGCAAAAAGCCGTCGTGGTGGGAAAGCTAAAAAAGCAGATGAGGCTACTGAAGCTCCAGCTGCTGAAAGTGAACCAACTGCAGAGACAGCTGCTGAGTAATTATGAAAATAATCATTCAATAAAAATTAAGGATAAGCTATTTATAGTTTATCCTTTTTTTTTGATTTTTTCGGAACAAAAAACGTATTATTTAATAGTGAATTGTCTTGCTGTTCACTGTATCTTTTGCTTTTAAAAAAAAATCAAAAAGATGCCTCCAGACGCTCCAAGGTCTTCATGGCTCTAGGGTAGAATTTTTATTATACAATAAATTTCAAAAACTTGCATCCATTGCTTTAAACAATTAAATTTGCACAATATTTAACTATATATATGAAACCCGCTTTGCGAGTTCCATGAGACTATTAAAAATAACATTAGATAGCAACGAATGAAATATACAACAAGACAAAGTGCCATTCTTTTATTGAGTGACGGAACCATATTCCATGGTAAATCTATTGGAATCAGCGGAACTACCTTTGGGGAAGTTTGTTTTAACACCGGAATGACAGGTTATCAGGAAATATTCACTGACCCTTCTTATTTTGGACAATTAATGGTTGCCACGAACGCTCATATTGGAAATTATGGAGTAAACGATTCAGAAATAGAATCAGGTAGTGTCAAAATTGCCGGGTTGGTTTGTAAAAATTTTAGCTTTAATTATTCTCGTTCCGATGCTTCAGGGAGTCTAGAAGATTATTTTATTAAACAAAACTTGATCTGTATATCTGATGTAGATACGCGTGCCCTGGTTAGTTATATTCGGGAGAACGGTGCTATGAATGCTGTAATTTGTACAGATGATACCTCAGTAGAAGAACTAAAAATTGCTTTATCAAAAGTCCCTGATATGAAGGGTTTAGAATTAGCATCTAAAGTTTCTACTACGGAACCTTATTTTTTTGGTGAGGAGAAGGCAACGTATAAAATCGCAGCACTTGATTTAGGAATAAAAATGAATATCCTTCGTAATCTGGCTAAAAGAGATTGTTATATTAAAGTATTTCCTTTTGATTCTTCGTATCAGGATTTAGCTGCATTTAATCCAGATGGATACTTCTTATCTAATGGTCCTGGGGATCCTGAGCCTCTTTCGGGTGCTATTCAAGTGGCTAAAGAAATTCTTGACAATGATAAACCTTTATTTGGAATCTGTCTTGGACACCAAATAATTGGTCTTGCTAATGGAATTTCTACTTATAAAATGTTTAATGGGCACAGAGGAATAAATCATCCTGTAAAAAATATCATCACTGGAAAAGGGGAAATAACTTCTCAAAATCATGGTTTTGCGGTTAATAAAGAGGAATTGGACAATCATCCAAATCTTGAAATTACGCATCTTCATCTTAATGATGGAACTGTTGCAGGGATGCGCATGAAAAACAAAAATTGTTTTTCTGTTCAATACCACCCTGAAGCAAGTCCTGGGCCCCATGATTCGTCGTATTTATTTGATCAGTTTATTGAAAATATTAAAGGATAAAGACAGTTATTTAATTGTCAAAATTTTAAAACAGAAGGGTTTGACTTTAATCATAAAGTCAGGCCTTTTTTTATGCGAAAAATAATTTTTATACTACTATCTATGATATTTTAGTCCTATTTTGCGCTGTCTCGATGCAATACGCATCTTGACTGTGAATTTTAAAGAAAAAAAGCACTTTCAAAAGTGAATATAATTTCACGAATATATAATGAAAAAAGTAAAATTAATTTGATACTGCAAAATAAAATTTTAATAAAGTAGAAAAGTGTTATTTCTAAAATAATTATAACGTTTTCGTTAATAACATTCATTATTTTCATAATGTCATTACAAAAGATAGAATATATTTGTATTACTAAATAAAAATTAGAAAATATGAGTATAATTATCAAAATTCACGCAAGACAAATTTTTGATTCAAGAGGAAATCCTACAATTGAAGTAGATGTAATTACAGACAATGGTGTTTTAGGAAGAGCAGCAGTTCCATCTGGAGCTTCTACCGGTAAACATGAAGCAGTGGAGTTACGTGACGGAGGAAAAGCTTTTCTTGGTAAAGGAGTTTTGAATGCGGTGAAAAATGTGAATACACTTATTTCGGAAGAACTTCTTGGAGTTTCCGTTTTTGAACAAAATGTTATTGATCAAATGATGATTGATTTAGATGGCACGCCTAATAAATCAAACTTGGGAGCAAATGCAATTTTGGGTGTGTCTTTGGCTGTTGCCAAAGCGGCAGCAAATGAATTAGGATTGCCTTTGTATCGATATGTAGGCGGCGTTTCTGCGAATACATTGCCCGTTCCTATGATGAATATCATCAATGGAGGTTCACATTCTGATGCGCCAATTTCGTTTCAGGAATTCATGATCATACCAGTTAAAGCAACTTCTTTTACGCATGCAATGCAAATGGGGACTGAGATTTTTCATAGCCTTAAAAAAGTATTACATGATAGAGGTTTAAGTACCGCTGTAGGTGATGAAGGTGGTTTTGCACCAAACCTTGCCGGTGGTACAGAGGATGCATTGGACACGATCAAAAAAGCAGTTGAGGCTGCTGGTTATACTTTTGGAGACGAAATCATGGTGGCTTTAGACTGTGCGGCTTCTGAATTTTTTGTAAACGGAAAATACGATTATACGAAATTTGAAGGCGAAACGGGTAAAATTAGAACTTCAGAGGAGCAAGCTGATTATTTAGCTGAATTAGCAGCTAATTACCCTATTATCTCTATCGAAGACGGAATGGATGAAAATGACTGGGATGGTTGGAAATACCTGACGGATAAAATTGGTAATAAAGTACAATTAGTAGGGGATGATTTATTTGTTACTAATGTGGAACGATTGTCAACAGGAATCGAAAAAGGAATTGCAAATTCAATTTTGGTTAAAGTAAACCAAATAGGTACTTTGACTGAAACTATTGCAGCGGTCAATATGGCTAAAAACGCAGGCTTTACCTCGGTAATGTCACACCGTTCCGGAGAGACGGAGGATAATACTATTGCAGATCTAGCAGTAGCATTAAATTGTGGACAAATCAAGACCGGTTCTGCTTCTCGTTCAGACCGTATGGCTAAATACAATCAATTATTGCGAATTGAAGAAGAATTAGGCGATACCGCTTATTTTCCGGGAAAAAACGCTTTTAAAATAAAATAAGTTCTAATACTATCTTTTTTAGCCATTCACTTCGTGTGAATGGCTTTTTTTTGGTAATATTTAACATTTTCATTGTATTATTCTCTTTTTAATTAGTGTTTAATTCCCTAGATTTGATAAATTATTATTTTAAAAGTTTATTTTCAAATATATTATGTCAAAAACAGCAACATTAGAAATCGACGGAAAAAAAATTGAACTGCCTATAGTAGTAGGTAGCGAAAATGAAGTTGCCATCGATATTAACAAATTACGTGATTTATCCGGTATAATTACTCTTGATCCGGGCTATAAAAATTCAGGTTCTTGTAAGAGTGATATTACTTTTCTGGACGGAGAATTAGGAATTCTTCGCTACAGAGGATACGCTATTGAAGATTTAGCAGAAAAAGCTGATTTTCTTGAAGTGTCTTATCTTTTAATTTTTGGAGAATTGCCTACTACTAAACAGTTGGCGCAATTTGAAACGGATATCAGAAAATACACGCTGGTCAATGAAGAAATGAAAAACATCATTGATGGTTTTCCAAAAACAGCCCATCCAATGGGTGTTTTAGCTGCTTTGACGAGTGCATTGACTGCGTTCAACCCTAAATCGGTTAATGTAGAGAATGAAAAAGAAATGTATGAAGCAGTTTGTAAAACCATGGGGAAATTCCTGGTTATTGCCACTTGGACCTACAGAAAAAGTATGGGTTATCCTTTGAATTATTATGATAACACTAAAGGGTATGTGGAGAATTTCATGCATTTGATGTTTGAATTGCCTACAGAGCCGTATACGCCAAACCCTGTGGTAGTAGATGCATTAGACAAGTTGTTTATACTTCATGGCGATCATGAGCAAAACTGTTCCACTTCTACCGTTAGAATGGTGGGTTCCTCACATGCGGGATTGTTTGCATCAATATCTGCCGGAGTTTCAGCTCTTTGGGGTCCTTTGCACGGAGGTGCCAATCAGG
Source organism: Flavobacterium sp. GSP27 (assembly GCF_003970395.1). Taxonomy (NCBI): domain Bacteria; kingdom Pseudomonadati; phylum Bacteroidota; class Flavobacteriia; order Flavobacteriales; family Flavobacteriaceae; genus Flavobacterium; species Flavobacterium sp. GSP27. The sequence continues at coordinate 73,930 of NZ_RYDP01000007.1, read as the reverse complement.
CAGTTCTTGAAATGCTGGAAGAAATCCATAGAAATGGCGGTGATGCAGATAAATATATGGCTAAAGCCAAAGATAAAAATGATCCTTTTAGATTGATGGGTTTTGGACATAGAGTCTATAAAAACTTTGATCCAAGAGCAAAAATCATCAAAAAAGCAGCAAATGAAGTTTTAGCAACTTTAGGAGTTGAAGACCCAATTCTTGCTATTGCTAAAAAGTTAGAAGCAGCGGCTTTGGAAGATGAGTATTTCAAATCAAGAAATTTATATCCTAATGTAGACTTCTACTCTGGAATTATTTACAGAGCGCTAGGAATTCCTACCGATATGTTTACGGTTATGTTTGCCATAGGGCGTTTGCCGGGTTGGATTGCACAATGGAAAGAAATGCGAGAAAATAAAGAGCCTATCGGAAGACCAAGACAAATTTACACAGGACATCCTTTGCGAGAATTCAAGACCTCTGATAAAAGATAAAAGATAAAAAGCTTCACAAATTTGTGAAGCTTTTTTTATATTTGCTAAAAGTTAAAGATACATGTTAGAATTAAATGTAAATAATGAAACTTCAAGACTAAGGGCAGTTGTTTTGGGTTCTGCAGTACATAACGGGCCAACGCCAAAACGAGAAGAGGCCTATGATCCAAAATCGTTAGAGCATATATTGGCAGGGACTTATCCGATCGAGATAGATATGGTTCGAGAAATGGAAGCCTTCAATCGGGTTTTTGAAAAATATGATGTAACGGTGTTTCGTCCTGAAATGATTGAAAATTACAATCAAATATTTACCAGAGATATTGGCTTTGTAATTGGAGATGTTTTTGTAAAATCGAATATATTGCCGGATCGCGAGCGGGAATTAGACGCGATTCAGTACGTAATAGACCAAATGGATCCTCAAAAAGTAGTGCGCCCCCCAGAAGAAGTACACATAGAAGGAGGGGATGTGATGTTGTGGAATGACTATATCTTCGTTGGTACATATAAAGGAAGTGATTACCAGGATTATATTACAGCACGGACGAATCTTCAGGGTGTGCAGTACATCAAAGACCTGTTTCCTACTAAAATTGTAAAGGGATTTGACCTAGTAAAGTCTAAAATTGAAGCAAGGGATAATGCCTTGCATTTAGACTGTTGTTTTCAGCCTGTTGGAATTAATAAAGGGATTATATACAAAAATGGATTTCGAGAAGAAGCCGATTATTTATTCTTGGTTAATCTTTTTGGGAAAGAAAATTTATTTCACGTCACTAGAGACGAAATGTATCACATGAATTCTAATATTTTTTCTATCGATACCACTGTTGTGGTTTCCGAAAGAAATTTCACCCGACTGAACAATTGGTTGCGAGCAAACGGTTTTCTGGTAGAAGAAATTCCTTATGCCGAAATTGCAAAACAAGAAGGGCTATTGCGCTGTTCGACCTTGCCTTTGATTCGAGATTAATTCAATTTTAAAAACGTATTGTGGTAGAGACGCACGATAGAGACGCACTGCAGTGCGTCTCTACCACAAAAATAAAACACAAAAACCCATGAAACAAACAACAAATTCGATATTGATGATTCGCCCAGTAGCGTTTAGAATGAACGAACAAACGGCAGTAAATAATTATTACCAAAAAGTAGTAGACGGTCTTTTGCCTGCAACGGTAAACGCTAAAGCACAACAAGAATTTGATGCTTTTGTCGAAAAACTAACAGCAGTCGGGGTTGATGTTACGGTTGTTGATGATACCCTGAATCCAGATACACCAGATAGTGTTTTTCCAAACAACTGGATTTCTTTTCACGAGAATGGAGATGTGGCTTTATATCCTATGTTTGCTGAAAATCGCCGTCACGAGCGCCGCGAAGATATTTTAGATGTTCTGGAAGACAAAGGATTTGTGATTCATAATATTGTTGATTATACATCGGCAGAGGAAGATGGATTCTATTTGGAAGGAACAGGAAGTTTGCTTTTGGATAGAACTAATGCTAAAGCATATTGCGCTTTGTCACCAAGGGCTGATGAAGAGTTGTTTATCGAATTCTGTGAGGATTTTGACTATGCTCCAGTTATTTTTGAAGCATTTCAAACCGTCGGTTCGGAACGAAAATTGATCTACCATACCAATGTGATGATGTGTCTGGGGGACACTTTTGCTGTGATTTGTTCGGAGTGTATTGATGATAAAAAAGAACGTAAAATGGTCCTGGATAGCCTAAAAGAAAACGGGAAAGAAATCATTTTAATTACGGAAGCCCAAATGAATACTTTTGCAGGAAACATGCTTGAAATTCTTGGGGCAAAGGACAAACGATATTTAGTGATGAGTGCTGCTGCACATCAGAGTTTAACTTCAAAACAAATAGAACAACTGGAACGACATGCTGAAATTTTGAGTTCGAGCCTGGATACTATTGAAGCATGTGGGGGTGGCAGTGCCAGATGTATGATGGCTGAGATCTTTTTGCCAAGAAAATAATTGTACAATTCAGGCAAATACACTGCGTTTTGCCTGAATTTAATCTTAGATCAAATTGCCTTTAATAATATTGATAATCGCACTTACAATATATTGGATTCCTATAGCAATTACAATAAAACCAATGATTCTGGAGATCGCTACAATTCCGGATTCTCCAAGTATTTTTGCTAAATAATGAGCACTTTTCAAGATGATGAAAATAGCAACTGCGATAGCAAGAATGGCAAAGGATGAAATGATAATTTCGCTAGTTGTATTGTGTTCCTGATAAAAAGCAATCAGCAGCGAAATAGATCCAGGTCCGGCTAGCATAGGGATAGCTAGTGGAGTCAGAGCGATATCATTTCTTTTTTGAGCATCGTTTTCTGCTTTTTTGGTGATCCCCCTCTTTTTGTTAAATTGTCCCGAGAGCAATGAAAATCCCGAGTTTACTATGATAAGTCCTCCGGCAATTCGAAGCGCATCGATGCTAATGCCAAAAAAAATCAGCATATATTGCCCAATAAAAAAAGAGACAATTAAGATGATAAACACATTTATCGCTGTCCACAATGAAATCCTGGAACGTTCTTTTTTTGTGTCATGTTGTGTAAGTCCTACAAAAATAGGAACAGTACCAATAGGGTTCAACACGGAGAAAAGTGCGACAAACAGATAAATAAAAAGATCCATATTTTATATTTAAGGGTGTAAAAATACTCTTTTTTTACTTTTTAATGTTAGGGAAATGTTTTTATTGCAGTGATAACTAAACTTGAAAATTCCGAAACGGACAAACCTTTTTGATTACTTTTGCTGCATATACTTATAGAAAATGACAAAGAATAAAAAAACACTAGTTCTGGGAGCAACTACTAAACCAGAGAAATACGCCTTCAAAGCGATCACTATGTTGGTAGACAAAGGACATTCGGTGCTTGCTTTAGGACAAAATGCTGGTGAAGTGGCCGGTGTGAAAATCCAGACCAAAGCCATTCCCATAAAAAATATAGATACCGTTACCCTTTATTTGAACCCTGCACGTCAGCGCGATTATTACAATTATATCGTCGAGGCTAAACCTAAACGTGTTATTTTTAATCCGGGAACTGAAAATCCAGAATTGTACCAATTGCTGAAGCTGAATGATATCAAAGTAGAAATAGCCTGTACCTTAGTATTATTGACTACTAACCAGTATTAATATTTTTTTTGGAGCTACCTCCAGCTGTTCGCTATATCTTTTCTTGTCCCGTTTTTAAAACGGGACAAGAAAAGGATGCCGCTGCCATCTGGGCTAAAACTAAAATCGTGTTTCTGAAGCCGCTTTTTTGCTAATCAACCACAATCCAAGAAAAGTAATAAGCCCGTTTACAATGATCAGCTCATTGTCAAAGACGTATCCAAAAAACAATGTTTTTGAATGTTCGCTGATAAGGTATGTGAGTGCAGGAGACAACAAACAAATTATCGGGACCAGTTTGTCTTTGACCGTTTTTGACTGTGCAAACAGCCCGAAACAATACAATCCTAAAAGTGGTCCATACGTGTAGGAGGCCACCCTGAAAATCATTCCTACTACGGAACTGTCATTTATGGAATTAAAGAAAATAATGACCAGAAACATCAAAAAGGAAAACGCAACATGAACCAGATGTCTGTCTCGGACTACATTAGGTTTGTTCAGATTCTCCGCTTTGTCCATTCCTAAAAAATCCACACAAAACGAAGTCGTAAGCGCTGTTAATGCAGAGTCAGTCGTAGCAAAAGTTGCGGCCGTCAATCCCAATAAGAATATAACTGAAGGTATCAGAGCCAGGTGATTAAAAGCAATTTCCGGGAAAAGCAAATCGGTTCTGGGCTTTCCGGTGTTTAAATCGGTGGGGATTTCAACCCCGTTTTTAGCGGCATAAACATACAGTAGCGCACCTACGCTCAGGAAAAATATATTGATAAGTACAAATATTCCGGTAAATGTGAACATGTTTTTTTGAGCTTCACCAATGGTGGCACAACTCAGGTTTTTTTGCATTAAATCCTGATCCAGACCTACCATGGCAATGGTTACAAAAATCCCTCCCAGAATTTGTTTGATAAAATGGAACTTACTCGACACGAAATCCTCAAAGAAAAATACTTTCGAATAGTTACTGTTTTTTACGGTTTCAAAAGCTTCAAAAGCATTTAAATTCAAGCTTCTGCAAATAAAGAAAAGAGTCATGAAAACAGAGGTCACTAAGAAAAAAGTTTGTAAGGTATCCGTAATGATAATGGTTTTGAGTCCGCCACGATAGGTATATGCAAAAATTAAAGCCAGCGAAATCAGCACGGTAAAGGCAAAGGGAATGTTGTAAAAGTCAAAAACATAGCGCTGTAAAACGATCACCACAAGATACAATCGAAACGCAGAGCCTATTGTTCGGCTGATCAGGAAAATTGTTGCGGCAGTTTTATAGGAATACAACCCCAATCGCTGCTCGATATAGCCGTAAATCGAAGTCAGATTCATCCGGTAGTACAGAGGCAACAGCACTTTTGCAATAACTATAAAGCCAATGGCATTTCCCAGAACAAACTGAAAATACTTGAATTGTTCCCCGTTTGGCGCACCCACTTCTCCCGGCACCGAAATAAAAGTTACCCCGGAAAGCGCAGTCCCAATCATCCCGAAAGCCACTAAATACCATTTTGAGTTTTTATTGGCTTTGAAAAAAGCCTCATTGCCACTGTCTTTTCTACTTACAAAATGGGAAATCAAAAACAAAATCCCGAAGTAGATTACAATTAACGATAGAATGGTGAATGGTGTCATTTTTTTGAGTTTACAGGCAGCAAAATACGATTTTTTGTTTAATGCGTCATTTCTGGATCCGGATTACCTTTGGCCTTGAACTTCTATCCTTATTACATCACGAATAGCTACTGCTTAATTGTCTAGCAAGTAGTATTATAGCCGCTTTGGTTTTAAAACTGCCCACTAAAGGTATTGCTTTACGTCCTAAGTACTTCCGTTGAAAAAGGATTCTTTTTTATACAATGGCTTCTCGACACAATTTTAATCAGTAACGCTTTCGCATTACTATTCAAAAGTACTCGAAGTGAGGGCAGAAACAGCGCAGCCTTAATGACATTGCGCCCAATAGTAGAAAAAACGGCGGACTAAAATCGAATAACTAAAGTATACAATCGATTCAAGAAATAACCGATTAAACAAATAAACAAATTGCTACATTTGCAGTTATGGAATTTTCTTCAAAATTAATAGAAAGGGCAGTCAATGAAATGTCTCAGTTGCCAGGAATTGGTAAGCGAACTGCACTGCGACTGGTGTTGCATTTATTAAAACAGCCCAAAGAGCAAACAGGATTTCTAGCGCAAGCCTTGGTGGCAATGCGGGAGGATATAAAGTATTGTGCGAGTTGCCATAATATATCGGACAGTGCGTTGTGTGAAATTTGTGCCAACAAAAACAGAAATCATCAAATTGTTTGTATTGTGGAGGATATCCGTGATGTTATGGCGATCGAGAATACAGGACAATTCAGAGGAATTTATCATGTTTTGGGCGGTAAAATTTCACCTATTGACGGCGTGGGCCCCAGTCAGTTGAACATCAATACTGTAGTTGAAAAAGTAAAATCCGGTAGTGTCAATGAGATTATATTTGCGTTAAGCTCCACAATGGAGGGAGATACTACCAATTTTTATATTTACAAACAAATTGGGGATTGCGGGATTATTATATCAACAATCGCCAGAGGAATTTCAGTAGGTGATGAGCTGGAATATGCGGATGAAGTTACCCTGGGCAGGAGTATTTTGCAAAGAGTTCCTTTTGAAAAGACTTTTAAAAATAATTAATTTGTTTAATGAATAATGTTGCTTTTTAAATCGTAAATGAAAAGTTATATTTGTCGCTTAAAAATATTGTAAATGAGCAAGTCGGTACTCTGTTTGTTGTTAGTTATAAGTGTGTTGCTTTTTTCCTGTATCCCTACTAAAGATTTAATTTATCTTCAGAAAAAGGATACCTCAGCACAAGAATCTACTATTGCTGTGGTAGGATCTAAGCCTTATCGGTTGCAAACAAATGATGTGTTGAGTATTACTATAAAAGCGATAGATCCTAAATTAGTTGCTATTTTTAGTCCTACAAGCGAAGTCGGTTCGGTAGGAAAATCAGAATCCGCATTGTATTTTGATGGATTTACAGTAGACGATCATGGAAACATAAGGGTTCCGGTCTTAGGAGAATTAAATGTTATTGGTTACACGCTGGACGAAATCAGAGTGAGAATCGAAAAGCAATTGTTAGCGGAGTATTTTAATGCCGAAGCTAATATTTTTGTAACCGTAAAATTATCGGGGTTTAGATATACGATCAACGGGGAAATTGGCAGTACGGGAACAAAAACATTATTTCAAGAGCAGGTAAATATAATGGAAGCCATTGCAAATGCCGGAGATATCTCTATTACAGGAGACCGGAAAGCAGTTACCATCATGCGAAAAACACCAACAGGAGTTCAAATGCATGATCTGGACTTGACGGATATCAATGTGATGCAATCGCCTTATTATTACTTACAACCTAATGATTATGTTTATATCAAGCCGCTCAAGCAAAAAACCTGGGGAACCGGGAAAACAGGAATTGAATCCTTAGGGACTATTATTACGTTGCTGTCTTTGGCCACAACGACCTTTCTACTATTAAGAAATTAAAACAGCATTCAGAAAATGTTAGATATAAAAGATTTTTCGATTTTTGAAAATCAAGTCAGTTTTGATTTTAAGGGATTTTTAATGAAAATCGGAAGTTATTGGAAGTGGTTTTTACTGAGTTTAATAATCACTTTTACTATTGCCTATCAGGTCAACATCCGTAAAGAAAAAATATATGGCATGGAGACCCTCATTGCCATAAAGGAGGAAAGTAACCCTCTTTTTACTTCTAATACCAGTTTGGTTTTTAATTGGGGCGGTACCTCTGATCAGGTTCAATCCATCTCTACAACACTGCAATCCAGATCACACAATGAGTTAGTGGTAGATAAACTGCAGTATTATATTGATTACTTAGTTCAGGGCGAATACAATATGGTAGATGCCTACGGAGCAGTTCCATTCTATGTAAATATTGATAAATCGAAAGGGCAGTTAGCAGGAAATTTAATTGGAATTACGTTTCTAAGCGAAAATGAATATGAAATCAGAATTTCATTTGGGAATCAAAACGTCTCGGTCGTCACGTACTCCAATAATTCCTATGGCAATACAGCAGTCGAAATTGGTGATTTTGTAAAAAGATACAAAGTAGGAGAGTCTGTTTCATTACCCTTTTTGAATTGGAAATTACAAATAAAAGACAATCCCGGTTTTTACAAAGGAAATGAATATTTTGTGCGTTTTAATGATTTTGACGGAACAGTAGCCGGATATAAAGGGATCAGTTTGCGCTCAGATGATAAAGGCGGTTCTATAATTACCCTGGGAATGCAGGGTACTAATAAAGCCAGAATGGTCGAATATTTGAATTCGACTGTTGAAATGCTGATCAAAAGACAGTTAGATAGTAAAAACCAGTTTGCTATCAATACGATTGCTTTTATAGACAGTACACTGATTGCCATGGAATCCCAACTCAAAGAAACCGAGAATGAGCTAAAAATATTTAGGAAAGATAAAAATATTTATGATATTGAAGCGGGTGGTACTAAATTCTCGGATAAGATTCTGGAATTTGATGTAGCCAAAGATGAAGTGACCCGTAAACTGTCCTATTATAATTCGTTAAAGACTTATTTGAAAAACAGCACCAACTATGCAAAACTTCCAGCGCCATCTGTAGCGGGAATAGAAGATCCTAATATTGTAGTTAATGTTTCAAAATTGATCGCCTTGTCTACCCAAAGATCCGAAATGGCCTATGCCGTAAAAAGCGAGAAGATATTTAAGGATTTTGACAATCAAATGGAGGCGGTCAAAAATGTACTGTTAGAAAATATAGCTACTGCAAAAGCTTCGCTGCAATATGATTTAGCGATGGTGAGCAGTAAAATTAATGAAACCGAAAGTACCATAAAACAACTCCCGGAAGACCAGCAAGAGCTCGTTAAAATCAAAAGAAAATATGATTTGAGTGATAATATTTACAGCACCTTTCTTCAAAAAAGAAGTGAAGCGGATATTGTCAAAGCAGCGAATCTATCGGATGTTCAGTTTATAGATCCCGCAAAGGATATTGGCGGCGGATTAATAGGCCCTAAAACATCCGTCAATTATATATTGGCCTTATTTCTGGGAATACTTGTTCCGTTGATTTTTGTATTTGGCATTTTTTTTGTCAATAATTCGATTCAAAATACGGAGGACATCAGTAAGTTGACAAAAATTCCTTTGATAGGCGTAGTCGGTGTCAATAAAGAAAATACAAATTTAGCAGTGTTTGACAGGCCTAAATCATCGTTGTCGGAATCTTTTAGAGCTATTCGGTCCTCGCTCCAGTTTTTGTACAAACAACAAAATGTAGACGGTGCCAAAACACTGATGATAACCTCCTCCGTTAGTGGTGAGGGAAAAACATTTTGTTCCATAAATATCGCTACCGTATTTGCCCTGAGCGAGAAAAAAACAGTTGTTATTGGCCTTGATTTAAGAAAACCAAAACTGGCTACTGAATTTAATTTATCTAATGAAGCCGGGATTGTAAATTACCTGATCAAGCAAAAAACGGTTGACGAAATTATAAATCACACCCACATTCCTTTTCTGGATGTGATTCTCTCCGGACCGGTTCCTCCCAATCCATCGGAGATGATCATGAGTGACGGAATGGGAGAGCTGATTGAAGAATTAAAGAAAAAATACGATTATATAATATTAGATACACCTCCGGTAGGGTTAGTGTCAGATGCACTAGAATTAGCACAATATTGTGATGTTACCCTTTATATTGTGAGGCAGAATTTCACTAAAAAAGACATGATTACCTTGTTGAATAATCGTATAAAACGAGGGGAATTAAATAATGCCAGTATAATTTTGAATGGTCTGGAGAATAAAGCTAAATACGGAACGGGGTATGGGTATGGCTACGGATATGGTACCTATACTAATGACTATTACGAAGAAGACAAACCCAAAAGTATGTATGAAAGAGTGGCTCAGAAAATACTTAATAGACCCAGAAAGTAATTTATTGATTACAGATATAATTAAAACGATGCATTTTAGGGCATTTACTTTTTAGATTCAAAAACTTTTACCACGAATTTCACAAATTTTCACAAATTAATTCGTGATAATTTGTGAAATTCGTGGTAAATAAATAAGGGATACCACCGTGTAGACTTTAAGTCTGCCAACAAAAACTATGAACTTTTAGTTTATAGTGGTTTATTTTTTTTAATACAGAAAAATCAAATGAAAGAAGATATAAAAAAAACAGTGTTAATCACTGGAGGAGCGGGATTTATAGGCTCTAATCTGTGTGCCCATTTTTTGTCTAAAGGCTATAAGGTGGTTTGCCTGGATAATTTTGCCACCGGGCACCTGCATAATTTGAAAGACTGCATAAACCATCCTGATTTTCGTTTGATAGAAGGCGATATTCGGAATCCGGAAGAGTGTCAAAAAGCAGTCAAAGGCGCAGATTATGTGCTGCACCAGGCGGCTTTGGGATCTGTTCCCCGTTCTATCAATGATCCGGTGACCACGAATGACGTGAATGTATCCGGATTTTTGAATATGCTGGTGGCAGCAAGAGACGAAAAAGTGAAGCGATTTGTGTATGCGGCAAGTTCCTCTACCTACGGCGATTCAGAAGCGTTGCCCAAAGTAGAAAATACTATTGGGAAGCCGCTTTCTCCGTATGCAATAACAAAATATGTAAATGAATTGTATGCCGAAATTTTTAGCACAACCTATGGTTTAGAGACCATAGGACTGCGTTATTTCAATGTTTTTGGACGGAAGCAAGATCCCAATGGCGCTTATGCAGCCGTTATCCCGAAATTTGTGATGCAATTCATGCAACACGAAAGCCCAAAAATAAATGGTGACGGGAATTATTCCCGCGATTTTACTTATATTGACAATGTTATTCAAATGAATGAGTTGGCGATGTTAACTCAAAATCCAGAAGCGATCAATACGGTTTATAACACGGCGTGTGGCGATAGGAATACGTTGAATGATTTAGTGGGCTATTTGAAAGATTTTTTAACAAAATACGATTCTGAAATTGCAAACGTTACTGTATTGTATGGTCCTAACAGAGCGGGTGATATTCCACATTCCCTGGCTAGTATTGATAAAGCAAAAGCCCTGCTGGGATACAATCCAAAATTTGGCATGCAAGAAGGATTGAAAGAGGCGGTGCACTGGTATTGGGATAATTTATCGTAATACCGTCGTAGAGATGCGATAAATCGGGTCTACATTGCGGATTTGATACATTGCGAAATGTAGAGATGCGATAAATCGCGTCTGTACTGGGATTAAAAAAAAATAAAAAAATATATAGATGAAAATCACAAAAATTTGTTGCATTGGAGCCGGGTATGTTGGTGGTCCGACGATGGCGGTTATTGCTCAAAAATGTCCGGAGATACAAGTTACAGTAGTCGATTTGAACGAAGAGCGCATTGCGGCTTGGAATGATACCGACACGGCCAATATTCCTATATATGAACCCGGATTGGACGTTATTGTTGCCGAGGCTCGGGGAAGGAATTTGTTTTTTTCTACGAATGTTGATAAAGCCATAGACGAAGCCCAGATTATATTTATCTCCGTGAATACCCCCACTAAAACGTATGGTAAGGGAAAAGGTATGGCGGCTGATTTAAAATACATAGAGCTTTGTGCCAGACAAATTGCACGTGTAGCCAAAGATAATAAAATAGTAGTTGAGAAATCGACACTACCGGTGCGAACTGCAGAAGCAATTAAGAGTATACTTGATAATACCGGGAATGGAGTACAGTTTCAAATCCTGTCAAATCCTGAGTTTTTAGCAGAGGGAACAGCTGTTGCTGATTTGTTGCATCCGGATCGGATTCTTATTGGAGGCGATCCTTCGGAGGAAGGTAAAAAAGCGATTCAGGCCTTAGTCGATGTCTATTCGAATTGGGTGCCTGCCGCTAAAATATTGACCACTAATGTTTGGTCTTCTGAATTGTCTAAGCTTACCGCCAATGCTTTTTTGGCACAACGTATTTCTTCCATCAATGCCATGTCAGAACTGTGTGAAAAAACGGGAGCCGATGTCAATGAAGTCGCTAAAGCGATTGGAATGGACAGCAGGATTGGATCTAAATTTCTAAAAGCCTCCGTTGGTTTTGGAGGTTCTTGCTTTCAAAAGGACATTTTAAATTTAGTGTACATTGCAAAATCCTATGGTTTGAATGCCGTTGCAGATTATTGGGAGCAAGTTATTATCATGAATGACCATCAAAAAAGACGTTTCTCCAATTCTATTGTTCAAACGCTTTACAATACGGTTTCCGATAAGAAAATTACTTTTTTGGGTTGGGCATTCAAGAAAGATACGAATGATACCAGAGAATCAGCAGCAATTTATGTAGCTGATGATTTGATCAATGAACACGCAAAAATTGCGGTGTATGATCCTAAAGTTTCTAACAAGAAGATCTTGGGGGATTTAAATTATTTGGAAACCAGAAATGCAGAGGCGAATGCGAACAGTGTGCGTTCCTTTTTGGACCCGTACGAAGCCTGTCAGCAGGCACACGCTATTGCGATACTGACAGAGTGGGATGAATTTATCCACTACGACTGGCAAAAAATATATGATTCGATGCAAAAACCCGCTTTTATTTTTGATGGTAGAAATTTGCTGAACGGCCCGGAATTAAAAGCGATTGGTTTTGTGTATCAGGCGATAGGTTCGTAAGCGGTTAAACGATTAAATGGTTAAGGGGTTAAAAAATTAAAGGTTAGATGGTTAAACGATTAAACGGTTAAACATTTAAAAGCTGATTGTGCTCAGCGGGTTGCTAGTAGTTTTCAAGTAATGAAATAGAACAAAACGTCTCGCTACGCTTCGCACTCGAAGTGTCGTGTATTGAGAACCGTTTTTAAATAAATAATTCAAAAAGTGTATTCTGAATTCGGATAGGGAGAATTAATTTTATGGCAATACAAGATAAAAGATGAATTGGTATGTAGTGTATACAAAACCCAAATGGGAAAAAAAAGTGGCAGAACAATTACAAAAGATAGGTGTGGAATGCTACTGTCCTTTGGTAACCCAAATGCGACAATGGTCTGACCGCAAGAAAAAAGTGGAAGTACCTCTTTTTAATTCCTATGTTTTTGTACAATTAGAAGATTTGAAACGGAATTTGGTGTTTCAATCCGTTGGCGCAGTCCGCTATTTGTATTGGTTAGGAAAACCAGCAATTGTGCGTGATGAAGAAATTGAAGTCATCAAGAAATGGCTCAACACTTCGGATTGTGTTGATCTCACTGTGGCCTCATATCAAATTGGGGAAACGATACAATTAGAATCGGGACCTTTTGCCGACCAAAAAGCCACAGTTCAGGAAATGACCAATACCCATTATGTGCTGGTTTTGGAATCTTTAGGATGTGTGTTGAAAATGAAACGATGAGTTTTTAGTGTGCGAAGTGAGGAGAAGAAAATAGAGAAAAGAATAAGCTGTTTCGTCCGTCACTTCGAGTAATTTAGAATAGTAATGCGAATGCTTTACTATTCTAAATTGTATCGAGAAGCCTGAAAAACGGAAGAGTTCTCGATACTTCGCCGCAATTTTCTATCGCAAATTGCTGCTCCACTCGAACTGACGAATCTTTATAGTAATTAATTGCGGCAATTAGTGAGTAGTGAAGTTCGTTTATAGTACAACCTAATGCTCATTAAAAGGCCCATTTAAAAAAAAGATTCCAAAAAATGAAAGACATTATATTAAAAGCCGAAAACATCTCCAAGCAATACCGACTGGGTCAGGTAGGAACGGGTACTATGACGCATGATTTGAACCGCTGGTGGCATCAAGTGCGTGGCAAAGAAAATCCGTATCTCAAAATTGGCGACACCAATGACCGCAGTACCAAAGGTACGAGTGATTATGTCTGGGCATTGCAGGATATTAATTTTGAAGTAGAACGCGGTGAGATTCTTGGGATTATTGGCAAGAATGGCGCAGGAAAGTCTACTTTGCTCAAAATATTATCCCGTGTTACAGCACCTACAACGGGAAGCATTAAGTTTGGAGGCCGTGTGGCTTCCTTGCTCGAAGTAGGAACCGGATTTAATGGCGAAATGACCGGCAGAGAAAACATTTATCTCAATGGGGCTATTTTAGGGATGACCAAAAAAGAAATAACCTCCAAGATTGATGCCATTATTGATTTCTCCGGTTGCGAACGCTACATTGATACCCCCGTAAAACGCTATAGCAGCGGAATGTATGTTCGACTGGCTTTTGCAGTAGCCGCATTTCTGGAGCCTGAAATTTTGATTGTAGATGAGGTTTTGGCCGTGGGAGATGCCGAGTTCCAAAAGAAAGCGATTGGCAAGATGCAGGATATTTCCAGAAAAGGAGGTAGAACGGTTTTGTTTGTGAGTCATAATATGGCGGCGGTGCGGAGTTTGTGTACGAGGGGGATTGTGTTGGAGAATGGGCAGGTAGTGTTTGATGGGGGGATTGAGGAGAGTGTTGATTTATATCATAATGCTTCTTCAAATTTTGAATCTTTTTATAAAAGAGATATTTCGAAAGACTTTAGCGAAATTGTAATAGATGAAATAAATATCAATAATGAGGGAGGAAACTTAGAAAGCCGTTTTTATTATGATCAAAATATTGTAATTGATTTTAAATTGAATTCAAAATTTGAAATAAAAGATAATAATCGTTACAAAATGTTTTGTACAATTGTCAGCAAGAATGGTCAAAGAGTATGTTCATATGAAACCAATCTGATTAAATCTGAAAAAATACGATTAACTATTGAAGCAGAATTTTTGGTAAGAGGCGAGTATTTTTTAAATGCGTTTATACATGTCCCTCAACAATTAAGAATTGATGAAGTAAATGAAGTTTGTCTGTTTGAGATTTTAGATGAAAAATCTAGTTTGAGCATTCATGGATTATACAATTACGGACAAGTATTTGGAAAAGGGAAATGGGATGCTATTTTTTAGATGAAAAATTTTTATAAATTGTAATTGTATTTTTTGTAATAAACATTTAGTAATATTAGATAAATGATTAAAATTTTAAAAAAATATTTTAAACCACCTTATTATTTCTTAATTGGAAAAAAACAGGGTACAAATGCAATAGCGCGATTTGTGCCTACTGAAAAAGAATTTTTAGGAAAAAAATTATATATCCATGATATCGCATCATTTAATTTGTGTAACGAGGAATTGTTTCAACTTGAAATGTATAAGTTTAAGGCTAGTCGTCCTAATCCTTGTATAATAGATTGTGGGGCAAATTTAGGGATGAGTATCATTTATTTTAAGCAATTATATCCCAATGCTTCTATAATTGCTTTTGAAGCAGATGAGCATATTTTTGGTTTTTTGGAAAAAAACGTTGAATCATTTGGATATAATGATGTAGAGTTAATCAATAAGGCAGTTTGGAATTGCGATGACACCTTGTCATTTATTGTTGAAGGAGGAGCAGGAGGAAGAATAGAAGAAGAAACTTCAAAAGGGAAATACAAAAAAGTAGTTTGTACCAGTTTAAAAAAATATTTGAAAGGACGAAAGGTTGATTTTTTAAAAATTGACATAGAAGGAGCGGAATTCGAAGTGATAAAAGACTGTGAGGATGAATTGAAAAATATTGATTATCTCTTTATTGAATACCACAGCATGCCAGATCGAGAGCAAAATTTGCATAAAATTTTGGAAATAGTTCAGAAAGCAGGATTTAGTTATCATATTAAAGAAGCTTACACGACTAAATATCCTTTCATCAAAAGAAATTTAAATTATGGTATGGATTTACAACTAAATATTTTTTGCTACAAAACAAAATAATTGCAATTCAATGTATACTATTATAATGTCAAAAATTCAAACATTACTGAAAACATATGTAACAACTGGGTATTATGGTATAAAGTGTCTTGTTAAAGATAAATTTTTTCCATACAAAGGGAGGACTATTAAAAGAATGGATCTTTTTTTAAAATATTTTAATGGAAAAATAGGGATAGAAATAGGAGGGTCTAGTGCTATTTTTTCAAAAGAAATTCCAATTTATCAGGTTATAGATAGTTTAGACGGATGTAATTTCAGTTCTCAAACCATTTGGGAAGGTACTATTGTTGAAGGCCAAAATTTTAATTATTTAGGAAGTAAAAAAGGACACCAATACATTTGTGAAGCGAGTAACCTTAAAGAAATACCTGATAACAAATATGATTTCCTTATTGCAAGCCATTGTTTAGAACATTGTGCCAACACGTTAAAAACAGTTAAAGAATGGGTGAGAGTTATTAAAAAAGGCGGTGCTATTTTACTTATTTTACCGGATAAAAGATATACATTTGATCATAATCGTCCTATCTCTACTTTTGGTCATTTTGAAAATGATTTAAATAATGGGATTAATGAAACCGATTTGACACACCTAACCGAAATTTTAGAGTTACATGATTTGAATATGGATTTAGCTGCCGGAACTAAAGAACAATTTAAAAAAAGGTCTTTTGCTAATCACGAAAATAGATGCTTGCACCATCATGTTTTTGACTTCAAATTACTGCAAAATGTCTATAAGTATTTTGATATTAAGGTAGTTAATTTGACTTTTGTAAAACCTTATCATCAAATAATTTTAGGTATTAAGCGATGATTTCAATAATTATTTGTTCTCGAACCCAAAACATTTCTTTTAATTTATCTGAGAATATAAAAAACACGATTGGTTGTGATTATGAATTAATTGTCATTGATAATTCAAACAATAAATATTCTATTTTTGAGGCCTATAATTTAGGGATAGAAAAAAGTAGGAATGATTATTTGTGTTTTATGCATGATGATGTCTTATTGCATACTCAAAATTGGGGTCTACTAGTGAAGAATTTATTCGACCAAAATGAAGAATTTGGGTTGCTGGGGGTTGCCGGTGCTAAATCCAAAACAAAGATGCCATCGGCTTGGTGGGATTGTCCAGAAGAGGATAAATTTCTTTATTTAAAACAACATTTAAGAAATGGCAATGTTGAAGATTGGGACCAAGGTTTTAAGAATAAAAATATAGAAAAAGTGGTTGCAATAGATGGATTTTTTATGATTGCTCGAAGAGATAAACAGTTTCGTTTTCAGGAATCTACCAAGGGTTTTCATTGTTATGATTTGAACATATCATTCGAGTACATCAAGCTGGGTTATAGTATTATAGTGGTTAATTCAATAGTAGTGGAACATTTTTCTTTGGGAAAGTTAGATAAAAATTGGTATTTGACCTCTATAATAATGCACAAAATATACTCGAATTTGCTCCCTTTAAAAGTTGAAGAAGGAATAGTCTGCAAGGATTTTGAGTTTAAAAACGGAACAAATTTCATAAAAGGTTTGCTTTACTACAGGTTAAAAAAACAAGCCTTCTTACTTTGGATACAATTAATTATTTTAAAGCCTATTACAGGATACCATTTTAAATTTTTGAAACAAATGCTAAAATAAATGCTAGCAATAGTCATTCCATATTATAAAATTACTTTTTTTGAGGCAACCATTGAGTCTTTAGCCGATCAAACAGACAAACGATTCAAAGTTTATATTGGTGATGATGCCAGTACTGAAAATCCAGGTGATTTATTAGAAAAGTACAAAGGTAAATTTGAATTTGTTTATCATCGATTTGAACGTAATCTTGGAGGAACATCATTGGTTCTTCAATGGGAACGCTGCATTGCTTTGTCTAATAAAGAGGAATGGATTATGATATTGGGGGACGATGATTATTTGAGTAAAAATGTTGTATTTGAATTTTATGAGAACTATAATTTATTTCACGAAAACTGTAATGTTCTGAGGTATTCTACTAGGGTAATTGATCAGATTAATGGTGAAGAGTCTAAGTTATGTACAAATCTATTATTTGAAACAGGAATTCAATACATTTCAAGAAAAATTAAAGGTAAAGCAAGAGGCTCTTTGTCAGAATTTGTTTTTAACAAAAATGAATTTTTAAAACATAAATTTACAAATTATCCATCCGCTTTTTATAGTGATGATAAAATAGTTTTAGACTTAACAAAAGTGAAAAATATTTTCAGTACAAATTCCGCTGTTGTATTTGTTAGAATTTCATCTGAAAGTTTATCCGGTAAAGCTGAGATACATAAAAATGATTTGTTTTTAGCACGGTTTGAATTTTTCGAATATTTAATAAAAATAAAGTATTATTTATTTGATGTTTATACAAGAAAAATTATTGTTGAGAGGTTCTTAAGTTATACCTACCAACATAAAAAGCAAAATGTGTTTCTGTTTTTAAATTTGTATTTGAAGAGTGTATTGTTTTTAGATTTTAATTTTTTTATGAAGATAAATAAGAAGTTTATCAAGATAATTTTAGGACAATCAATTGATTAAGAAAAGTAAGAATATTATTGTATGTACCCCGTTTTTAGATAATATTGGAGGGACAGAAATTGAAGCTGTTTTAACGGCAATACATTTTTATGATTCGAATCAATATAAAAGAGTTGCGATTTTTTCTCCTAGAAAAAGTAGTTCCAGTTTTTTTAAAGAAATAATTGAAGAACGAAATATCAGCTTTGTACATTATCCTACTTTTTTTGATTTCAAGACTATCCTTTTTCTTAATAAAATACTTAAGAAGTTTGGTTTAGAAAAACCAATATTAGAATCTGCATATTGGTTTTTAATTTCTTTACAATACACTAGTTTTTTTATATTAACTTATCCAGGATGTACTTATTTTTTTTCAGTATTTCAATTTCAATTTCAAAACAAAAAATATATTGCCAAGATTACCATGTGGCATTTTAATTTGTTATCAAAGCTTCATCAAATGGTTTACAATAAGTTTACTAATATTATAGTTTTTAATGAAGAACAAAAAATGTTTTGGGAACGAAATAATTTTTTAAAAAACACAGTAGCTTTAGATATTGCAATTTTAAACGAGACTAATCTTCTTAGTTTGTCACAAAGAACTTATGAACAGGATGTTCTTGTTTTTGGCTATTTGGGAAGAATATCAAGAGAAAAAAATCTCGAAGACATGATACTTTTAATCGATTTTTTAAATAACAAAAATCAAAAAAAATGTAAATTAGTCATTCAAGGAAAAGGAGATTTACTATATCTACAGGAGCTTGAATTATTGGTTGTAAAATGTAACCTATTCAATTTTGTGACTTTTAAAAAAGAATTTATTAGTCCGCTACAAACTCATACTTTTTATCAATATATTGATGTTTTTTTAGTCACTTCAAAAAGCGAAGGCGGACCAATGACCGCGCTGGAAGCTGCCGCTGCTGGTTGTTTTGTAATGGGGTATAAAATTGGAGCAATGCAAGATCGTTTTGGGCAAATTCCTAATATGGTTAATCAAAATTACAAATCATTGTGTGATTCTGCTTTAGCTTTATTAAATTTGAGTATTTTTGATAAAAATACTATCTTAAACGAGTTTAGACAATTTTATATCTTAAAATTAAGTAACTCAATTAAAGCATGTAAATTAAATCTACTTTTTAAATAAATGCATTATAATACTTTAATATCGATTGTTATCCCCTGTTATAATGATTCGCAATATGTTGAACAATCAGTACTTTCTGCATTAAATCAAACGTATACTAACATAGAAGTAATTATTGTAGATGATGGTTCTAATATAGAAACTAAAGCGGTATTAAGGAAAATAGGGCCAAAAGTCACAAAATTGATTACGCAAGAAAACAAAGGACAAAGTACGGCAAGAAATAACGGTATTAGAGAAGCTGCCGGAGAATATATTTTAGTGTTAGATAGTGATGATTTTTTTGAACCCTCTTTTGCTGAAAAAGCATTTGCTGTATTTTTAGAACATCAAAATACAAAGATAGTTACATGCTATGCCAATCTAATCTTTGAAAAAGAAAAATCTTTTATCTATAAACCTAATGGAGGAGATGTAGCCTCTTTTTTGTATTCGAACAATGCTTTAGGAAGTGCCATGTTTAAAAAAGAGGATTGGCAAATGTCAGGGGGTTATGATGAGAATATGCGACAAGGATTTGAAGATTGGGAGTTTTATATTCGGTTACTTCAAAAAGGGGGTCTGGCAAAAGTTGTAGAAGAGCCTTTATACCATTATAGAAAGAGAAATAACACAACAACCCAAAGAGCAAATGCTGTAAAGTACCAATTATTGCTTCACCTATTTCAGAAACATAGGGAATTGTATAAGACATATTTAGACGATTATGTGACTTATTTATTATTTAAAATAGAAAAAGAAGAATTTGAAAAAATAAAAAATACACAGCGGTTAGAATTTAAAATTGGTAAAGCACTTTTAAAGCCTTTTCGATGGATTAATTCAATAGTAAGATGAGCTGTATGCCCAAAGTAAGTATAATTATGGCGACCTATAACAGGGCCGAATATATACTAGAATCTTTGCAATCAATCCAGGCTCAAACATTCAAGGATTGGGAGTGTATTATTATTGATGATGGAGGAACCGATAATACAGCGGAAATTTTAGCTCCTATTTTAAAACAGAATATCCGGTTTAAATATTTTATGCGGACTTCTAAATATCAAAAGGGATTGCCGGGAAGTAGGAATTATGGTCTGGATTTAGCTCAGGGAGACTATGTTATTTTTTTTGATGATGATGATATTGTCCATCCCCAAAATTTGGAATTATGTGTAAAAGAATTAAGCAAACAAAATGTTTCTTTTTGCAGGTATCTTCGAAATGTTTTCTTTGATGATTTTGACTATAATTTTGAATTTTCAAAAGACTATGCTTCTTTTTTTGTAACTAAATCAGATGTTGAGAAACTATTAATAAACGAACTTCCATTTAATTCTTGTGCAGTGATGTGGCATAGAACCTGTTTTGATGGCAATCGATTTGTGGAACATTTGATGTATGCAGAAGAATGGGAGTTGTATTCCAGAATTTTGTCTTCTGATATTAAAGGAATTTCTATTGAAAAATGTTTGTTCTTTGGACGTAAACATGCGGACTCCAATACCGGAGAATTTTATAGCAATAACCCCATACGCAGGGCCTCTAAAAAAGACGCTATTTTGTTGGTTCTCGAAAATTTAAAGGAGAAACAGTTGCTGTCTTCTTCGCTCCTTCGTTATTTTGTAACCATGGCAACCGACTTTAAGGAGTACAATTTGTTTACTCAAATCATCGCTTTACTTGAATTGTCTATCTTTGAAAAAATAAAATGGCAGTTTTTTTATAGTACATTCCCTTTGCGGTTGTCTGTCTATAAATTAAAAAAAAAATCCGGAAAATATAATTCATGAAAATTCTACTTTGTTTTGGCACTCGACCTGAAGCGATTAAAATGGCACCGCTATATCACGAATTAAAAAAAAATAATTTTGATGTAAAAGTCTGTGTCACGGCACAACATCGAGAGATGCTGGATCAAGTGTTGGAATTTTGTGCTATTGCTCCCGATTATGATTTAGATTTGATGCAACCCAATCAAAGTTTGAACGGATTAAGTGCTAGTATTTTGTTAAAGATGGATGGCGTATTTACTGATGCAAAACCAGATTTGGTTTTGGTCCATGGAGACACAACAACTTCATCGATGGTGGCGTTGGCCGCCTTTCATAATGGCATAACCGTAGGACATATAGAAGCTGGTTTACGTACGTATAATAAAAAGGCGCCCTTTCCGGAGGAAGTGAACCGGCAGTTGACCAGCAGAATAGCCGATATTCATTTTACCCCTAGCGCTGCAGCCACACAGAATTTACTGAATGAAGGCATTCTGCCAACTGCTATCGTCGAAACTGGAAATACCGTTATTGATGCGCTATTGTGGACCGTTGAAAAAATTGGAGCAGAAGATTATATCAATCCTGAAATTGAACGATTGAAACGTTTGCTTCCTACCGATAAAAAAATGGTTCTGGTCACAGGGCATCGCAGAGAAAATTTTGGAGCAGGTTTTGAGAACCTGTGTGATGCGCTTTTATCTGTTTCGAAACGAGACGATGTAGTGTTAGTTTATCCTGTACATTTAAATCCCAAAGTGAAAGATGTTGTATATGAGAAATTGTCCAACACTAAAAATATTTATTTGATACCACCGGTTTCCTATCCCGTTTTTGTGTGGTTGATGCAACAATCTTTGTTGATTGTCACAGATTCCGGTGGTATTCAGGAAGAAGCCCCTTCCTTAGGTAAACCTGTTTTGGTTACTCGTGATGTTTCAGAAAGACCTGAAGGGGTTACTGCCGGATTTTCTATTTTAGTAGGTACCGATCAACAAAAAATCAGCACTACTATTTGTTCTTTTTTAGACGGATTCACGGGATTTGGGCATTCCATCAATCCTTATGGAGCCGGTGATGCCTGCCAAAAAATAGCAGCATATTTATTAAAACACTATTAAAATGAAAATTCTTGTTGTAGTAGACTCCATCAATATTGAAGACAGTAGTGGTTCAAAAGCCAATGTCGCTTTGATTAAGAACTTAGCCGAGGCGGGTTTTGACGTTTTAGTCTATCATTATACGTTGCGAAACATACATTTAGCGGGTGTGAGGTGTTATGCGATACCTGAAATAAAATTCAGTCCCTTGTATTTTTTAAGTCGGATACAAAGGGTGTTGAGTCGGAATTTAAAGGTCAATCCAGCTCCTTTTTTAGAACAATTATTTGGGTTTTCTTTTACTTTTTATAATGATACCCGCAGTATTACTGCCGCATTGCAGCATCAAAAATTTCAGCCCGATTTAGTAATAACTTTGAGTAAGGGTGGTAGTTTTAGGCCTCATTATTCCGTTCTTCAATTTCCGGAATTACATGACAAATGGATGGCGTATGTGCATGATCCGTATCCTGCGCATTATTATCCAAGACCATACAATTGGGTAGAATCCAGTCATAAAGCCAGAGAAGCCTTTTTTAGGGCAGTTTCTACAAAAGCCAGATATAGTGCCTTTCCGAGCTTGTTGTTGCACGAATGGATGTCGAGTTATTTCCCTAATTTTGCCCAAACAGGAGTTGTTATTCCGCATCAAAATGCAAAGTACGTCGTTCAGGACACTTCTTTTCCATCCTATTTTGATGTTTCAAAATTCAATGTACTCCATGCCGGTAATTTGATGAAGCAACGTTCGCCTGAGGGTTTGATAGCTGGTTTTCAACTGTTTTTACAACACTATCCGGAAGCTGAAAAAGAGTCGCGATTGCTGTTGCTCGGACCAGCTTCTGATCACGCCCAATTATTTGAAAAACACCAAAAAAAAACTCCTGAACTCTACATTCATAATGGTATGATTCCTTTTGATACGGTTTATTTGCTTCAACAAAGTGTATCGGTTAATGTTATTTTGGAGTCAAAAGCGGAAATTAGTCCGTTTTTACCCGCTAAATTCCCGCATTGCGTTGCAGCTAGTAAACCTATCTTAGCTTTAGCGCCTTATTACAGTGAAACAAAGCGGTTGTTAGGCAATGACTATGCGTATTGGGCGGAAGTGGATGATGTGCCACGAATAGCTGTATTAGTGGGAGAATTGTATTGCTTGTGGAAACAAAATCCAAAGCAACTGCTTTTAAACAGAAGTGATTTAGCGGAATATCTTTCGGTTTCGTATTTAAAAAAGACTATTGATAATTTGGAAAAAAATAATTAGCGATGACGCACGCCACTTTTACTATACTGCTAACTACCAAAAACCGTAAAACCGATTTGGCTGTTACTTTAGCTAAAATCCAGCATTTATTCTCTTGTGACGGGGTAGAACGTATTGTTTGTGATGATGGTTCTACAGATGATACAGCTGTTTTTGTTCAAGCGCAATATCCTGAAATCCAACTGATTAAAAATAAAGAGAGTAAAGGACTTATCTACAGCCGAAATAGATTGTTAGGTCTCGTGAATACTGAATTTGCTATTTCATTGGATGATGATGCTCATTTTATTACAGTAAATGCGTTGTCAGTTATTGCAGACTACTTTGCTGCCAACCCCAATTGCGGGGTATTGGCTTTACGCATTTTTTGGGGATTAGTAGAGCCTGATTCGACTACTACTTCTGAAAGCTCCGCTCGAGTCCAGGGATTTGTAGGCTGTGGCCATGTATGGAGAATGTCGGCTTGGAATTCTATTCCTGATTATCCTGCTTGGTTTATTTTTTATGGGGAGGAGGATTTTGCCGCGTATCAGCTTTTCAAAAAAAACATAGAGATTCATTATTTACCGGAAGTTCTGGTGCATCATAGGGTTGATGTGAGGTCAAGAAGAAACAATACAGATTACAGTCTTCGTTTAAGACGATCGTTACGCTCGGGTTGGTATTTGTATTTTTTGTTTTTTCCTTTACAATACATTCCTAAAAAAATGGCCTATTCAATTTGGATGCAACTGAAATCAAAAGTTTTTAAAGGGGATTGGAAAGCATTAAAAGCGATTTTATGGGCCATGTTGGATTTAGTATTGGCCATTCCGAAAATTATAAAAAACAGCAATCGATTGACTCGTAAAGAATATTCTGCCTATCAAAAATTAGAGAAAACTAAGCTTTATTGGAGGCCTGAAAATGAATCGCATTAGTTTTTAGCTTTTAATTGGTCCAACTAGTTCGCTCTTATTTTTTTAGAATTAATTAAATAGATGTAGCTAATAGGGCTGAAATTTGAATTCGTGCGGAAATTTTTTATTAATTATTACACCACATATTGAAACATTTCACTACTTTTGAACTGTAATACGACGAATAACTGGAATTATTCGAGGTCTTACACTAATCATTTTGCTCAAAAAAACGGGGTTCTAGCCAGTATTTTTGAGCTTTTTTTATATCAAAAAGGGACTGAAAAGTACTTTTTAGACCAAAAAGAAACTTCTTTTGGCATAAATAATTCTTATTTTATTTTATTGGAGGTTTAAATCGTGACCCAAAGTCAAGCTTTTAAGGCAATTTGGGGATGTACAATTCAAGCAAGACCGAATATTGATCTCGTGCGGACGCTTTTTTTGCCCGATCTTGACGAAACAAAAGTCCAATCAAGACGAAACGGCTCTAATTTTCGTTGATTATAGGCCAAAAAAAACCTCGAGTACTGGAATACTCGAGGTCTTACAATAATCAGATGCTTCTGATTACGGGGTTCTAGCCGGCTTTTCTAAATGATAACTCATTCAGCATGCTGCGTAATTTTTTTCCGGGTCGGAAAAGAATGCGACTTTTTTTAATCGCGGCAGCGGACACATCGGCAGCCATTTCCTTGCCTTCGGAACTGATACCCACCTGGAAATTACCCAGTCGGCCCAGTTTTACAATTCGGCCTTGCCCGAGTTCCCCAATGATGTTGTGTTCTAAGGACAACAAGACCGCATAACAGTCCGTAGCCGTAACCGTACATTGGTAAGAGATCAACTCAGCGAGTCGGTCTAAATCTACATCGCCATCTGCAACTGCAGCGGCATAAAATTTTTCAGGAGCCATTAGGTCCCGAGGGTTCTTTCTAGGAAGAACTTTGTATTTAATAGCCATTGTTTATTGGTATTAAATGAATAAAAAAAATTGGTCTTAGTATACTTGTTAATTGTATCTAACTGACATTTCAAAGATACAGTAGTCTTCCGTGTAATAAAAGCCAAAGTTATTCACAATCGGTTATGGTTTTTAACAAATAAAAAAATTAAGACTTTTTTCTTACATTAAATAATGTGCTTATAGTCAGTAAATTATGTTTCTTGAGCAACGTTAAATGCCGTAAAATATAGGATTTTTACAAGTAAAAAATAGAGAAATACACAAGTAATTGTATAGTGTTATTTAGTCATTAGATTTTAGTTGAGAAAGGAGTATTGTAGCCTATTTTTTTACCATTATCAATTGAATTTGAAACACTATTTTATAAGATTTAAAGGATTATATGCCCTTTTGAGTGTCCTGTATATTCGAAATTGAGGTCTGTTTTAATTGTTTAACGCTAAAAAGCAAATTGATAAGACTTTATATCTACAAGAGTAATAAATCTCAGAGCGCATTTGAAATTCAAAAAAATAAGTATTTTTACAAGGATATAATTTTACTAATGAAAACGATTGCTATTATTCCTGCTCGTGGAAACTCTAAACGGTTGCCAAATAAGAATTTATTACTTTTAGGAGGGATTCCTTTATTGGTGCACAGTATTTTATTTGCCCAAAAAAATCCATCTATTATTGATGAAATCTATGTAACGACCGATAACGCAGCCATAAAAAACATTGCGCTGCAGTATGGAGTTACAGTAATTGACAGACCAGATGCTTTTTCAGGAGACTTGGAACCAACGATTAGTAGTGTCCAACATGTTTTAGAGACTATTACTCATGCAGTTGACACGGTTGTTTTGTTACAACCCACTAATCCGTTGCGACCAGAAAATTTGCTTCAGGAAGCCTATGTACGGTTTTGCATGAATGATGCTGACAGTCTTGTCACCGTAACCAGGAATCATCAAAAATTGGGAAAAATAATCAACAACAGTTTTGAACCTTATAATTACACAATAGGGCAACGCAGTCAGGATTTAGAGCCTCTTTATTTTGAAAATGGGTTGTTGTACATTACCAAAGCTAAAGTGATACTGGAGGGTAAAATAGTTTCTGAAAATAGTATCCCTTATGAAGTAAATCATATTTTTGCCAATGTTGATATCGATACGCTGGATGATTTTGATTATGCGGCGTATTTAATCAATAAAGCGTCTCGACTGCGCTCGAAGTGACAGTTGTAATGATTTGATTATTTAGTTGTACTATGAATTTGAAATAAATCGTCTCGGCTTTACTCCGACTGCGCTCAGTACAAACTTTCGACGTGACAGTTGTAGTGACTTCAGGATTTTATTGTCAAATCGAGCGCAGTCGAGATTGTCTTCATTGACTCTCGCTCAACGCAGGCTCGGTCGAGATTGAGTCTTGGAGTTATTATAAAATTTAATTTGTAACCATTCATTAAAAAAATGAACCCATATATTGAAATTGCAGGAAGAAAAATAGGTCCCGATTATCAGCCGTTAGTGATTGCTGAAATCGGTATTAATCATGAAGGTTCTTTGCAAGTAGCCAAGGAGATGGTTGATGCTGCTCACAGAGCCGGAGCTGAGGTGGTCAAGCATCAAACGCATATTGTGGAAGACGAGATGAGTGGGGCAGCCAAAAAAGTAATTCCAGGCAATGCTACAGTTTCGATTTATGAAATTATGGAACGCTGTTCGCTGAGCGAAGTCGATGAATTAGAACTAAAAAATTATGTAGAAAGTAAAGGAATGATTTTCATTTCTACGCCTTTTTCACGAGCTGCCGCTGATCGGTTGGAGAAATTCAATGTATCCGCCTATAAAATAGGATCTGGAGAATGTAATAATTATCCTTTGCTGGAGCATATTGCAGCTTTTGGTAAGCCCGTTATTTTGAGTACCGGAATGAATACTATTGAAAGCATTACTAAAGCGGTGGCAATTTTTGATAAGTACAACGTACCCGTAGCGCTATTGCATACTACAAATTTATATCCAACTCCAATTCATCTGGTGCGTTTCGGCGCAATGATGGAAATGCATCAAGCTTTTCCGGATAAAGTTTTCGGCTTGTCCGATCATACTTTGAATAACAATGCGTGTTTAGGAGCTGTAGCTTTAGGAGCCAGTATTTTGGAACGTCATTTTACGGATCATACACATCGTACCGGTCCAGATATTGTGTGTAGTATGGATGAGCAGACATGTGGGGAACTTATCGTTTCTTCTCATGAAATGTGGCACATGCGGGGTGGAACAAAAAAGCCTGCTTTAGAAGAACAAGTAACTATTGATTTTGCATTTGCAACGGTTTGTACGATTGCTCCAATAAAAAAAGGAGCGTTATTTACTACGGATAATATATGGGTAAAACGTCCGGGAACTGGAGCTATATTGGCTGAACATTTTAATGATTTGATTGGGAAAATCGCTACTCGAGATATTGATAACGACGAGCAATTAGATTTTAATGATTTTGAACAATAGTTTCTTTATTTTGCCTTTTTTTGGATAGCAATTAAAAACTTAAAAATAGAGACAATTACAAAATAAATACAGTTCCCTCGAGCGCAATCGACCGGTATTTAAGATTTAAAAGTATCTCGACTGCGCTCGACATGACAAAAAAATAATGAAAAAAATCCTATTTCTTACCGGAACCCGAGCGGATTTCGGAAAAATAAAATCATTGATTTCAATTCTTGAACAACAAGAAGGATTTGAGGTGTTTGTTTTTGTTACCGGAATGCATTTGCTAGAGCGATATGGTTACACGCTATTGGAGATAGAACGCTGTGGCTTCAAAAATATTCATACGTTTATCAATCATACTCATGAGACTACGATGGATTTGACCTTGGCCAAAACCATAGAAGGGCTCTCTGCCTTTATCAAGACCGTTCCTCCTGATATGATTATAGTTCATGGAGATCGCGTAGAAACACTTGCCGGTGCTATAGTAGGATCGCTTAATAATATTTTAGTGGCGCATATCGAGGGAGGCGAGTTATCCGGAACGGTAGATGAATTAATTCGGCATAGCGTCAGTAAATTAAGTCATATCCATTTTGTTTCTAATGCTGATGCAGCCAAAAGATTGATTCAAATGGGCGAAAAAAAGTCTTCTATATTTACCATTGGATCTCCTGATATTGATGTTATGTTTTCGGATGCGTTACCAAATTTGAGCGTTGCCCAATCTTATTATCAAATTCCTTTTGATACGTATGCCATTGCCATGTTTCATCCTGTTACCACAGAAGCTGCCGAAATGCAGCATCATGCGAATCATTTTGTTGCCGCTTTACTGGAAGATACACATAATTATATTGTTGTTTTCCCTAATAATGATTTGGGAACTAACACTATTTTGGAAGCCTATAAAAGACTGGAAAACAATACCCGTTTTCGAATATTTCCTTCTTTGCGATTTGAATATTTTCTGACCTTGCTCAAAAACGCACAATACATCATAGGGAATAGTAGTGCTGGAATTCGGGAAGCGCCTTGCTATGGTATTCCTATTATTAATATTGGAACACGACAGCAAAACAGAGCGGTTCACGCGCACATTATTAACGTGGATTATGAACAAAAAAATATAACAGCCGCACTAGCGCTAATAGATATTCAAAAAACCATTCCAACGGCTACTGATTTTGGGAAAGGGAACAGTGTGCAGTTGTTTCTGGAGTCTATAGAAACGGATGCAATTTGGGCCATCAATCATCAAAAACAATTTAGAGATATTTAATGAAAAAACTAGGTATAGTAATCACTGATGGCGTTGGATTCCGGAATTTTGTTGCGGTATGGTTAGAATAATTTGATGTTATAACTATTAAGTTGCTTTCATTATTATGTGCTTATTACTACTATTTTTAAATTGATCTAATCAATACATAACTTAAACTGATTCATTCTTTGGAATTGCCTCTATAAATTAATGTGTTTTATGAAAAATAATTTGTTAGAAAACTTTATAGTTTACCTATTTAATTCCAAGACAATTTTTTACCTAATTTTAATTGTTGCAACGTTAATTGTAATACCTAATATTGATAGAGAATCTTTATGGTTGGATGAAATTTTTTCTGCAACGGCCTCTTTAAAAACATCTTCATTAGATTTAATGTTTTCTAAATATATATCAAGAGATGGAAATCCTCCTTTGTACTATGTATTATTGTTTTACTGGGGAAAAATATTTGGTTCTGGCGATTTTGAAATAAGGTTACTGAGTTATGTTGTTACTTTGCTAGGTTTAATATTGTCTTATTTACTAATAAAAAAATATTTTAGTAGAAAATTAGCAATTTTATTTTTATTCTTAAGTGCGTTTACACCTGGGGTATTATATTATGCTCAAGAGGCACGAATGTATTCTCTTCTTTATGCATTATCTAGTTTAGCAAGTATTATTTTTTTAATTTTTTTAAAGAGAATAAGGGGTAGTCAGAAAATTGAAAATATGTTGTTAATTTATTACTTTTTAGTAGGAGTTTTGATTTGCTATACTCACCATTTTGGTAGCCTAATTATCTTTTTACTTTCTTTTGTTACAATTATATATTCTTTAGTCTTAAGAAAAAATAGATCAGCAATAACTATATTAGTTGTATCTATTTTTATTGGAATATTAGGAATGATCTGGCTCATTTTTCAGTTTTACTTTGTTGATATGGGGAATCATATTAAACAAATTTCTTGGGATAGGAATAATTTAAAAAATATTATTTTTAATTTCTCTACCATTTTTGCTGTAAATAAGTTTGGTGTAGCCGCTTTATTAATTTTACTAGCTCCAATTTTAAGAAATTTCAATTACTTTTTAATATTGGTAAAGAAGTATAGTATAATCTTACTTCCAGTTTTGTTATTATTTTTAACTTCATATTTAATCAGTATCATGATATTTACAATATCGGAAAGATATTTAATTGTAACAGTACCTTTAATTCTTCTCTTTATTTCTTTTATTTTTAATGAATTATTTGATAATAATAAAATATTTGTATTCTTATACATTATCGGATTACTAATTTTATCTGTGTTTGGGAATTATACTTATAAAAAACAAAACTGGAGAGATGCATCAAAATACATTCAAAACAAGATTTATTTTTCACCGAATTCTAAGGTGCCAATTAAATCATTGTTAGATGGGTCCTTTGATCGATTGATGTTTGTTTCCTATTATTTTATGGAGTCTAAATATGTTTATTCTCCCGATGGTCCCAAAATCCAAGATAATTGTGATTTGATTTATGTAGATGGTCACACCAATGAAGAAGAGATTAAGAGAACTCTTGTTGAGTATAATATAAATATCCCCTATGAAATTTTAAACTTCAACAAGGTTTTTGTGGTAATAAAAAAGCGAAATTAAGATACTAAGTATTAATTAAAAAAATATTTAATAGTTTTTGGATGTAAGAATTATTTTAAAATAATCAAAAATTGTAAGTTTAAAAGCGATGAAAAAACTAGGTATAGTAATCACTGATGGCGTTGGATTCCGGAATTTTGTAATGAGTGACTTTTTAACAGAAGCCAGACTCCAATTTGATACTATTATCATTTATTCGGGGTTGCCTATCAGTGCTTATCCTGCGGATTTACAGTCTACAAGTACTATAAAAGAATTGGATGTTTTTGTAGAAGGCAAATGGACCTGGTTTTTCAGGAAATGGAAAGAGCTAGCTCATCTACAACACTATAAGTCTTTTTATGGTATGAAAGACAACCTGGAATCCGGGTATCCCAAAACAATCTCTGCCCGATCTCTTTTAGTCAAAATTATTTATTTTTTTACGCAGAGAGTGCACTCTTCTGCCAGTATTCTGTTTGTAGAAAAATTACAGTTTTTGTCTTTTTCTAAACATAGAATAGCAAAAGGGTATCTTCGATTATTGCAAGAAGACCAACCGACTCATGTTTTTTTCACCCATCAAAGACCCTCGTATTTAGCCCCTTTTTTATATGCAGCTATCCAATCTCAAATACCAGTCAGCAGTTTTATTTTCAGTTGGGATAATTTAGCCTCCAAAGGAAGAATGTTAGGGACTTTTGATTATTTTTTGGTTTGGAGTGATTTAATGAAAAAGGAACTGTTGTATTTTTATCCGAATGTAAAAGAGGAACAGGTAAGAGTGGTGGGAACACCTCAATTTGAGCCTTATGTGATGGACAAATACAAAACAGAAAAACAAGATTTTTATGCTAAATTTAATTTAAAGGAGAGTCAAAAAATAATTTGTTTCAGTTGTGCTGATGCCAGTATCGGAGCGAATGATCCTGTTGTGATTCGGACTATTGCCAATGCCATGCGAGAAAATAAAATAGGAATTCCATGTCAACTTGTTGTACGGACTTCTCCAGCAGAAGAACCAGAGCGTTTTGCTGCGATACAAAAAGAGTTTCCTGAAATTATCTGGAATACGCCCAAATGGATTTTGACTCGAGAGAATCATGCTGAAAGCTGGTCTCAACGCATTCCTAGTGAGGAGGATATCATGGATTTACGTTCTTTGTTGGAATATGTTGATTTGAATATTAACATGTGCTCTACAATGAGTTTAGATTTTATGTTATTTGACAAACCGGTAATTAATACTGTTTTTGGAAATCCTGAAAATGGTTTGTATGATGACCAACGTTTTTTAGGATATGATCATTTCAAAAAAGTAGTCGAGAGCCAATCCGTGACCATCGCTCAAAATCCAACCGAATTAATTGACCAAATCAAGGAGGCTTTAATTAATCCTTTGGCACGAACTAAAGAAAGAAAGGCTATGATTGACTTACAAATAAGCAAAAAATTAAACGGAACCAGTCAGCGTATTGCTACAACTTTATCACAATGGAATGACCGAAAATAAAAAAATAGCAGTGCTTTGTAATTATGAACTATTACCCGAAAGAGTAGGCGGAATGGATTACTTTTTTTGGGCGTTTGACAAGAAATGTGCAGCAAATAATATTCAGGTGGATTGGTTTTTTCCGAATCAGTCCGATCATGGCGAATATGTTACTTTAACGATTTTTGAGAGTGGATATCAATCCGTAGAAAATCATTTTCTTAGTTTTTGTACCACCAATGCAACAGCGTACACGCATATCATTACCCATTTTGTCGAATTATGTACTCCTTTTTTTTATAAAATAAAGCAGTTGAGCGTCGCTAAAATAATTGCCGTGGATCATAATCCAAGACCTCTTTCCGGCTATCCTTTAAAAAAGAGAATCGAGAAAAGAATCAAAGGAGTTTTATTTTCCAGATATATTGCTGTTTTTGTAGGGGTTTCTGATTATACCGTCAAAGAAATTATTCATGATTTTGGTTCTCATTTGAAAAAGAAGACATTGACTATTTATAACGGGGTTGTGCTAGAAAATATTTTACAACGAATGAATCGAAACACATTGCATCCCATCTTTTTGACAGCATCTCACCTACGTGAATCTAAAGGGATTCAGGATTTAATTGCTGCTGTCGCACTGCTTCCTACATCGATACAGAAGGAAATTAAAATTGATCTTTACGGAGATGGGCCTTATAAAAGTATTTTGGTTGAAAAGATGAAATACTATGATGTAACCCATTGTTTTGCTTTTATGGGCAGCATTTCTAACCTGAAAGCGTTATTTTCGGAATATGATTATATGCTGCAACCTACCCACATGGAGTGTTTCAGTTTATCGATATTAGAGAGTTTAGCTGCCAATGTTCCTGTAATCACAACAAATGTTGGTGGTAATGAGGAGGTTATTGTTTCCGGGGAAAATGGGTTTATTTATAAAGCAAAAGATGTTATGGCTCTAAAGAATATTCTTGAAGCCGTTTATTTGGGTCATAAAAGAATTGAAACGAATACCAGAACCCTCATTGAAAACCGTTTTTCACTGGCAAGAATGGTCGAGTACCATTTAGCATTGGTATTAGAGAATAAATCTTAATTTTACACCGTCAAATCCGTTCCCGTACGTATGTTTTTTAATTCCTTATCCTTTGCCGTTTTCCTACCTATTGTATTTGTGTTGTATTGGTTTGTTTGTAATAAAACCAAAAGTGCTCAAAATGCAGTGCTCATTATAGCCAGCTATTATTTTTACTCCTGTTGGGATTGGCGTTTTCTGTTCCTGTTGGTGTTCTCTACGTTTTTAGATTATTATACCGGTATTCGGATAGAAAAGGCCAAGACGGTACGGAGTCGGAAATTTTGGTTTTGGCTGAGTATCAGTGTAAATCTGGGCTTCCTGGGAATTTTTAAATACTATAATTTTTTTGCAGATTCTTTCTCGGAGTTGTTGAATGGGTTTGGGTTACAAACGAGTCCTTTACTACTCAACGTGATCTTGCCGGTGGGTATTTCCTTCTATACGTTTCACGGATTATCATACGTCATTGATATTTATTTAAAAAGAATTAAGGCAGAATATAATTTTGTCGATTACTCGTTGTTTGTCAGTTATTTTCCAATGCTTGTGGCGGGACCCATTGAAAGAGCCACACATTTATTACCACAAGTGAAAGTGAAACGCAGTTTTGACTATCAAAAAGCCAAAGAAGGAATCTTTCAGTTTGCCTGGGGATTGGTCAAAAAAGTGGTAATTGCGGATACCTGCGCTACATACGCCAATGCGATTTTTGATAATTATGAATCCATGAATTCTTTGTCGTTGGTTCTTGGTGCCGTTTATTTTGCTTTCCAGATTTATGGGGATTTTTCGGGTTATTCTGACATGGCTTTGGGAATGTCAAAATTGTTTGGAATCGATTTGCTGCGCAATTTTAACTACCCCTATTTTTCTCGTGATATCGCCGAGTTCTGGCGGCGCTGGCACATTTCTCTTTCGTCGTGGTTTCGGGATTACGTATATATTCCTTTGGGAGGCAGCAGTGGAGGTATGGGAATGAAAATCCGCAATACCTTTATTATTTTTTTAATCAGTGGTTTTTGGCATGGTGCCAATTGGACTTTTATTGCCTGGGGTTTTATTAATGCCCTGTATTTTTTGCCATTGTTGCTCTTGAAGCGGAATCGATCTAATATGGAAACAGTGTCCTTGCATTGGGATTTTGCCTCCATCACAGTTTTCTTTAGCATTATCAGTACATTCGCATTAACTTGCCTGGCATGGATTTTCTTCCGGGTAAAATCGATAGGAGATGCTTTTGAATATATTGGGCGTATTTTTACCAATGGAAATTTTGCATCACAGTATTTGGATAACGAGCGATACAATTATGAAATCATCATTTTAATACTTGCTTTTATTGTTGTGGAATGGAATAGCCGAACGCAAGTGGAACCTATTTCTGGACGCTACAGTTATTTAAAGTTGGGATTATGCCTTGCAGCAATTGTGGCATTAGGAACGTATTCCGATTATAAAGAATTTATTTATTTTCAGTTTTAGTGTGGTATTTTCGTTTTACCCCAACCCTAAAGGGAGCCGAAAATTTAGGACGTTCTTGATTAGTAGGTCGTAGTCTTTCTTTTTCCCACCCTTTAGGGATGGGGAAGGAAAAAGGAAGTTGAGGGAGCCGCATTTTCGTTTTACCCCAACCCTAAAGGAATCTTGAGTTTTTGAAATAAAAATATAGTTTGAGTTATGGATAAAAAAACGCTTCAGTCTGAGAATATGTGGAAAGGTGCATCTCCGAAAATTTTTTCAAATGCAAAGAAATTAAGAGATAATGCAACAGAAGCGGAAGAAAAACTTTGGTTAGCAGTTAAAAACAATCAAATAGAGGGATTTAAATTTAGGAGGCAGCATCCTCTTAGTTTTTACGTTGCCGATTTTTATTGTCATGCCTTAAAGTTAGTAATTGAGATTGATGGAGGATATCATCTGACTGAAGAACAACAGCTATTAGATGAAGAAAGAACAAAGCATATTGAATTTCAAGGATTAAAAGTAATCCGATTTACAAATGAGGAAGTACTAGCGCAGTTGCCGGAAGTTATAGATAAAATAAAAGCGTTTATTGCTGCGGGATAAATTTCCGGTTTACCTTGACCCTAAAGGGAACCGGAAATTTAGAATGCTCTTGATTAGTAGGTCGTAGTCTTTCTTTTTCCCACCCTTTAGGGATGGGGACGGAAAAAGAAATTATTTAGAATAAAACTATAAATACAATACAGAACAAAACAACAATGAAGCAGTTTTTAATTTTTACAGTCAAAACCCTCGTGCTACTATTTTTACTGTTAGTAGTATTGGATTTTCTATACACAACAGTTTATGTACAGTCGTCGAATAGAGGGAAAATTGATTATGTTTACAATTCAGCAGCGCGCGAGTATGATGTGGTAATTTTAGGATCTTCCAGAGCCAACAATCATTTTGTGGCTCCAATGTTTGAAGAAAAAGGATTGAAAACATTTAATTTCGGGATGAGCGGAGGACATTTGTTTGAAGCCTCCCTACTGTTGAAATTAATGGTGGAACGAAAGTATACTATAAAGAATGTGATACTCGAGGCTGATTTGAATTTATCAAATGAAAAGCGAGATGAGGGTGTTTCTTCTCGTTTTCTTCCCTTTATCCATGATTCTAAAACAATCAGAAATCATTTTTTAAAAGAGGCCGATTTTAAAGAATTGTATTACATTCCTTTTTACAGGTATGTTGCATTTGATTCCAAGATTGGGTTTAGAGAACTCTATAAAACGGTATCGAAAGAGCCTACTACAAATTTGGCTCATTTAGGATATTATCCGTTAGTCAAAAAAAAGGGTAACATGAAAAACAATCTGACTAATTTAAAACCGTTACGGAACAAATATTATGAAGAAATTAAACAGCTTTGCAAGGACAACAACATCAATTTGATAGCTGTCATGACCCCGATGTGCACCAATACTAAAGGATTAAATTATTTTGAAAAAGTGCAACAACGCTATCCTGAAATTTACAATTATGAAAATACGGTAGAAGGAGATCAGTATTTTTCGTCCTGCGGGCATCTGAATGATACTGGAGCACGACGGTTTACCAGTGTAATTA
The DNA here is from genome assembly GCF_003970395.1 of Flavobacterium sp. GSP27. Classification (NCBI taxonomy): domain Bacteria; kingdom Pseudomonadati; phylum Bacteroidota; class Flavobacteriia; order Flavobacteriales; family Flavobacteriaceae; genus Flavobacterium; species Flavobacterium sp. GSP27. The sequence continues at coordinate 37,693 of NZ_RYDP01000007.1, read as the reverse complement.
TAAAAGATTTTTTTAATAGATAAGATGGGAAACGAATATTCAGCAGTGGCTCCCTTTATTTTGGAGAAGGTTGAGGTGAGGAAAATAGCTTTTTTAAGCCCGGAATATCCACACCCAAAAACAGGAAGCTCCGGCGGGATAGGTACCAGTATCAAAAATCTGGCAATGGGACTTTTGGCAGAAGGCTGTTCGGTACGCGTTTTAGTGTATGCCCAAAAAGAAGAAGCTGTTTTTTATGACAATGGTATTTGTATTCAACAAATCAGGAATGTCAAATTTAAGGGATTGTCGTGGTATTTGACCCGGAAAAAACTGCAGAATATTATTGATACTTTATACGAGGATAAAAAAATTGATGTGGTAGAAGCTCCGGATTGGACGGGAATCACCTCTTTTATCTCTCCTAAAAAATGTCCGGTTGTGATTCGGTTGCATGGCTCGGATACTTATTTTTGTCACTTGGATCAGCGGCCTGTAAAGTGGATTAATAAATTTCATGAAAAAAGAGCGTTGAAAAAAGCAGATGGCTTGCTTTCTGTAAGTCAGTTTACGGCCGATACTACGAATGCGGTCTTTGGTTTAAACAAGCAATTTACGATTATTCCGAATGGTATTGATCTTGATGCGTTTAGTCCGGATGATAAAAACAAAGAAAATACGAACACGATTCTATATTTCGGGAGTTTAATTCGTAAAAAAGGATTGCTAGAGTTGCCGTTTATTTTTAATGCAGTGGTCGCTAAAAATCCAAATGCTAAATTGATTTTGTTAGGGAAAGATGTTCCCGATATTATTTCAGGCGATTCTTCCACTTGGCAGATGATGCAAGGAATATTTTCTCCAGCTGCGCTGCTCAATGTGACTTATTTAGGGGCTGTACCATATCAGGACATCAAAAAGCATATTAGTACGGCAACAATTTGCGTGTTTCCTACTTTTGCCGAGGCTTTGCCCGTGTCTTGGATTGAGGCCATGGCGCTGCAAAAACCTATTGTAGCCTCAAATATTGGCTGGGCACAAGAAGTGATTGATTCCGGTATCAATGGGTTTTTAGTACATCCTAAAAATCATTTGGAATACGCAACAAAAATTATTCAACTGTTAGATGATGCTGTTTTGCAAAAAGCGTTTGGTTTAGCGGCAGAAAAGAAAGTGAAAGAAAAATTTAGTAAGGAGAAAGTGGCGCAACAGAGTGTAGTGTTTTATAAAAAAGTTTGTGTTAGGTTAGAATCAGACAGCTAAGTTAAAAAAGCATGACTTCGACTACAATTCGTCTACGCTCAATATGTACTTCCGACCTGATAGAAAGGATTATTAAAACGTAGGATGCTAACAGAGATTAACGGGTCGAAGTGTGGTTCAATTTTTTTATTTAAGATTAATTGAAATTTTTATTAATTACACCCAACGGGTAGATTTAAGTTTAAACGATAAATGGGAAGAATACAATTAAAAGAATATACAACGACGTCAGGTGAAGTACTATTGTATGCCGGTACTCCTGATTTTTCACAATTGGAGCTATTGTCTACTGGAGCAGGCGATATTTGGCATAGTTCTTTTGAGCAGGGCTATAAAAATGCTTTCCCTGAATTGGTCTATCAGACTGCTGTATTCTTTTGGTATTTGAATGATTTTGATGGATTAGATCAATGTGTCAGTTGGAGGATCAATCCCAATGCTTTTGCAGTTCGTAAATCAGTTTGGGACCTCACAAAAGGTTTTGATACCGATTTTGAAAATATTCAAATGCAGGCTTTAGATTTTGGATTTCGATGCAACCGTTTTTTGGGAGGAGTTCCATTATATGTAAAAAATTTATTTACAAATGCGGCTATAGAAAAGGTGATAGTTTCAAGAAGAGATCGTCATCTTTTTTTTAGAAAAAATTATAAAATAAGCCATGCCATTTTTATGATTTACAGATTAGGTTTCTTGAAAATTTCAGAATGGATTACCTTGTTCAGAGTCAAGAATACCTATAAAAAAAGGGACATAACGGCTAGAATTCCTTCTCGGGTGCTTCTTGCTATTCAAGGTAATCCTACAGTAAGTTATATTATACCTACGATGTTCCGTCAAGAATACACCTTACAACTGTTAGATGATTTGTCTAATCAAAACTATAAACCGACCCAGGTTATTGTTGTAGATGCCACTCCCTTGAGCGACAGAGATGAAACGGCCTACGAACAAAAGCAGTATCCCTTTGAATTAAAAGTGATTTGGCAACAGACAAAGGGTAGTTGTAGGGCCAGAAATGAGGGGATTGCTCTATGCACGGGGGATTATATTGTTTTTGGTGATGATGATATTCGGATCCCTGCGGATTTCATCGAAAACCACATTCGGTTCTTACAAACCTATTCGGTTGGAGCCTGCAACGGACTGGATATCCGTGCGGATCACCACCAACAGAATTTAGAGGATTTGGCTCTTAAGTTGGAACAATTGAGTCGACCCCCATTTATTGCGGGCTGTACTCAAATGTTTAGCAATGCGAATTCTTGTGTCAAACGGGAGTTTGTAAATCAGTTGGTCGGTAATGATGTCAATTTTGATGGCGGTTATGGCGAAGACAGTGATTTTGGAATGTCGTTAAGTAAAATCGGAGTAACTGTTTTAGCTAATCCATTTGCTGCTAATTTACATTTAAAACCACCCAGCGGAGGCTATCGTTTTTGGGGAACTCAAGCTAAGATTGTTGGAAAAAAAAGGAAAGCACAGCCCTGGGAACTGGATGCTCCTGTGAAAAACATAAAACCGGTTCCTAGTCCAACAATTATGTATGGGATAATGAAGCATTACAGTCCTAAACAATTGAGAGAGTATAAGTATAAACATTTTACCTATTATCTATTTACGGGTTCTAAAGTTGCTTTTTTGTATCGTTTATTTCGACTTCCTTACAAGAATATTCAATTTAAGAAGTCGGTTTTTTATGCACAAAAATTGCAGAATTTAGGAATTAGACACCAATAACAATGAAATTTTCATTACTAATTTGTACGTACATGCGTGCCGAAGCTTTATTACAGCTATTAGAGTCTGTGAAAGAGCAAACAAAGTATCCAGATGAAATTATGATCATCGATGGGTCAACTAATCAGGATACATCGGTAATGATAGAGAATAATCGATTTGATCATTTAAAATATTTCGTCGTTCCTCCACAACATCGTGGTCTGACTAAGCAACGCAACTACGGAATTGAAAGAGTAGCAGTTGATATAGAAATAATCTGTTTTTTAGACGATGACATTGTTTTGACGGCTACTTATTTTGAAGAACTGTTACAAACGTATAAGGTTTATCCGCAGGCTTTAGGTGTTGGCGGGTACATTATTGATGAAACTAAAACGGAATTTGTTGGTGAAAAGTATCACTCCAAAAGTGATGAATTTTATTTTGATGGATGGAAAAGAAAAGATGGCAGCCGATTCGTGTTAAGAAAAAAATTAGGATTAGACAGTGATTGTCCACCGGGTTATTCTTCCTTATATTCACACGGTCGTAGTGTGGGATTTTTGCCTCCGAGTGGTAAAACGTATGAAGTTGAAATGTTGATGGGAGGTGTTTCCTCTTTCAGAAAAAAGGTGTTTGATACGTTGCATTTTTCTACTTATTTTGAAGGTTATGGCTTGTATGAGGATGCCGATTTTTCTTTACGAGTGTCTAAGATAGGGGCATTGTACTTGAACACTGCTGCAAGATTGTATCATTATCACGATACCGCAGGAAGACCCAATCAATATCAATATGGTAAAATGGTCGTGCGAAATGGTTGGTATGTCTGGAGAACGAAAAATCCTAAGCCAACATTAGAACATCAATTAAAATGGCACACAATTACATTACTTTTGACTGGTATTCGGTTTAGCAATACCTTTACCAGCAGTAGTAAAAAAGAAGCTTTTACAGAGGCAGTAGGCAGAACCGTTGGTTGGTGGAGTTTGTGGATAAGAAAACCAAAATAAGATATAAACAGTATTTTAAATATGAAGTTCGTAATCATTACCCACGTGCCGCATTCGAAAGTGAATAATTTATATTATGCGTACGCTCCATACGTAAGAGAAATGAATGTTTGGGGCAACCATGTAACACAAGTAGTGATTGTGGCTCCTTTTTTTTTAGGTAAGGCGACAGCCATTGACAGTTCTTACCAGCATCAAAACATACACTTTATTCCTGTTCCAAGTTTTGATTTATTATCGATACAAGCTATTTTACTTACTTTATTTAAACTTCCCGGATTGCTTTGGGTTTTATTTAAAGCCATGAAATCTGCTGATCACATTCATTTACGGTGTCCCGGAAATATTGGATTATTGGGTTGTTTTGTTCAAATTTTATTTCCGAATACTCCAAAAACAGCTAAATATGCCGGAAATTGGGATCCTGAATCCAAGCACCCTTGGACCTACGAACTGCAACGATGGATTTTAAGCAACACTTTTTTGACCCGAAACATGCAGGTTTTAGTGTATGGCGAGTGGAAGGGCAGTTCTGGAAATATTAAACCTTTTTTTACGGCTACCTATTCTGAAAAAGATAAATTGGCAGTGGTTCCAAAAGTGTTACAGGGTGTGGTCGATTTTGTTTTTGCAGGTACATTAGTCCATGGGAAGCATCCGCTGTATGCTGTTCAATTGATCGAAAATTTGCATCAAAAAGGGTATTTAGTGCGTTTGCGGCTGTATGGAGAAGGAGTACAACGTAAAGTCTTAGAGGAGTATGTTGTAGCGCATCAGCTCGAGTCCATTGTTTTTTTGAAAGGAAATCAATCCAAAGAAACCCTGCAAAAAGCCTATCAGGACAGTCATTTTATAGTGTTGCCTTCAGAGAGTGAAGGGTGGCCAAAAGTGATTGCCGAGGGTCTGTTTTGGGGTTGTGTTCCTCTGGCAACAGCTGTTTCATGTGTGCCTTTTATGCTGGATTATGGGGACAGAGGGATTTTGCTGGAAATGGATCTTGAAAAAGATATTTTGCAAATCGAATCGGTTTTGAGTAACCAAAGCCTTTTTGATTACAAACAAACCAGAGGAGCAGAATGGTCCAGGGGCTATACGATGGATTTTTTCGAAGCGGAAATCAAAAAATTACTGGCACGTTGATGCTGAGTTTAACTCGTCTCTTTGAGTGGGTTTGCTACTATTGGGCGTAGATTAATATGTAACATAAGTGATAACAACAACATGAGAATCATTCAAATTATAGATTCACTCGAGGCAGGTGGAGCGGAGCGTATGGCGATCAGTTATGCCAATGCGCTAGCGAAAAAAATTGAATTTGCAGGTTTGATCGTCACCCGAAATGAAGGGTCACTGCTCCATCAAATTGATGCGGATGTTTCTTATTTGTATTTAAATAAAAAACACACTTTCGACTTAAGGTCAGTTTTAAAGTTGAAATCATTTGTAAAACAGAATAAAATTACAATCGCACATGCACACGGGACATCATTTTTTACTGCGGTATTACTTAAATTGACGTATCCTAAGATTAAGTTAATTTGGCACGATCATTATGGAGCAAGGGCAAATGAATCAATATGGAATAATTTGATATTATCTTTTTGTTCCTGTTTTTTCTCTTGCACATTTGTAGTAAATCATCAATTAGAAGTTTGGGCTAATAAAAATCTATTAACTAAAAAAAATTATTTTTTACCAAATTTCGCTACGTTTGATGACAACGTTTTAAAAGAAACTATTCTGAAAAGTGAAGAAGGGAAGCGAATAGTATGTATCGCAAATCTAAAACAACCTAAAAATCACATAACAATATTGCGTGCTTTTGCGGAAATGAATTTAATGGAATTGGGTTGGAGTTTGCATTTAATCGGAAAAGATTACAAGGACGACTATTCAGCTATTTTAAAGGAATTTATAAGTAAAAATAATTTAGAAAATTATGTTTTTATTTATGGTTCTAAGACTGACATCAAATACATACTATCTCAAGCAACAATTGGTGTTTTAGCTTCTACAGCAGAGGGGTTTCCTGTAACATTATTAGAATATGGTTTGGCAAAATTATCAGTAATATCAACAAATACCGGGCATTGTCCAATGATTATCCAAGATAATTTTAGCGGTTTGTTGTTTACTCCACTAGATAGTTTTCAGCTTCAAGTTCAATTAGATAAAATGATTTCTAAGGAATCTTTAAGAATTAGTTTTGCACTACATTTGCATCAATTAGTTGTAGATAATTATTCAAAAGAAAAAGTGATCGATATTTTAATTAAGAACTATGAAAAACTATCCGATTCTAAATAGTTACAAATGAAAAACGAAGATCGATCCTATCTCTATTTAATTCTTTTCCATGTGGTGGTGGGTGCATTGGGGTATTTGTTGCCTTTTACAGCAAAAATATACGGCTATTCTATTTTTATTTTTGGAATTTATTATATCGTAAAAAAACAAAACAGAAATAACGAAGCACTGATTGCTGCGGCTTATGTGGTAGGGAGCGAAGTCTTTTTGCGAATGACCGGTGGAAATCCACTCTATGAAATTTCCAAATACGGGGTTGTACTCTTTGTTCTTATCGGGATGTATTACAGCGGTTTTTCTAAAGGAGCCATTCCGTATTGGATCTTTCTATTGTTACTAATCCCCGGTGTTATTATTTCGACTTTTGTATTGAATTTTGACACGAATATTCGCAAAGCGATTGCCTTTAATCTTTCTGGTCCCGTTTGTTTGGGACTGGCTTCTTTGTACACCTTTCGGCGAAAGATTGGATTGGATCAGATGAATACAATCTTGCTGAGCATGGGTCTTCCTATTATTAGTTGTGTGGCATATCTGATTTTTTATACACCAGATTTACAGGAAGTCATAACGGGAACCGAATCTAATTTTCAAACTTCTGGAGGGTATGGCCCCAATCAGGTGGCTACGGTTTTAGGACTGGGGATGTTTATTTTTTTTTCCAGAGTAATATTGGATTCTAAAACAAAATTCCAAATTATAATCAACCTGATCCTTGCGTTAAATATCACTTATCGAGGAATCATTACTTTCTCCCGAGGAGGAATGATTACCGGATTCTTGATGATTGTTTTGTTGCTGGCGTTCTTGTATTTTAAATCTAATTTTGGCGGAAGGGCAAAATTGAATTATATTATCGTATTCTTAGTGTTTGCAATGTTTGTCACTTGGACCTTCACCTCCTTTCAGACGGGCGGCCTTATTGACAAGCGCTATGCCAATCAAGATGCCGCAGGAAGGGCTAAAGAGAGCCAGTTTACCGGCAGGGAGGATGTGGCACTAAATGAGATCAATACGTTTTTGAAGAACCCTATTTTTGGAGTAGGGGTTGGGAAAGGGGTGGAAGTCCGGGAGGATGAAACGGGGATCAAAGTGTTGTCCCACGACGAAATTACCCGGATGCTGGCCGAGCATGGGTCTTTAGGGATAATAGCATTGCTGATTTTGTTTTTTACACCCTTGGTTTTGTACTTGGAAAACAAGTTCAATATGTTTTTATTGTGTTTTGTTGCCTTCTGGTTTTTAACCATTAATCATGCCGCCATGCGTACCGCCGCACCGGCCTTTGTATACTCGTTGTCCTTACTCAATGTGCAGTTGGGATCGCCCAGAAGAACGAGTGTTGTAAAAGAAGAGTAGAGAAGAACCATAAAGAAAGTGGTGCGTATTCGTTTCAATATTTTTCATGGTTTTTTTAGGGAATTCGCAGCTCTTAAAAAAATCACTTTGTTAAAAGTGGATGTTCTTAAAAAAAAGAGGTGCTACTATAAGTTTAATTTGGAACAAAAAAATTAAATTTGCACCCGTACCATAAATACCTATCATGTTTTCAGTTGACAAAATGCATTTTGAAATATCAGAACGAAAGATGATTCTTCGACTTTTTGATGTTCTCTTTGTTTTGACGGCTTTATATGCAACTGGAAAGGTATTTGCTTTTGATTATTTTGAAGTTTCAGCTACTAATTATTACTGGACAATCGTCTTGGCAGTTTACCTAAATGTATTTGGAGCTATTTTTGAAATGTATAATCTTCAGGTGGCTAGCAACGAGTTTCAGGTGTTAAAAAGTACTCTTATTACCGTTTCAACAACTGTTTTAGTCTATTTACTGACGCCGTTTTTTTCTCCGGAACTGCCCTCAAACCGCCTTCAAATTCTATTGTTTTTTCTGGTCGTATTCTTATCGTTGTTTTTCTGGAGGATGTTGTATGTAACCTTTTTGGCCTCTAATCGATTTTTTCAGAAAGCAATCTTGATTTGTGATCAGGAGCAGGTACAGGAGTTGATTTTAGGACTTGAAAATATTGATCCGCATTATAAAATAATTGGGTTTGTTAATCTAGATTCCAGTGAACAACAAATGGAAGAATACCATTATGTGCAGCACATCAAAAGAGAGGATTTGTTCTCTTTTGTGAATGAAAACGGAGTTTCTGAAATTGTGATTGCTTCCCAAAAAACGGGAGGTATTACAGCAGATTTGTACCAACAATTGCTTCATTTATTAGAGGCTGGGAATATTATACGGGAATATACACAGGTATATGAAAGTAAAACCCAGCGCATACCAGTGCAGTACATGTCACGGGATTTTTATCGTTTTTTTCCTTTTAGCCGAAGCAATCAGAATAAATTGTATTTGATTGTTATGCGAATATTTGAAATAACCGTTTCCTTGTCTGGACTTGTTGTAGGCGTGTTCTTGTGTCCGCTTATTTTGCTTGGAAATGCAATAGGAAATAAAGGGTCGTTGTTTTATTCACAAGAACGGATAGGCAAAGATGGGGCGGTATTTAAAATTTTAAAGTTCCGGACAATGGTTAAAAATGCCGAATCGAACGGTGCCGTTTTTACCGCTACAAATGACTCCCGAGTGACGCTTTTTGGGAAATTTCTGCGTAAAACCAGAATCGATGAGTTTCCTCAGGTTATCAATATACTAAAAGGTGATATGGCTTTTATAGGTCCGCGTCCCGAGCGTCCTATTTTTGTAAAAGAAATTGCAGAAATAATGCCTTTTTATGAAACCAGACACATCATCAAGCCGGGACTTACTGGCTGGGCACAGGTCAATTATACGTATGGGGAAACCATTGATGATAGTCTGATCAAGCTGCAGTATGACTTGTATTATATCAAGCACCGCAGCATTTACCTAGATTTGAACATTGCTTTCAAGACCATCACTACGGTGTTGTTTTATAGAGGACAGTAGCTATTATTATTATTATTAGACAGTTGTTTAATGTATCGTTTTGTAGTGCAAAATGCTACGAAAAAGGAGTGTTTCCTGAAAATTTGTGGCTTGCAGGTCCCTTTAAAACTGTCCCGAAAGAGTAAATTGACAGCGAGTAATTTTCTTGTATAACACATACTTCCGTCAGATGTTTTTTTATTTATAGGTTTTTATCATTTATCTTTGCCGAGTTAAAACTGTATACGTAACCGACTAATTAGATCCTGTCAAATGAGAATATTATTTTTATTTTGTTTTTTAGCAGTGCCCATGCTGCTGTTTTCTCAAAAAAATATTACTAATACAGATACTGCCAGTAAATACCAAAGTGCGTCAGATACGGTCAATAAACAAAAAGAACAAAAAGTGGCTACTGTTGATATGTATCGGTTCATCACTTTAGAACGGGATACCACTTACATTGACACGTCTCTCAATATTCAAAAAGAATACAGCCACAACTATTTGCGAAAAGACATTTTTGGACTTTTACCTTTTGCAAATGATGGACAAACATACAATACCTTACAATACGGTTTGACGGATGTAGTTGTATTTCCGGAATTTGGTTTTAAAGCAAAGCATTTTAATTTTTTGGAGGCAAACCAAATCCGTTACAGCTCTGTAGCAACTCCTGTTACCGAATTATATTTTAAAACAACCGTACAAAAGGGGCAGTCAGTAGATGCCTTTATTACCCTGAACACCTCAAAAAATTTAAATTTTTCGATCGCCTACAGAGGACTACGTTCAGAAGGAGAATACATCAATCAGCTCTCAAGTACAGGAAATTTCAGGTTCACCACCAGTTACAACACTAAAAATAAACGGTATTTTGCTAATGCACATTATACCTATCAAGATATTTTAAATGAAGAAAACGGTGGAATTACGACTATTAATGATTTTGAAAGTGGTGATCCAAACTACGATAACAGACAAAGATTTGAAGTGTATCTTAATGACGCCAAATCATTTCTGAAAGGAAAAAGAATTTTTGTGGATCACAATTTTAGAATTAACACAAAAAAAGGAGACAATAACGCGTATCTCACGCATCAGTTTAATTACGAAAATAAGTTCTTTGAATACAATCAGGCCACAGTAGCATCTGCCGTAGGAGGGGCAATAGTTGACCGGTTTGGGGACTCTTTTGCAAACAGCGGGATCAATGATCAAACTCGTTACAACAAGATGTACAATAGAATTGGTTTGATTTATGAAAATACAACATTGGGTAAATTTCAGTTTTTTGCTGACGATTTCAGATCTAATTATTATTACAATCAGATCCTAATATTTGATGCGAAAACAGTCCCAAGTTTCTTGAGCCAGAACATTAATAGTGCCGGAGGTCAATATGAATACCGAAAAAACAATTGGAACGGTATTTTTTCTTATTCCAGATCCATTACCAACCAGTCGCTTTCAAATTTAGATGCTAAATTGAAGTATGAGCTCACTGATGAAATTCAATTTGCATTTCAGTATCAAAACATAAACAAACTACCCAATAACAATTACAATCTGCACCAGAGCAGTTACGTGCAGTACAACTGGTCTAATGATTTTAAGAATGAAAAAATAAACACAATAAAAGCTAATGCCATTTCTCCTTGGCTAGATGCGGAATTGCAGTTTTCAGTGTTGAATGATCATTTGTATTTTACCGAAGCATCAACTGCGCAGCAAAAAACAGTTAACACACAAATTGTTGCGCCGGCACAATACAATAGCACAATAAATTATGTATCGATCAAAATCAGCAGAGAATTAAAATTTGGAAAATTTGCGTTAGATAATACAGTTTTATATCAAAAAACAGAACAACAAGATGCCATCTTGAACGTGCCTGAAATTGTAACGCGAAATACGTTTTACTACTCGAATTTTTTGTTTAAAAAAGCCTTATTTCTGCAAACAGGGATTTCTCTCAATTACTTTTCCAGTTATTATGCCAATGAATACAATCCGGTCATAGGAGAATTTTTTGTGCAAAAAGACAAAAAAATTGGCAATCATCCTAACCTTGATTTTTTTATCAATGCAAAAATTCAAAGAACAAGGATCTATTTGAAAGCGGAACATTTTAATTCGGCACTCACCGGCAATGATTTTTATGCCTCCCCCAATAATCCATCGCGTGATTTTACGATCCGATTTGGTTTAATTTGGAACTTCTTTAATTAATAGCTCTTTAAAATTTCAATTTTTTAAGTCATTTTTTTTGGGCGTTTTATCGCGCTATCCGCTATATCTTTCCTTGCTTGGCAGCAAACAAGGAAAGGATGTCGCTATTATCACGAACGCAAAATTTCGTAAACAAGATTAATTTATAACAAAATACTATCTTTGTAGCAGTATTTACAACAAATTACAATCTTAAATTTATTATACAATGCGCTACGCAGAAAATATATTAGGTACCATAGGCAACACCCCATTAGTGAAACTCAATAAAGTAACTGCCGAAGTAGAGGCCTTAGTACTTGCTAAGGTGGAAACGTTCAATCCAGGAAATTCCGTAAAAGACAGAATGGCTGTAAAAATGATTGCAGATGCGGAGGCTGATGGCCGTTTACAGCCAGGCGGAACTATTATTGAAGGAACTTCCGGGAATACAGGAATGGGATTGGCATTAGTCGCCATTATAAAAGGATACAAACTAATTTGTGTAATTTCAGACAAACAGTCCAAAGAAAAAATGGATATTCTTCGTGCCGTAGGCGCTAAAGTTGTGGTGTGTCCTACGGATGTAGAACCTACGGATCCAAGGTCGTATTATTCGGTTTCTAAACGATTGGCCAAAGAAACGCCTAATTCCTGGTATGTGAATCAATACGACAACCCTTCAAACGCTATCGCGCATTACGAGCAAACGGGACCGGAAATTTGGGAGCAAACAAGTGGTAAAATTACTCATTTTGTATCGGGGGTAGGCACTGGAGGAACTATTTCCGGAGTTGGGAAATATTTGAAAGAGAAAAATCCAAACATTAAAATTTGGGGAATCGATACCTATGGTTCTGTATTTAAAAAATACCATGAAACAGGAATTTTTGATGAAAATGAAATCTATTCGTATATCACAGAAGGGATTGGTGAGGACATATTACCCATGAATGTAGACTTTTCTTTGATTGACGGATTTACAAAAGTAACGGATAAAGATGCGGCGGTTTATACCCGTAAAATTGCACTTGAAGAAGGAATATTTGTAGGGAATTCTGCTGGTGCGGCGATCAAAGGATTGTTGCAACTCAAAGAACATTTTAAACCGGAAGATGTAGTTGTGGTTCTTTTTCATGATTCAGGAAGCCGTTATGTAGGTAAAATGTTCAATGACGACTGGATGCGGGAACGCGGTTTTCTAGAAGAAGAAATCACAAAGGCGGAGGATGTAATCAAAGATCATATCGACAAACCATTGATTGTGGTGCGTACCGAAGAATTAGTTTCGCACGCCATAGAAAGAATGCGTAAATACAAAATATCTCAAATTCCTGTCATTGATACCACCGGATTTGTAGGTTCTGTTGATGAAAGTGATTTGTTTCAAAGTTACGTAGCCGACAAAAATGTAGCTGATAAACCGATTAAAGATGTAATGGGAAAACCTTTTCCAATAGTGAAACACGGAACTCCTATTGAAGAAGTTTCTCGATTATTCACGAAAGAGAATGAAGCCGTTTTGATTGAATTAGAGAATGGAAATCACCATATTATAACTAAATATGATATTATTGGGTCGATAAAATAAGATTAAAACTGGATTTTATTCCCTAATTATACTCCAACAAGAATCAAAAAACCTGCAAGGTTTTTTGGTTTAATTACTTTGTTGCTGTAAAATTTTTGGAATCTAAAAGTTTGCAAGAACATCTAAAAAAAAGGTAACAAATACATTGAACTTCTATAATTGACAGTATTTTTGTAAATCTGAAATCAAATATCGTTAACCCTAAATCTGAAATCAAATTGACCTTCACCGCTATAGACTTTGAAACAGCAACCGCATACCATCCGTGTTCTGTAGGAATTGTAACCGTAGAAAATGGAATAATTACAGATGAGTTTGTTAGTTTAATCAAACCGCCAAATAATTTATATTCTCCTTTTACCATTCAAGTGCATGGGATTTATCCGCGTGATACCATGAATGCTAAGTCATTTGCTCAGGTATATCCTGAAATTAAAAAACGGTTGCAAAACAGGATGGTTGTAGCTCACAATGAAAGTTTTGACCGGAATGTTTTGGCAAAATCAATGGCGCTTTATAATTTAGAGTATGCGGATTTGAATATTGCCTCTCGTTGGGAATGTACCGTAAAAATATACAAAGCCAAAGGATTGAAACCAACTAAATTGAGCGATTGTTGCCGGGAAATGAATATCGCTTTGAATCATCACGAAGCGTTATCTGATGCCCGGGCTTGTGCCAAATTGTATTTGTTGAAATAAAAACATCCTATTTTGCCAAAATAATATTTGGAGTTTTAGGGAAATTTCTGATTTTTTTTGTTTTAGATAATTTGCTATTTCTTTTTTTACTACATTAGTCTTCAATCTAATATTTTCAATATGAAAGAAGATTTCCTCCATTACCTGTGGAAATTCAAGAAATTTGATACTTTGAATTTGAAAACTTTCAATGGAGAGGAAATCACAATTGTTACTGTGGGCCAATATCTTGAACTGGCCGGTCCTGATTTTTTTAATGCACAAATAACGATTGCAAATCAAAAATGGGCAGGAAATGTCGAAATTCATCTTAAATCGTCAGACTGGTATGTGCATCATCATGAACAGGATTCAGGATATGAAAACGTTATTTTACATGTAGTTTGGGAGCATGATACGGAAGTGTTTAGAAGCAATAACAGCGAAATTCCGGTTTTGGAACTTAAAAAATATGTGGATAAGGCCACCCTTGAAAATTACCAATCTTTAATGGCACCCAAATCATGGATTTTTTGCGAAAAGCAAATTAATAAAATTGATGGATTTGTCTTTAAAAATTGGCAGGAACGTTTGTTTTTTGAACGTCTGGAAAGAAAAGCAAAATCTATATTTGATTTGTTAGAACAAACCAATCACGATTGGGAAGCAGTGTTGTTTTGCCTTTTGGCTAAAAATTTTGGATTAAATACCAATGGAGAACTCTTTTTTAATATGGCACAAAACATTCCTTTTTCGGTGCTTAGAAAAGAAAGTTTTGAAATTGAGAATCTGGAAGCATTAATTTTTGGAACCGCAGGGTTATTGGATTCTGATAAGGAGGATACTTATTTCAAAGATTTAAAGTTTAGGTATTTTTACTTGATACATAAATACCAATTGGAGCAAGGTGGCCAGGCACCAGTCCAGTTTTTTAAGCATCGCCCGGATAATTTTCCTACGATACGTCTTTCTCAATTGGCGAATTTATACCACAGTCAGGTACATTTATTTTCAAAAATAAGTGTTTTGAATTCATTAAAAAGTAGTTACGACCTGTTTCAGGTTTCGACTTCTGAATATTGGTTGAATCATTACCAATTTGATAAAGAAAGTCCAAAGAAAAGGAAATCGCTTTCAAAATCTTTCATTGACTTGATTGTCATAAATACCATACTTCCGCTACAATTTGCTTTTGCTAAAAGTCAGGGAAAAGAAATTTCAGAGGATTTAATTCGTCTGTTAGAAGAAGTTTCTCCGGAGAAAAATGCCATTATAGATAAATTCAAGTCTTTTGGGGTTCTCGCTGCAAGTGCTTTTGATACCCAATCATTACTGCAATTAAAAATGGAGTATTGCAACGCAGGTAAATGCTTAGAATGTGCCGTAGGAATGGAATTGTTGAAAAAAAATTAATTCAATTATTTTTGGATTTGTTTACTGGAGAATGTTGTAAATTTGTTTTTTAAATATGTGATTGACGAATTTAATACACTAACTGAAAAATGTCAGCAGTAATTAAGCTTAAGTTCTTTTTTGAGAAACACGGTTTTCATGTTTCCTCCCGCTTAGCAGATACCTTAGGAATGCGTGCCAGTAGCGTCCGACTATTTTTTATTTACTTGTCATTTGTTACAGCTGGCTTGTGGTTTGCCGTGTATTTAACTTTGGCTTTTTGGATGCGGTTGAAAGATTTAATTCGTGCAAAACGCACTTCGGTTTTTGATTTGTAAAAAGAGTTAAATAAAAAAAGGGATTCTAAAATAGTTAAACTATTCTAGAATCCCTTTTTTGTATGCTGTAAATTTATTTATCCGGATTGTTTAGTTTACTTTTTTTCTTACCGTAGGCAAAATAGATAGCAACTCCAATAATCATCCAAATGGCAAGTCTTTCCCAACTTTCAATAGGTAATCCAGCCATCAAGATTAGACAGATGATAACTCCTAGAATTGGAAATACTGGTACAAATGGCACTCTAAAACCTCTTACTGCATCGGGATTAGTTTTTCTCATTACAACAACTCCAATACATACAAGAGCAAACGCAAATAATGTTCCTATACTTACCATATGACCTAAGTCTGACACAGGAACAAATCCTGCAAACATGCTAACAAAAACCATGAAAAGTAGGTTTGTTTTGTATGGTGTTCTATTTGTTGCGTGTAATGTACTAAAAAATTTAGGTAATAATCCGTCAATACTCATACTGTAGAAAACCCTACTTTGCCCCATCAACATCACTAACATTACAGAGGTATATCCTGCAATAATCGCAATTGTTAATGCTGAGTTTAAGAATGTATAACCTGTTTTAGCAAACGCTGTAGTGACAGGGCTTGCGTCACCTTTAAAGTTAAGGTAGTTTTCTAAACCAGTTAAAACAAAAGCAAATAGAACATATAAAACGGTACAAATTATGAGCGACCCTAATATACCAATTGGCATACCTTTCTGTGGATCTTTTGCCTCTTGTGCAGCTGTAGAAACAGCGTCAAATCCTATAAATGCAAAAAACACAACTCCTGCACCTCTTAGAATACCACTCCAGCCGTAATGACCAAAGTAATCGCTACTAAAGAAATTTAAAAATGTCATCTTTCCTGAGCTTAAAAGGGCTTCGCCTTCATTTACAGGGATAAATGGAGTATGATTCGCTCCGTCAATAAAACCCCATCCGATACCTATGAATACAATAACAACAGTTACTTTTAAAATAACCAAAATATTGTTTAATAAAGCTGATTCTTTTGTACCTCTAATCAATAGTAGAGAAAGGGCACATATAATTAATATGGCGGGTAAATTAATGAATCCTGGTTTCTCATCCCATGGTCCATGGAGTATCTCTTGGGGAATATTGAGTCCATAATTGGCGAGGAATTTATCTACGTATTGAGACCAACTCACTGCTACTGTTGCGGCTCCAAGAGCATATTCAAGCACTAAATCCCATCCAATAATCCAAGCAACAAATTCTCCCATTGTGGCATAAGAATAGGTGTAAGCACTTCCTGCTACTGGGATCATAGAGGCAAATTCAGCGTAGCACAATCCAGCAAAGGCACAGCCTATCCCTGCTAAGACGAAGGATAGCGTTACTGCGGGTCCTGCATTATCTGCGGCTGCGATTCCTGTTAAAGAAAATAATCCTGCTCCGATAATTGCTCCAACTCCTAGCGCTACTAATGAACGTGAAGACAAAGTTCTTTTTAATCCTTTTTCAGATTCTGATGCTTCATTTAGCAATACCGAAAGGGGTTTAGTTTTCCAAATTGACATGGGTTATATGGTTTTGTTTGTTATTAAGCTCCAAATGTATTGTTTTTTATAAAAAATAAAAACAATAATTGAATTTTAAGTTGTAAAAAATGATTTGTCGTCTTTTTTAATATTGATTCCCGGTGAAATTATTTTGTCAAATAGGCTTGTAGCGGGTATTAATTTGTTTTTGAAAAAAAATCTACAGAAAGCGAACGGTCTTGATTTAATTTATAAATTTAGAATTATTTTTAATGCTAGCAAATCGATACGTATCCCATGAGTTTTAAAACGATTCTAACTTATTTTAAGTTCACTAAGGAGCAACGAACCGGTATTTTCTTTTTGTTTGTAATTAGTGTAGTCCTGCAGCTGGTTTATTTTTTTGTTGATTTTAGAGCGGTATCTAAAGCGTATCCTGAAAAACAAAAATGGCTTTCTCTTCAAACTGCAATGGATTCCCTTACTATGGAAGCTGCAAATAAAAAGCCCAATGTGTATCTTTTTAATCCCAATTTTATCACAGATTATAAAGGATATAGATTAGGAATGTCTCTTCAGGAAATTGATCGTTTGCTCGCTTTTAGAAAACAAAACAAATATGTAAATTCTCCTGAGGAGTTTCAGAACGTGACTAAAGTTTCAGACTCATTGTTAAATGTGCTAGCGCCTTATTTTAAATTCCCGGATTGGGTGCTTGCTAAAAAACAGAAAACTAAATTTATTACATATAAAAAATATTCAAATCCAGCTTTCGCCAAAAAAGAAAAAATCCTAGTCATTGATATCAATAGGGCAACAAAAGAAGATTTGGTAAAAATTTATGGAATAGGTGAGGCCATTTCTATTCGCATTTTAAAACAAAAAGAAACGTTGGGCGGATTTGTTTCTATGGATCAAATGCAGGATATTTGGGGGTTGTCACCAGAAGTAATTGAGAATTTGAATACTCATTTTGAAGTTTTGGCGCTGCCTCAATTTAAAAAAATCAAGGTCAATACCGCTTCTTTAAAGGAGCTTTCTCAGTTTTATTATTTTAGGTATGCACTGGCCAGAGAAATTATAACTTATAGAAGCATGAAGGGGGATTTTAATAATATTGAGGATTTAATAAAAATTAAGGGATTTCCTGTTGATAAAGCAAAAATAATTGACTTATATTTGGACTTTAATTAGAAGTGTCAGATTTTAAGCCCCGGACAAGAGAATTGTATTGCCTTTTAAAATAGAGGTGTTACTTTTTTATTAGCGGATTATTTTTAATCGTTTAAAAACGAAATTTGAAATAGTACTGCTTTATTATGCTTCAATTAATACTATTTGTTAAGAAAAATATACTATATGAATTCAATTTATTTTACGGAAGAACACCATGCATTTAGAGAAAGTTTAAAAGATTTTCTGCAGAAAGAAGTTGTTCCGCATATCGAAAAGTGGGAAAAAACGGGTACAATAGAACGTTTTATTTGGGAAAAATTTGGCGAGATGGGGTACTTTGGTATTGCCTACCCAGAGGCTTATGGCGGTCTGAATCTCGATTTATTTTATACTGTTATTTTTCTCGAAGAATTGCAAAAAATTAAGTCATCAGGTTTTGCTGCTGCCATGTGGGCTCATGGGTATTTAGCGATGACCCATTTGAATGCTGAGGGTGACGAAAGGATAAAGCAAGATTACTTAGTGCCAAGTATCGCCGGAAAGAAAATAGGAGCTTTATGTATTTCAGAGCCTTTTGGGGGTAGTGATGTTGCGGGGATGCGCACTAATGCCGTAAAAAAAGGAGATAAATATATTATTAATGGTTCCAAAACATTTATTACAAACGGTGTTTATGCAGACTATTATATTGTTGCAGCAAAAACTAATCCTGAACTTGGAAACAAAGGGATTAGCATCTTTTTGATGGATACTGGTTTAAAAGGGATATCGGCTGTCAAACTAGATAAATTAGGTTGGAGAGCATCTGATACTGCTGAAATTGCCTTTGACAACGTAGAGATCCCAGCAGAAAACTTAATGGGTGAAGAAGGGAAAGGATTTCCTTACATCATGCAGCATTTTGCTTTGGAGCGTTTAATCATGGCGATAAATGCACATGCTAGAGCTGAATATGCAATAGATTATACAATAGATTATATGTCGCATAGAGAGGCATTTGGAAAAAAAATAAGTAAGTTTCAAGCATTAAGACATACGCTTGTTGAGCATGCAACAGAGGTAGAACACTGTAAGGTGTTTAACTATGCTGCTGTCGCTCGTTTAGATAAAGGAGAATACGTCGTAAAAGAGTCCACTATGGCTAAGCTGAAATCTACAAAAGTTGCAGATGATACTATTTATAGTTGTTTACAAATGTTAGGTGGTTATGGGTATATGGAGGAGTATCCATTGGCACGTTTGTTTAGGGACAGTCGTTTAGGGCCAATAGGCGGAGGAACTTCAGAAATTCTTAAAGAGATTTTAGGAAAATTAATTATTGATAATCAAAATTATGTGCCAGCGGTAAAGTAGTTTAGACTTTGATTAGGTAGTTTCTGGAGCGAATAAGTTTTGCTTAACGGGATGCTTTAGATTCAATAAAGTGAGTATTTTGTAAAAAGAAGAGTCAATTTGTGTATTGACTCTTCTTTTTATGTCAAGGATAGTACTGCGAATTTTACCCCGATACCTCGCAATGAATAAGATTATAGCGAATAGCTGGCAGCACATGATAGCCTATTCGTGAAACGGAATTTGTTTTTTGCAAGCATGCTCAAATAAATTCACAATTAATGACTTCCAATTCAAAATAATGTTTACTTTTGCACACTTAAAGAAAGGGGGTGTCTATATTATGTTAATTATACCAATTAAAGACGGAGAAAATATCGATAGAGCATTAAAACGCTACAAAAGAAAATTTGATAAAACAGGAACTGTTCGTCAACTAAGAGCACGTACTGCTTTTATTAAGCCTTCAGTTACAAATAGAATCAAAATTCAAAAAGCGGCTTATATCCAAAATATGAGAGATAACTTAGAGAGTTAGTCAATATCTATTAAATAAAATACCGTTAGTCATCAAAATTGTATAACTTTGATGCTAACGGTTTTTTTATGACTACTAATAAAGACGCTTTTCGGGATTATCTACAGTTGGAGAAAAAATATTCTCCTCATACCCTAACGGCATATTGTGCGGATATTGCTTCTTTTGAATCATTCAACAAAATTCACTTTGAGGAGCAAGGCATAGAGCAGGCAGGGTATAGTCAAATCAGGAGTTGGATTGTAGTACTTGTGGATGATGGGGTCTCAAATGGCTCCGTTAATAGAAAAATAGCGTCTTTAAAAGCATTTTACAAATTCCTGTTGAAAACAAAGCAAATTCGGGTTAGTCCATTGTCAGGGCATAAAGCATTGAAGGCTTCGAGGGTTTTGCAGGTTCCTTTTTCTGAAAAGGAAGTTTTGAATGTTTTAGATCAAATGCAAAATACAATTGGATTTGAAGAAGTGAGGAATAAACTCATAATCGATTTGTTGTATACTACCGGAATGCGACGCGCAGAGCTGATTCAGCTTCAAATAGCAAATATTGACTTATCCAATAGTACAATTAAAGTATTGGGCAAGCGAAGTAAAGAACGAATCCTTCCTGTTTTGCCGGTACTGGCGGCTCAGTTTTGTTTGTACCTAAAGGAAAGAGCTTTGTTGGCAATAGTCGTTGATAATGCTTATTTTTTTCTCACAAAAAAAGGATTAAAATTAAATGATTCTTTTGTGTATCGGCTAATAAATTCTTACTTTAGTGGTGTGTCTGAGAAAGTAAAAAAAAGTCCACATATCCTGCGGCATACTTTTGCAACACATCTATTAAATAATGGTGCGGATTTAAATTCAGTAAAGGAATTGTTAGGGCATTCTAGTTTGGCTTCAACTCAAATTTATACCCATAGCAGTTTGTCAGAAATTAAAAATATTTATAAAGAGGCGCATCCTCGAGGACGTAAATGATTCGTAAAATGTTTAACTAAAAAAAATGATTATGAAGGTAAGTGTTCATGCAGTTAACTTTACTGTTGACAAAAAGCTAGTAGATTTTGTTCAAGAAAGAATGGACAAGTTAGAGAAATATTATGACAAGGTGGTGTCCGCCGATGTTTTTTTGAAAGTGGAGAAGACTAGTGATAAAGAAAATAAAATTGCTGAGGTAAAAATGAATGTTCCTGGGGATGATTTTTTAGTTAAAAAGCAATGTAAAACTTTTGAAGAAGCCTTAGAACTTTCTGCTGAATCTTTAGAACGATTATTGGTAAAAAGGAAAGAAAAAATAAGTTCGCATATTTAATATGATTTTTTTTTAAAAAAAGTTTTGATTGAGAGATAAAATCTATACATTTGCAGTCCGTTAGAAATAGCGGACTTTTTTTATTGATTCGCCAGCGTAGCTCAGTTGGCTAGAGCAGCTGATTTGTAATCAGCAGGTCGTGGGTTCGAGTCCCTCCGCCGGCTCAAGACTGTAAAGGTCTGGCAATATAAAAAGTAGGGGAGATACTCAAGCGGCCAACGAGGGCAGACTGTAAATCTGCTGTGTAAACTTCGCAGGTTCGAATCCTGCTCTCCCCACGATGAAAGTTTTAAATTAATTTAAAATGCAACATTTAAAATTAATTCTCTGCCGGTGTAGCTCAGGGGTAGAGTGCTTCCTTGGTAAGGAAGAGGTCTCGGGTTCAATTCCCGACATTGGCTCAAGTAAGTAGGAAATAGAAATTAATATATAACAAGATTTAAAATTAAGTAAAATGGCAAAGGAAAATTTTAACCGTAACAAGCCCCATTTAAACATTGGAACAATTGGGCATGTGGATCACGGAAAAACGACATTAACTGCGGCAATTACAAAAGTATTGTCTGATGCAGGGTATTGTCAAGCAAAATCATTTGATCAAATTGATAATGCTCCAGAAGAAAAAGAAAGAGGTATTACAATTAATACATCTCACGTTGAGTATGAAACTGCTAATCGTCACTACGCTCACGTTGACTGTCCAGGTCACGCGGATTACGTAAAGAACATGGTTACAGGTGCTGCTCAAATGGATGGTGCTATTCTTGTTGTAGCTGCTACTGATGGGCCAATGCCACAAACACGTGAGCATATCCTTTTAGGTCGCCAGGTAGGTATTCCTAGAATGGTTGTATTCATGAATAAAGTGGATATGGTTGATGATGAGGAATTACTTGAATTAGTTGAGATGGAAATCAGAGACTTGTTATCTTTCTATGAATATGATGGAGATAATGGTCCTGTTGTTCAGGGTTCAGCTTTAGGTGGATTGAATAATGATCCAGCTTGGGTACCAAAAATTCTTGAATTGATGGCAGCTGTAGATTCTTGGATCGAAGAGCCGGTAAGAGATGTTGCAAAACCTTTCTTGATGCCTGTTGAAGATGTGTTCTCAATCACTGGTCGTGGAACTGTTGCTACAGGTCGTATCGAAACAGGTGTTGCTAATACAGGAGATCCAGTTGAAATCATTGGTATGGGAGCTGAAAAATTGACTTCTACTATTACTGGAGTTGAGATGTTCCGTAAAATCCTTGATAGAGGTGAAGCTGGAGACAACGTAGGTATTCTTTTAAGAGGTATTCAAAAAGAAGACATCAAAAGAGGAATGGTTATCTGTAAGCCAGGTTCAGTTAAACCACATGCTACTTTTAAAGCTGAGGTTTATATCTTGAAAAAAGAAGAAGGTGGTCGTCACACACCATTTCACAATAACTACCGTCCACAGTTTTATGTACGTACAACGGATGTAACAGGGATCATTACTTTGCCTACAGGTGTAGAAATGGTTATGCCTGGGGATAACTTAACTATTGATGTTGTGTTGCTTAGTGCAATTGCATTAAGTGTTGGTTTACGTTTTGCTATCCGTGAAGGTGGTAGAACTGTAGGTGCAGGTCAGGTAACTGAAATTGTAGCATAATCCAAATAGGATAAAAAAGTATAAAGCCAGTAACTCCGTAAAGTTGTTACTGGCTTTTATTAACGAACGGGCGTAGTTCAAGGGTAGAATAGCGGTCTCCAAAACCGTTGATGGGGGTTCGAATCCCTCCGCCCGTGCAAAAAAATAAATCATAATGACAAAAGTTGTTAATTACATATCAGAGGCATTTGAGGAATTAAAGTCAAATGTAACTTGGCCGGTTTGGGCTGAGGTTCAGCGTCTAACGATTGTTGTGGCTGTTTTTTCAGTATTATTCGCTTTGGCAACTTGGGGAGTAGATGAAATTTTCGCAAAAGCTTTGGCTGGTTTTTTTAACTGGATAAAAGCATAATTTTTTTGTTATGGCAGATAATAATATTAAAAAGTGGTATGTCGTTAGGGCGGTAAGTGGTCAAGAAAATAAAGTGAAAGCTTATATCGAAACCGAAATCGCACGACTTGGGATGGGTGATTATGTGTCACAGGTTTTGGTTCCTACTGAAAAAGTAGTTACTGTAAAAGAGGGAAAAAAGATAATTAAAGATAAGGTTTATTTTCCAGGATACGTCATGATAGAGGCTAATCTGATTGGTGAAATACCTCATATTATTAAATCAATAACAAGTGTTATTGGTTTTTTAGGAGAGATTAAAGGGGGGGAACCTGTTCCTTTGAGAATTTCCGAAGTGAATCGAATGTTAGGTAAAGTAGATGAATTAGCGGTTAATACCGATACACGTTCTATTCCTTTCAATATTGGTGAGACGATTAAGGTTGTTGATGGTCCTTTTAATGGTTTTAACGGAACTGTGGAGAAAATTAATGAAGAAAAGCGTAAACTGGAAGTAATGGTGAAAATTTTCGGAAGAAAAACACCATTAGAATTGAGTTTTATGCAAGTTGAAAAAGTATAATTTTGTTACATCTATAATATCCATTGCAATCGCTTCCAAAGATTGTAGTGTTAAATTTTTAAAAAATGGCTAAAGAAATTAGTAAAGTAGTTAAACTACAAGTTAAGGGAGGTGCTGCGAATCCATCGCCACCGGTTGGACCTGCTTTAGGTGCTGCTGGTGTTAATATCATGGAGTTCTGTAAGCAATTTAATGCAAGAACTCAAGATAAAGCCGGCAAAGTTTGCCCTGTGCAAATTACAGTGTATAAAGACAAATCTTTTGATTTTGTTGTAAAAACACCACCTGCTGCTGTCCAATTATTGGAAGCTGCAAAGCTAAAATCTGGTTCAGGTGAACCTAATCGTAAAAAAGTGGCTAACGTTACTTGGGACGTAATTAGAACAATCGCCGAAGATAAAATGGTGGATTTGAATGCATTTACTATCGAATCTGCTATGAGCATGATCGCAGGAACGGCTAGATCTATGGGTATAACTGTAACTGGAGATTCTCCTCTAAAACAAGGGTAAGACATGGCAAAATTGACAAAAAAGCAAAAAGAGGCTGCTTCAAAAATTGAAAAGAACAAATTATATTCTCTTAAAGATGCTGCGGCATTAATAAAAGTTGTTGCTTCTGCAAAATTTGATGAGTCTATTGATATCGCAGTTCGTTTGGGTGTAGATCCAAGAAAAGCGAATCAAATGGTAAGAGGTGTAGTAACATTGCCTCATGGTACTGGTAAAGATGTTAAAGTATTAGCATTGGTTACTCCGGACAAAGAAGCGGAAGCTTTGGCAGCTGGTGCTGACTATGTAGGTCTTGATGACTATTTACAAAAGATAAAAGACGGTTGGACAGATGTTGATGTAATTATCACAATGCCTTCTGTTATGGGTAAATTAGGTCCATTAGGTCGTATTTTAGGACCTAGAGGTTTAATGCCTAACCCTAAAACAGGTACTGTAACTATGGATGTTGCAAAAGCTGTTCAAGAGGTAAAAGCTGGTAAAATTGACTTTAAAGTTGACAAAACTGGTATAGTGCATGCAGGAATTGGTAAAGTCTCTTTTGGAGCTGAACAAATTGTTGACAATGCTCACGAAATTATTCAAACATTAATCAAACTTAAACCAACTGCGGCTAAAGGAACTTACATCAAAAGTATTTACCTAACTAGCACTATGAGTCCTGCAATTGCATTGGATCCTAAGGCAGTATAATTGGTAGTTAAAAATTTTTAGTATGACTAGAGAAGAAAAATCAATCGCGATTGAAGTTTTAACTGCACAGTTAGCTGGTACAAATATTATTTATGTATCTGATATTTCTGGAATGAATGCAGAAGCAACTACGAACTTAAGAAGAGCTTGTTATAAAGCAGGTATAAAATTAGAAGTAGTTAAAAATACATTGCTTGCAAAAGCAATGGAAGCATCAGCTAATGATTATGGAGATTTACCTTCAGTTTTGACGGGTAATAGTGCTATATTCATTTCTGAGATAGCAAACGCTCCGGGTAAGATAATAAAAGATTTCAGAAAAAAATCAGCTAAACCGGTATTAAAGGGAGCTTATATCAACTCTGAAATTTATATTGGAGACGATCAATTAGATGCATTAGCAACTATTAAATCTAAAGAAGAGCTTATCGGCGAACTTATTGGATTATTGCAGTCACCAGCACAAAGAGTTATTTCTGCTCTTCAAAACCAATTTGCCAAAAGCGAAGAGGCTACAGAGGAAGTGGAGGCATAATGAAAGAAGAGTTTTACTCTAATTTTATTACATAAAACGCGCACAATAAATAAATTATATTTTTTACAAATCATTTTAAAACGATAGAAAAAATGGCAGATTTGAAACAATTCGCAGAACAATTGGTTAACCTAACGGTAAAAGAAGTTAACGAATTAGCAACAATATTAAAAGATGAGTACGGAATCGAACCAGCTGCTGCAGCTGTAGTAGTTTCAGGTGGTGGCGAAGCTGCTGCTGAAGATGTTCAAACAGAATTTACAGTGGTTTTGAAAGCAGCAGGTGCTTCTAAATTAGCAGTTGTAAAATTAGTTAAAGAACTTACTGGTTTAGGTTTGAAAGAAGCTAAAGATGTAGTAGACAGCGCACCAAGCAATGTTAAAGAAGGTGTGACTAAAGATGAAGCAGAAGCGCTTAAAAAATCTTTGGAAGAAGCTGGAGCTGAGGTTGAACTTAAATAGTTCACTCTAGTTTTGAAAATAAGGTTTAGGTCTTGGAGTCATCCAAAGACCTAAACCATTTTTCGTATAACAAAAGGCTACGTTGTATTAGTACATACTAGTCTTTTAAAATAGATTCATTTTATCCATTACGAGGAAAAAAAATTAACAGATAATAAGAAAGTAGTTATCTTAAATTGGTTTTTAAAGATGTAATGGTTTAAAAAAAAAAGGTATAAATAAATTACTATTTATACAAAAAAATTACTTTTCTAATCAAAATTTTGTCCATTGATGATAACAAATCAAACTGAAAGATTGAATTTTGCCTCTACAAAAAATATTCCTGATTATCCAGATTTTCTAGATGTTCAGGTTAAATCGTTTAAGGATTTTTTTCAATTAGAAACTAAATCTGACGAAAGAGGCGACGAAGGGCTTTACAATACCTTCATGGAAAACTTCCCAATTACTGATACAAGAAATAACTTTGTATTAGAATTCCTTGATTATTTTGTAGATCCGCCACGTTACACAATTCAAGAATGTATAGAAAGAGGTCTTACGCATAGTGTACCCCTAAAAGCTAGGTTAAAACTATATTGTACAGATCCAGAACATGAAGATTTTGAGACTATTGTTCAGGATGTTTATCTTGGGACAATTCCATATATGACGCCAAGCGGTACTTTTGTTATTAATGGTGCTGAGCGTGTAGTTGTTTCTCAATTACACCGTTCTCCTGGTGTTTTCTTCGGGCAGTCATTTCATGCAAATGGAACAAAATTGTACTCTGCCAGAGTAATTCCTTTTAAGGGTTCTTGGATAGAATTTTCTACAGATATAAACAGCGTAATGTATGCTTATATTGACAGAAAGAAAAAATTACCTGTAACGACTTTATTCCGTGCAATTGGATTCGAAAGAGATAAGGATATCCTAGAGATTTTCGATCTTGCTGAGGAAATTAAAGTTTCTAAAACAGGACTTAAAAAATATATCGGTAGAAAATTAGCTGCTCGTGTATTGAATACATGGCATGAGGATTTTGTAGATGAGGATACTGGTGAAGTAGTTTCTATTGAACGTAACGAAATAATTCTTGATAGAGACACTATTATCGACAAAGATAATGTGGAAGAAATCATTGATTCTAACGTTAAATCTATTTTGCTTCACAAAGAAGATGCTAATCAAGGAGATTACGCAATCATTCATAATACGTTGCAAAAAGACCCAACAAACTCTGAAAAAGAGGCTGTTGAGCATATCTATAGACAATTGCGTAATGCTGAACCGCCTGATGAAGAAACGGCTCGTGGTATTATCGATAAATTATTCTTTTCTGATCAACGGTACAACTTAGGTGAAGTAGGTCGTTATAGAATAAATAAAAAATTAGGGTTGGATACTCCAATGGAAAAGCAAGTCTTGACCAAAGAAGATATCATAACGATTGTTAAATATTTGATTGAATTAATTAACTCTAAAGCAGAGATTGATGATATTGATCACTTATCAAACCGTCGTGTACGAACAGTTGGAGAACAAATGTCACAACAGTTTGGTGTTGGTTTGGCGCGTATGGCCAGAACCATTAGAGAGCGAATGAACGTTAGGGATAACGAGGTGTTTACACCGATAGATTTGATTAATGCCAAAACATTATCCTCTGTTATCAACTCTTTCTTTGGTACAAACCAGTTGTCTCAGTTTATGGATCAAACGAATCCATTAGCCGAGATTACGCACAAAAGAAGATTATCTGCACTTGGACCAGGTGGACTTTCGAGAGAAAGAGCCGGATTTGAGGTACGTGATGTTCACTATACGCATTACGGACGTTTATGTCCAATTGAAACTCCTGAGGGACCAAACATTGGTTTGATATCTTCTCTTGGTGTTTATGCTAAAGTAAACGGAATGGGTTTCATTGAGACTCCATACCGTAAAGTAACTAACGGAGTCGTAGATCTAGTGTCTACTCCTGTTTACTTGAGTGCAGAAGAAGAAGAAGGAATGATGATTGCTCAGGCAAACATAGAAATGGATGCAGTAGGTAAGATTATCGCTGAAAATGTAATTGCCCGTCAGGAAGGTGATTTTCCAGTAATTGAGCCTTCAAAAGTGGATTATACGGATGTTGCTCCAAATCAAATTGCTTCTATTTCAGCCTCTTTGATTCCTTTCTTAGAACATGATGATGCGAATAGAGCCTTGATGGGATCTAACATGATGCGTCAGGCCGTACCATTAATTCGTCCTGAAGCTCCTATTGTTGGAACTGGTTTAGAGCGTCAAGTTGCTTCGGATTCCAGAGTTTTAATTAACGCTGAAGGAGATGGAACTGTTGAATATGTGGATGCTAATATTATCACAATCAAATACGATCGTTCTGAAGAAGAAAGAATGGTGAGTTTTGAGTCAGATGAGAAAACATACAATCTAATTAAATTTAGAAAAACCAATCAAGGTACTAGTATCAACTTGAAACCTATCGTAAGAAGAGGCGACAGAGTTGTTCTTGGTCAAGTATTGTCAGAAGGTTATGCCACTCAAAATGGAGAACTTGCTTTAGGTCGTAACCTAAAAGTAGCGTTTATGCCATGGAAAGGGTACAACTTTGAGGATGCGATTGTAATTTCTGAAAAAGTAGTTCGTGACGATATTTTCACCTCTATTCACGTGGATGATTATTCATTAGAAGTTAGAGATACTAAATTAGGTAACGAAGAATTGACGAACGATATACCGAACGTTTCTGAAGAAGCTACTAAAGATTTAGATGAAAATGGTATGATCAGAATTGGAGCCGAGGTTAAACCTGGTGACATTCTTATCGGAAAAATTACTCCAAAAGGAGAATCAGATCCTACTCCGGAAGAGAAATTGCTTCGTGCAATCTTTGGGGATAAAGCAGGGGATGTAAAAGATGCTTCATTAAAAGCCTCTCCTTCTTTACATGGTGTTGTTTTAGACAAAAAACTGTTTGCAAGAGCAGTAAAAGATAAACGTAAACGTACGCAAGATAAAGATGCTTTAGGAGCACTTGAAATGGAGTTTGAAGTTAAATTTGTTGAATTAAAAGACAAATTAGTGGAAAAACTTTTCTTGATCGTAAACGGAAAAACATCTCAAGGGGTAATGAATGATTTGGGTGAAGAAGTTTTACCAAAAGGTAAAAAATACACTCAAAAAATGCTTTATGCGGTTGAAGATTTTGCTCACTTAAGTAAAGGTCAATGGGTTGCTGATGATGCAACTAATAAAATGGTGAATGATTTAATTCATAACTATAAAATTAAGTTGAACGATTTACAAGGTGCTTTACGTAGAGAGAAATTTACTATTACTGTTGGAGATGAATTGCCAGCAGGAATCTTGAAATTAGCGAAAGTATATATTGCCAAAAAACGTAAGTTGAAAGTTGGGGATAAAATGGCGGGACGTCACGGTAACAAAGGTATTGTTGCTCGTATCGTTCGTCATGAAGATATGCCTTTCCTTGAAGACGGAACGCCTGTTGATATAGTGTTGAACCCACTTGGTGTACCTTCACGTATGAACATTGGTCAAATTTATGAAACAGTTCTTGGTTGGGCGGGACAAAACTTGGGTAGAAAATTTGCTACACCAATTTTTGACGGAGCAACCCTTGATCAAATCAATGAATTGACTGATGAAGCTGGAATACCACGTTTTGGACATACATATTTATATGATGGTGGTACAGGAGAACGTTTCCATCAAGCTGCAACAGTAGGAGTTATCTACATGTTGAAACTTGGACACATGGTTGACGATAAAATGCACGCACGTTCTATAGGTCCGTACTCATTGATTACGCAACAACCACTTGGAGGTAAAGCTCAATTTGGAGGACAGCGTTTTGGAGAGATGGAAGTTTGGGCACTTGAGGCTTATGGAGCATCAAGTACACTTAGAGAAATCTTGACTGTGAAGTCTGATGATGTTATTGGTAGAGCTAAAACTTACGAAGCAATCGTAAAAGGTGAATCTATGCCAGAACCAGGATTACCGGAATCATTCAATGTATTAATGCATGAATTGAAAGGTCTTGGACTTGACATTCGTCTAGAAGAATAGAAGTTTAGTATTCAGTGTTCAGTATTTAGTAATCAGTGATAAACTGAACACTAAATTCTGAATACTGAACACTTTTTTAAAAGAGTTTTTAGGATTTATACCCGTAACCCGTTCCGATTTTTTATTTAAACCCAATTGGTTTTATAAATAGCACTTCAAAATTTTTATTTGAAGTTTAGAGAAGTAATTCGAGGTAATGTTTAAGTCTAAAGTTTGAAAGTCTAAAGTCTAAAGTCATCCGTGGCTTTAAAAACTTTATGACATTTGACTTTAAGACTGAAATAAAATTAATTTTTTAATTGCAAATAAATCAATAGTAAAAACTATGATGAATAATAGAAATAATAACAATAAAGATAAAAACCCTGTAAAAAGGTTTAATAAAATCTCCATAGGACTTGCTTCTCCTGAATCGATCTTGAAAGAATCAAGAGGTGAAGTATTGAAACCTGAAACTATCAATTATAGAACGCACAAACCGGAGCGTGATGGTCTTTTCTGTGAACGTATTTTTGGACCAGTAAAAGATTTTGAATGTGCTTGTGGTAAGTATAAAAGAATTCGCTACAAAGGAATCATCTGTGACCGTTGTGGTGTAGAAGTAACGGAGAAAAAAGTACGTAGAGACAGAGTAGGTCACATCAATCTGGTTGTGCCTATTGCTCATATCTGGTATTTCCGTTCTCTTCCAAACAAAATTGGTTATATCCTTGGACTTCCATCTAAGAAATTAGATATGATTATTTACTACGAAAGATACGTAGTAATCCAAGCAGGTATCGCTAAAAATGCAGAAGGTGAATCAGTACAAAGATTAGACTTTTTGACAGAAGAAGAATATTTAAATATTTTAGATACGCTTCCTGCTGACAACCAATATCTTGATGATTTTGATCCTAATAAATTTGTTGCCAAAATGGGAGCAGAATGTATTATGGACTTATTGGCAAGAATTGATTTAGATCAATTGTCTTACCAATTAAGACACAATGCTAACAATGAAACGTCTAAACAACGTAAAACGGAAGCATTAAAAAGATTACAAGTTGTGGAATCTTTCCGTGAGTCTAACTTGAACCGTGAGAACCGTCCGGAATGGATGATTATGAAAGTGGTACCCGTTATTCCACCAGAATTACGTCCGCTTGTGCCACTTGATGGAGGTCGTTTTGCAACTTCAGATTTGAATGATTTATACCGTCGTGTAATTATACGTAACAACCGTTTGAAAAGATTAATGGAGATTAAAGCTCCAGAAGTTATTTTAAGAAACGAGAAACGTATGTTGCAGGAATCGGTAGATTCACTTTTTGACAATACGCGTAAAGCATCTGCAGTAAAAACAGAATCAAACCGTCCATTGAAATCACTTTCGGATTCCCTAAAAGGAAAACAAGGTCGTTTCCGTCAAAACTTACTTGGAAAACGTGTAGATTATTCTGCTCGTTCGGTAATTGTTGTTGGACCAGAATTGAAATTGTCTGAATGTGGTATCCCTAAAGATATGGCAGCTGAATTATACAAACCTTTCGTTATCCGTAAATTGATAGAAAGAGGAATTGTAAAAACGGTTAAATCAGCTAAGAAAATAATAGATAAGAAAGAGCCTGTAGTTTGGGATATCCTTGAAAATGTAATCAAAGGGCACCCAATATTACTGAATCGTGCTCCTACTTTGCACCGTTTAGGTATCCAAGCATTCCAACCAAAATTAATTGAAGGAAAAGCAATCCAATTGCACCCTTTAGTGTGTACTGCATTTAATGCGGATTTTGATGGGGATCAAATGGCAGTTCACTTGCCATTAGGACCTGAAGCTATTTTGGAAGCGCAACTATTAATGTTGGGTTCTCACAATATCTTGAATCCTGCAAATGGTGCTCCAATTACGGTACCTTCTCAGGATATGGTTTTGGGTCTGTATTATATGACCAAAGAACGTTTATCTACTCCTGAGCTTAAAATTTTAGGTGAAGGGATCACTTTTTATTCTGCGGAAGAAGTAAATATTGCTTTGAATGAAGGTAGATTAGAATTGAATGCTTCAGTGAAAATTAGAGCAAAACATTTTAATGAAGCAGGAGAATTAGTTTTCCAAATTATTAAAACTACTGCAGGCCGTGTATTATTTAATGAAGTAGTACCAGAAGCTGCAGGATATATCAATGATGTATTGACTAAGAAAAACCTTAGAGATATTATCGGACACGTTTTAAGCGCTACCGATGTACCTACAACTGCGGTCTTCTTGGACAATATGAAAGACATGGGATACAAATTTGCCTTCAAAGGTGGTTTGTCATTCTCTCTTGGTGATATTAGAATTCCGGATCAAAAACCTAAATTAATTGCAGATGCCAGAGAACAAGTTCAAGGTATTTCTGCTAATTATAATATGGGTTTGATTACTAATAACGAACGGTACAACCAAGTTATTGATGTATGGACTTCTGCGAATGCTCAACTTACAGAGTTAGCAATGAAAAACATTAGAGAAGACCAACAAGGTTTCAACTCGGTGTATATGATGCTTGATTCTGGAGCAAGGGGTTCCAAAGAACAAATTCGTCAGTTAACCGGTATGCGTGGTTTGATGGCTAAGCCAAAAAAATCTACTGCTGGTGGTGGTGAAATTATTGAAAACCCTATTCTTTCTAACTTTAAAGAAGGTCTTTCTATCCTTGAGTATTTTATTTCTACACACGGTGCGCGTAAAGGTCTTGCGGATACGGCTTTGAAAACAGCCGATGCAGGATATTTAACAAGAAGATTGCATGATGTATCGCAAGATGTTATTGTAAACATCGAAGACTGTGGTACATTAAGAGGTGTTGAAGTTTCAGCATTGAAAAAGAATGAGGAAATAGTTGAAACTTTAGGAGAAAGAATTTTAGGGCGTGTCGCTTTACAAGACTTAATCAACCCTTTGACCAGTGAGATTTTAGTTCATTCTGGGGAGCAAATCACAGAGGTTATCATGAAAGCAATTGATGCTTCTCCTATCGAGAAAGTAGAAGTGCGTTCTCCGTTAACTTGTGAAGCGCTAAAAGGTATTTGTGCCAAATGTTACGGTAGAAATCTTGCTACCGGAAAAATGACACAAAGAGGGGAAGCTGTTGGTGTAATTGCAGCACAATCTATTGGAGAACCTGGAACACAGTTAACATTACGTACTTTCCACGTTGGTGGTGTTGCGGGTGGTATTTCTGAAGAGTCTAGTATCGTTACTAAATTTAACGGTAAACTGGAAATTGAAGATTTAAAAACTGTTAAAGGAGAAGATAGTGAAGGTAATGCAGTGGATATTGTAGTATCTCGTTCTTCTGAATTGAAATTAATCGATGAAAGAACAGGTATTTTATTAAGTACAAATAATATTCCTTACGGTTCAAGTATTTTCGTTAAAGACGGCCAGTCTGTTGTTAAAGGAGATGTGATCTGTAAATGGGATCCTTATAATGGGGTTATCGTATCTGAGTTTACCGGTAAGATTGCTTATGAAGAATTAGAGCAAGGTCAATCATTTATGGTTGAAATTGATGAGCAAACTGGTTTCCAAGAAAAGGTAATTTCTGAATCCAGAGCTAAAAAATTAATTCCTACTTTATTGGTTTACGGTAAAGACAATGAATTGATTCGTTCGTATAACTTACCTGTTGGAGCCCACTTGATGGTTGAAAATGGTGAGAAAATTAAAGCCGGTAAAGTGTTGGTGAAAATTCCGCGTCGTTCTTCTAAATCAGGAGATATTACAGGAGGTTTGCCTAGAATTACTGAGTTGTTAGAAGCTCGTAATCCTTCAAACCCAGCAGTTGTTTCTGAAATTGATGGTGTTGTTTCTTTTGGAAAAATCAAAAGAGGAAACCGTGAGGTAGTTATCGAATCTAAATTTGGTGACATTAGAAAATACTTGGTTAAATTATCAAGCCAAATTCTAGTTCAGGAAAATGACTTTGTAAGAGCAGGTGTACCGTTGTCAGATGGTGCTATTACTCCGGATGATATTTTAAGAATCCAAGGGCCAGCCGCTGTTCAACAGTATTTGGTTAACGAAATTCAAGAAGTATACCGTTTGCAAGGGGTGAAAATTAACGACAAGCACTTTGAAGTAGTAATACGTCAGATGATGCGTAAGGTAAGAGTGCAAGATCCAGGTGACACGTTGTTCTTAGAAGATCAATTAATTCATACAAAAGACTTTATCTTTCAAAATGATAAATTATATGGTATGAAAGTCGTGGAAGATGCTGGCGATTCTGGCGCTTTGAAAGAAGGACAAATTATTACGCCTCGTGAGTTGCGCGATGAAAATTCTCTTTTGAAACGTACCGATAAAAATCTTGTTGTGGCTCGTGATGTCGTTACTGCAACTGCAACACCAGTCTTACAAGGTATTACAAGAGCCTCTCTTCAAACCAAATCATTTATATCAGCGGCTTCTTTCCAAGAAACGACTAAAGTATTGAACGAAGCTGCTGTTGCAGGTAAAATCGATTACTTAGAAGGATTGAAAGAAAATGTAATTGTTGGACATAGAATCCCTGCCGGAACGGGTATGAGAGAATATGACAATACAATTGTAGGTTCAAAAGAAGATTACAACGATATGATGGCTAATAAAGAAGAATATATTTATTAAGTATGAGTAATTCAAATCAACAACAAGAACAAATCAACATTGAGTTGGATGAGAAAATTGCCGAAGGAATTTATTCCAATTTGGCTATAATCAATCATTCGTCTTCTGAATTTGTTTTAGATTTTGTAAGCATCATGCCCGGCATACCTAAGGCTAAGGTAAAAGCAAGAATTGTCTTGACACCACAGCATGCTAAAAGATTGTTGAAAGCAATCGGAGAAAACATTCATCGTTTTGAAGTCGCTCATGGCGAAATAAAAGATACTGAACAAGCCCCGATTCCGCTTAATTTTGGTCCTGCGGGACAAGCATAATATCTTTAAAGGCTCCAGAAATGGAGCCTTTTTTATTTAAGGCTATTTTCTCAGTCTAGAATTATTGATTTCATTTCTGATTCGTGGTGTTAATTAGCTGTTTTTGTATGTAGGTTTTATGAATAAATTAGTATATCCAACCATCAAATCTGTGTTATACAGAACGAATCTATTTGTACATTAAACGGGTATAATGGCACTTCATCGAAAATATTTCCGACTCATTTATAAATGATATACTTTCGTGTTCGAGATGGAAAAAACACATTCTGTCTATTGTAAAATTGTAAGGGATATGAACTATTTATCTTTAAAAACAACTAAAAATGCAGGAAGTAATCGTTTCTTTTTGCTTGTTTTTATTCTAGTAACAAATATTTCTGTTTTTGCACAAACTGAGAAAAATTTAGTTGATGTGAATACAGTAGCAGTTGGTGCAACTACAAAACAAGAGAATGTTTCAACAGTTTCTGCTTCAAATTCTAACAGTATGCATTTTATATTGTGGTTTATGGGTTCAAAACAAGATCCTAATTGCACAATTTCTATAGAAGGAATAAACGCTAAAAAACAAATAATCACATCAGGAGCTGCTCCAAATAGATTGCTAATCAAGGCTTTCTTGAAAAAAGCGGTAAATTTAGAAAACATGATTGCTTGAGTATAATGCGATTTTAAAACATAAAAAAACGCTAATTTCTAAAATTAGCGTTTTTTTATGCCTTTATTTTTTATGTCTGTGCTATTCAAGACCACCATTTAATTCCATTAGGCAGGTTTACTTTATATTAAGAATTACTCAAATTCAGAAGTAAAGAATAACTTAACATTTGGATATTTATTTTGTGTCATTTGAATTGTGAAATCAGAATCAGCCAGAAATACTAATTGTCCGTATTTATCATGTGCCAAGAATTTTTGTTTGATTCTTCTGAATTCTTTGAACTCTTCGCTTTTTGGATCGTTTGGTTTTACCCAACATGCTTTGTGTACGGGGAAATTTTCATAGGTACATTTTGCTCCATATTCGTGTTCTAAACGGTATTGGATCACCTCGTATTGTAGGGCTCCAACCGTTCCAATGATTTTTCTGTTGTTCATTTCCAAAGTAAATAACTGCGCCACACCTTCATCCATTAACTGATCGATTCCTTTGTCCAGTTGTTTGGCTTTCATGGGATCAGCATTATTAATATATCGGAAATGTTCCGGGGAGAAACTCGGTATTCCTTTGAAACTCATAATTTCTCCTTCGGTCAATGTATCTCCAATTTTGAAATTTCCTGTATCGTGTAAGCCAACAATATCACCTGGATATGAAATATCTACAATTTCTTTCTTTTCGGCAAAAAAAGCATTTGGACTCGAAAATTTTAAGTTTTTCTTCTGACGCACGTGGTAATACGGTTTGTTTCTTTCGAAAGTTCCGGATACTATTTTTATAAAGGCCAGACGATCTCTGTGTTTTGGATCCATATTGGCATGGATTTTAAACACAAATCCTGTCATTTTTTCCTCTTTGGGATCTACTAATCGGGTTTCCGAATCTTTTGGTCTTGGTGATGGAGCAATTTGAACAAAACAGTCCAATAATTCTCTAACTCCAAAATTATTCAATGCCGAACCAAAAAATACAGGTTGTAGTTTTCCGTCTAAATAATCCTGACGATCAAATTTAGGATAAACTTCATCAATCAACTCTAGTTCTTCCCGCAAGCTGTCAGCTGGTTTTTGACCGATAATTTTCTCTAATTCCGGATTTTTAACATCGGAAAAAGCAATTGTTTCTTCAATATTTTTACGGCTGTCACCGCTAAATAAGTTGATGTTTTGCTCCCAAAGGTTGTAGATTCCTTGAAAATCATAGCCCATTCCTATCGGGAAACTTAATGGTGTAACTGTTAAGCCTAGTTTCTGTTCCACTTCATCCATCAAGTCAAAAGCGTCTTTTCCTTCTCGGTCTAATTTATTGATGAATACGATAATTGGAATTTTTCGCATTCTACAAACGGCCACTAATTTCTCTGTTTGTTCTTCAACACCTTTGGCAACATCAATTACAACAATAACGCTGTCAACAGCTGTTAAGGTTCTAAAAGTGTCCTCCGCAAAATCCTTGTGACCTGGCGTATCGAGAATGTTTATCTTTTTGTCTTTATAATTGAAAGCCAAAACCGAAGTAGAAACCGAAATTCCTCTCTGGCGTTCAATTTCCATAAAGTCACTGGTAGCGCCTTTTTTGATTTTATTGTTTTTTACAGCACCTGCCTCTTGAATCGCACCACCAAAAAGGAGGAGTTTTTCTGTAAGTGTTGTTTTTCCGGCATCAGGATGTGAGATAATCCCAAAAGTTCTTCTGCGTTGTATTTCTTCTAAAAAGCCCATATTTATATCAATAGTGTGCAAAAGTACTATTTATAAATGCCAATTAAAAAAATGTATCCTCTTAATTAATGATGTGGGTTTTGAAAATGGATTTCAGTCGATTTTTTTAAATTTTATTAGATAGCTTATGACGCTATTAGGTATAAAAAAGGCTGTCAAAATAGGAGGGCACTGAAAAAGTCTTTTTAAAAATTAATTGTTAATAAAAAGGAGTAGAAAACTATAGTTTTTTGCTCCTTTT
>NZ_RYDP01000006.1:0-201391 GCF_003970395.1 Flavobacterium sp. GSP27 | reverse complement strand
ATTACTTGTCAAAATTTCTTTTAACAGGATTCAAATCTTTGGAAAACAATCTGTTTTGCTTTTTGTCATGTACTTAAAATTAACTTATACAATTACTCTAAGTCCAGACTTTCAGACTAGAAACAAAAAAAGCCCCAATCTCTGGGGCTTTTCCTGTTTTATTCCTCTTCCTCCGTACTATGTGACTTTGAATAGCCTCTCCATTTCTCGATGCAGTCCTGCAAATCCTGCGGAAGTTCCGTATCAAAACGCAGCATCTCACCGGTTGTAGGATGAACAAAACCCAATGTTTTAGCGTGCAAAGCCTGTCTTGGCAATGCTTTGAAACAGTTGTCAATAAACTGTTTGTATTTTGTAAACGTAGTACCTTTTAAAATCAAATGACCGCCATACCGCTCATCATTAAATAAAGGATGTCCTATGTGCTTCAAGTGTGCCCGAATTTGGTGCGTTCTCCCGGTTTCCAGTTGGCATGAAATTAAAGTAACATAACCAAAACGCTCCAACACTTTGTAATGCGTCACGGCTGGCTTCCCTATTTCCGGATCAGCAAAAACCGCCATCTGCATGCGGTCTTTAAGGTGACGTGCCAAGTTTCCTTCAATCGTTCCTTTTTCTTCGACTACATTTCCCCAAACCAAAGCCACATACTCTCTTTCGGAAGTTTTAGCTTCAAATTGCTTGGCAAGATGTGTCATAGCCGCTTCGGTTTTAGCAATCACTAATAAACCAGAAGTGTCTTTGTCAATTCGATGCACTAATCCGGGACGTTCGCTGCTGTTCATTGGCAAATTATCAAAATGATACGCCAAAGCATGTACTAAAGTTCCGGTGTAATTCCCATGACCGGGATGCACTACCATTCCTGGCAATTTGTTGATCAATAACAAAGTATCGTCTTCATACACAATATCAAGCGGAATATTCTCCGGAATAATATGGTTTTCATAAGGAGGATGCGTAAGCATCACCCGAACTACATCATGGGCTTTTACCTTGTAATTCGACTTTACGGTGGCATCGTTTACAAAAATATTGCCATCGGTCGCCGCAATTTGTATTTTATTGCGAGTTGCATTTTGAATCAAACTCATCAAATATTTATCAATCCGCAAAGACGTTTGTCCTTTAGGAACTTCAAATCTAAAATGTTCAAATAACTCGTCTTCTAAATCTATTGTATCACTATTATTGTTCATCAACTGGTATTTCTTCTATTGGTGTTGCCAGTGTATCTGCAGC
Source organism: Flavobacterium sp. GSP27 (assembly GCF_003970395.1). Lineage (NCBI taxonomy): Bacteria > Pseudomonadati > Bacteroidota > Flavobacteriia > Flavobacteriales > Flavobacteriaceae > Flavobacterium > Flavobacterium sp. GSP27. The sequence goes on along the minus strand of NZ_RYDP01000006.1, from coordinate 200,149 downwards.
ACTGGTCTCTTCATAACTCATTTTTCCGTCTCCTAAAACCAAGTCGATTTTGGAGGATTTTAAGACTCTGTCCCCTGCTTTCAGGTTTCTGCCTTTGAAACGCATTTCCAGCACCATGTCTTTTCCAAGATTGGGAACGTAGGTAATTTCTCCTTCTTCAAGTCCTAAAGCTTTCAATGTAGGTACTGCTTCGCGATACGTTTTATTGACTAAATCCGGAATACGAACCGATGAAAATCCCGAAGTATTTATTTTAATATATATTTTTCGTCCTACTTTTACTTTCGTACCGGGCGTTGGATCTTGCTTAACTACACTAAATTGCGGAAAATCACTTCTATAATCTACGCTGTCTAAAAGTACATAATCTAAATCCAGCTCATTCAGTTTTTCCTCGACTTGTTCTTCTGTCAACTTACGCAAATCCGGCACGGTAATTTCATGTCCATGATCTGTTGTAAAAGTCAACCAATGCATAAATAAATAACCCAAAGCGACAATAATGGCAAGTGCAATTAGTATTTGAACAAAGAAAACACGGCTGGTAAGATACTTACGTAAACTCATAAATTTATTTTTATATCTGGCAAAGATAAAGCTATTTCGTTTCAAAAAAAATGATAATTTTGTTTAGAATTCGTTTAGTCGGTCAATCGATTAAACGTTTAACCGATTAAACGTATATAATGAAAAACATTGCCATCATCATGGGCGGATATTCCAGCGAGTATAAAATCTCTCTTATCAGCGGAAACGTCGTATATCAATTTCTGGACAAAACAAAATACAACGGATTCCGAATCCATATTTTCAAAGAAAAATGGGTTTATGTTGATGCTGATGATGCCGAATTCACTATCGATAAAAATGATTTTTCAGTAACTGTTGATGGTAAAAAAATCACTTTTGACTGTGTGTTCAACGCCATCCATGGAACACCAGGCGAAGACGGATTAATGCAGGCCTATTTTGAATTATTGCATATTCCGCAAACTTCCTGCGATTATTACCAAGCAGCATTAACGTTCAACAAACGCGATTTATTATCAGTTTTAAAACCATACGGCATAAAAACAGCCACTTCCTATTACTTAAACAAAGGTGACCGTATCAATACGGACGAAATTGTAGCTAAAGTAGGTTTGCCCTGTTTTGTAAAACCCAACAAAGCCGGTTCTAGTTTTGGCATTTCCAAAGTAAAAACTGCTGCCGAATTGCCCATTGCAATAGAAGTTGCTTACAAAGAAGACAACGAAATTATCATAGAAAGCTTCTTGGATGGCACCGAAGTTTCTGTAGGAGTAATCAATTATAAAGGAAAAGTAACCGTATTACCAATAACTGAAATTGTTTCAGACAATGATTTCTTCGATTATGAAGCCAAATATTTGGGTAAATCACAGGAAATCACTCCAGCGAGAATCTCGGATGAAATGACTCAAAAAGTGAGTGAAATTGCTAAACGTGCATATGAAGTCCTGAAAATGAAAGGTTTTTCCCGAAGCGAATTTATATTGGTAAACGGAGAGCCACACATGTTGGAAATGAACACCATTCCGGGATTAACAACGGAAAGTTTGATTCCGCAACAAGCCAAAGCCGCCGGAATTTCATTGGAAGATTTGTTTACAAATACGATAGAACTGGCTTTGTAATAAATCACTTAATTCTTAAATACTAAACAAACGTGTCATTTAAACAAAGGAATACATTCAAATAATGTCATTCCTCCGCTGTCAGAATGACAAAACAGAAAAAATAAATGAGAAAAGCAATATTTCCAGGTTCATTTGACCCCATCACTTTAGGACATGAAGACATCATCAAAAGAAGCATTTCCTTATTTGATGAAATCGTTATTGCCATTGGTATCAATGCCGAAAAAAAATATATGTTTTCCCTCGAAGAAAGAAAACAATTCATTGAGGAAACCTTCAAAAACGAACCAAAAGTTTCCGTGATTACCTATGAAGGTTTGACGATTGATCTGTGCCACAAAATAAACGCTAATTTTATCCTTCGCGGTTTGCGCAATCCTGCTGATTTCGAATTTGAAAAAGCAATTGCGCACACGAATCGTCGGTTATCAAAAATTGAAACTGTGTTTTTATTGACCGCTGCAAAAACGTCGTACATCAGCTCCAGTATTGTACGAGATGTAATTCGCAACAACGGGCAATATGAAATGCTTGTTCCCGATGCAGTCCGAGTAAAATAATTTTAAAGCGATTTTGTCAAGTCGAGCGCAGTCGATACTAATGGATAGGTCTCGACTGCGCTCGACTTGACAAATAAACAGTCCCAATATAACTTGTAAAACGAGGCAATAATCCGTAATTTTGCCAAAAATAAAAGCCGTTAAACATGAGTATAGAAAGAGAATTAAGCAAACGCAGCGGGTCAAAATGTGAACTTTGTGGCGCAACTGAGAACCTGAAAGTGTACCAGGTATTGCCTACCAAAAAAGGAGGGATTGAGGAAAACATCATGGCTTGTAGCACCTGTATTGACCAAATTGAAAATCCGGATACCGTAGATTTAAATCATTGGAGATGTCTAAATGATAGCATGTGGAGTGAACATACTGCCGTACAAGTTGTCGCGTGGAGAATGTTAAGCCGTTTGCGTGGTTCTGGATGGCCTCAAGAATTATTAGACCAAATGTATTTAGACGAAGATACTTTGGCTTGGGCACAAGCAACAGGTGAAGGCGAAGAAGAGGAGAACAAAGTCATTCACCGTGACAGTAACGGCGTGATTCTTGAAATTGGAGATTCAGTAGTTTTAATCAAAGATTTGAAAGTAAAAGGTTCAAGCATGGTAGCTAAACAAGGAACTGCAGTGCGTAACATCAGACTGGATCATGAAAATGCCGAATATATTGAGGGTAAAGTAGACGGCCAGACTATTGTCATTATTACACAATACGTTAAGAAAATATAATGGTCAGTTGACAGTTTTTAATGATCAGTACCTGAGTTGATAAAAAAATTCAGTGGTCAGAAATAAGTGTAATCAGATACTTCATTAAAGCAAAAAATCGTTAACAGTAAATTTAATTTACCTTTAACGATTTTTTTATTGTCAATTATTTTACGGATAACTAACCCAGAAGCTTCAGGACTGAACACTGAACACTTTTCAAAACTGAACACTAAAAAACTACTCCTCTTCTTTCTTAATCACTTTTCGAGCGACTTCGATTTTGAATTTCTTGCCTTTCATTTTTTCGTCTTTGATGGCGTGAAGTAAATCTTTCACTTTATTGAATTTCACCGCTGCAAATGAGATAAAATCTTTCACTTCAATTAATCCTAAATCGTCTTTTTCTAATTTCCCTTTTTGGGAAAAGAAACCTACGATATCAATTTTATTCAATTTATTTTTCTTTCCACCACTGATGTAAATCGTTTGAAATTCAGGTGGTTTTGGCAATGAAGTGGAATTCTCCACTTTCAAAGCTTCCATTCCGTAATCGATGTAATCCATTTTTTTCTCACTTTCATGAGCAATAATATACGCCGTACCAGAAGCTAGCATACGTGCTGTACGCCCGTTTCTATGGGTAAATTCGTCTTCTTTAGATGGCAAATGATAATGAATAACATGATTCATTTCAGGGATATCGAGTCCACGAGCAGCCAAGTCAGTTGTGATTAGATAACTTACACTTCCGTTTCTAAACTGGATTAAGGCGCGTTCTCTTTCGTCCTGATCCATTCCGCCATGATAATACGTGGCATAAATTCCTTTTTCGTTCAACGTATCGCTGATGCGCTCTGCAGCATCACGATGATTACAAAAAACAATTGCCGATTGTGATTTCAACGAACAAATCAAGTTGAATAAACTTCCTATTTTATCTTTTTCTTTCGAAACGACCATTTTCATCGAAAGATTCGTTTCGGCCACGTTTTCTGGAATAAAGTCCAAAATAGTCGGGTTTACGACTCTTGTATATCGTGGAATTTCAATATCGGAAGTGGCCGAAACCAAAACGCGTTTATTGAGTTTCGTTAATTTTCCAATTATAAAAGACATTTGTTCATGGAAACCCAATTGCAACGATTTATCAAACTCATCCAAAATCAAGGTTTGAATTTTATCCACACGGAAAGTGCCTCTGTCGATATGATCCGCGATTCTTCCCGGAGTTCCTATTAAAACTGCTGGAGGATTACTTAAGTTTTTAATTTCGGTATCGATGGAGTGTCCGCCATAGCACACATTTACTTTATAATCGGTTCCCATTTTTTTCCAAACCTGCTCAATCTGCAATCCTAATTCGCGTGAAGGAACCAAAATTAAACATTGAACCGATTGAATTTCGGGTTGTAACATTTCTAAAATCGGCAACAAAAAAGCCAAAGTTTTTCCGGAACCTGTTGGCGAAAGTAATAAAATATTATTATCATTCAAGATTGCATCTTGTGCTACTTCCTGCATTTTGTTCAGGCTTTCGATGCCTAAATTCGAAAGTATATTATTGGAATGGTGTTTCTTATTCATTTTTTTTATTTGGACAAAGGTAATTTTTAATTCTCAGTTATGAATTTTGTATTTTCATTCTTTTTCAATCGGGTATTTCCTTTTCTTACATTCATATCTACAGCTGTCTAAAAAAAGCTACATTTGATATTCCATTTAAAAAACCGAAAAATGAGACTTTTCACATTCCTTTTTTTACTATTCTCCATCAGTGCTTTTGCACAAAAAAACAATAAATACGATACTTTTTTCGAAAAAGGTAATGGAAATCAATCGGCATCTTACCAAGAAACAATTGCGTACTTCAAACTTCTGGCGGATGATTTCCCTACTATCGAAATTCAAAAAATGGGTTTAACGGATAGTGGTGAGCCTTTGCACATGGTTATTTTTAATCCGGAACAGCAATTTGACTTTGGAACCATCCAAAAAAACAAAGCGGTAATTCTGCTTAATAACGGAATTCACGCGGGGGAACCGGACGGAATTGACGCTTCCATGCAACTGTTTAGAGATTTAGCGTTAGGCAAAATAAAAGTGCCAAAAAACACCATTATCGTTTGTATTCCGGTGTACAATATTGGCGGCGCTTTAAACAGAAACTCCACTTCAAGAGCCAATCAGGACGGACCTGAAATCTATGGTTTTCGTGGCAATGCCAGAAACTACGATTTGAATCGAGATTTTATCAAATCAGACACCCGTAACACGAAAAGCTTTGTAGAAATATTCCATAAAGTAAATGCAGATGTTTTTATTGACAATCACGTCAGCAATGGCGCGGATTACCAATACAAACTGACGTATATTATGACCCAACATAATAAACTAGGAACTATTTTAGGGAATTTTTTAAATACTGAAATGATGCCTGCTTTGGTCGAAGATTTACAAAAAAAGAATATCGAAACTACGCCTTATGTCAATGCTTTTCAGGACACACCAGACAAAGGTTTTGGTCAGTTTTTTGAGAGTCCACGATTTGCAACCGGTTATACTTCATTGTTCAACACCATTGGGTTTGTGGTAGAAACGCACATGCTAAAAAATTATGTGGATCGGGTGAAAGTAACTTACGAATACATGCGTTCCGCAATTGATTTTACAGATGCTAATTACAAAAAAATCAAACAACTGCGATTAAAAAATGAAGAGCAGTATAAACCACAACAATCGTACACGATAAAATGGGAAATTGACAGTACAAAAACGATTCCTTTTTCGTTTTTAGGCTATGAAGCCAGTTACAAAAAAAGCGACGTCACCTCCGGAAACCGTTTGTTTTATGACCAAACAAAACCGTACAAAAAAGATATTCCGTACAATAAGGAATTTAAATCGGTAAAAGAGATAATAATACCAGAAGCGTATATAATTCCGAGAGGATTTTGGCCTGTAATTGAATTATTAAAGAGCAATACGATCTCCTATCGCCAATTAAAAAAGGACACAATAATTGAAGTTGAAAGCTACAGGATTGCGGATTTCAAAACGGCAAGTTCCGCATACGAAGGTCATTATTTACACCGAAACACTTCGGTAACCGCTAAAATGGAGAAAGTGGCTTTCGCCAAAGGGGATTACGTTATTCCTACACAACAAAAGGGAATCAAATACCTATTGGAAACATTGGAACCAGAGGCCGTCGATTCTTTTTTCAATTGGAATTTTTTCGACACGCTGCTACAACAAAAAGAAGGGTATTCCGATTATGTTTTTGAAGATTCTGCAACACAAATTTTGAAAGATAATCCAAAATTAAAAGCCGAATTTGATTTAAAAAAACAAAGTGACGTTACCTTTATCAATAATCCGGAAGCGCAACTGGACTGGATCTACAAACATTCCGTTTATTATGAAAAGGCACATTTACGCTATCCTGTGTATCGTGTTTTAAAATAAAAAAACGCTCGTTAAAATGTTTATTACACACAAATTTCACGAATTCCCACAGATTAATTCGTGGAAATTAGTGAAATTAGTGTTTAACTTACTATGCCAATTTAAAAATCAGTTCAAAACTGTTCAATCAGCTTATCTTTTGACAAAATGAAGTACTATCTCAAGTGCTTTTCTTCTTCAAATAATAATTTTATATTTTCATAGGAATTTTTCAAAGCTTCCTTAATTTGCTCCGGATTCATCCAGGCTACTTTATCAATTCCTTCTTCTAATTGTCCATGAGGTGTTCCTTCAAAATCAGATTGCATTTCGAACCAATGTGTAATTTTTAGTTTGTACTTGCCGTTACGTCTAAAAACATGATACGTTTTTTGAAGTTTATGGGAAATTGTCAAGCCATTTACTCCGGTTTCCTCCTCTACTTCTCGCATAGCAGTATCCCCAATTTCCTCTCCTTTTTCGATTCCTCCTTTGGGTAAATCCCATTTTCCGTTTCTAAAAATGAATAAGACTTCTCCTTTTTTATTGTACACCAAGCCACCTCCTGCTTTAGTAACCGGGATTTTTGCTTTCAAAGTCTTCATAATCAAGCTTTCATCCGGATGGTATAAATAGGCTTTATTAATTTTATTTTGAAAGATTTTTACTATAAGTTGCTCTATATCAATGCTTTCTAGCAAAAATAATTGAAAATCGGTCTCCTTGGAGATATGATTTGTTAAAAAAAGTGGTTTGTCGTTAACAAAAACTTTATACATTTGTACTATGATTTTTAATAAAGATACAGCCGAAAAAACAGCCGAATTTCTTTTGCAAATAAATGCAATTAAATTGAATCCAAGAAATCCTTTTACATGGGCTTCTGGATGGAAATCGCCTATTTATTGTGACAACCGATTAATACTCTCATTTCCAGCGGTACGAAATTATGTCCGGGATGAATTTTCTAAGAATATTCAGAAACAATTTGGTAAACCAGATGTTATTGCCGGTGTAGCCACTGGAGCAATAGGAATTGGTATGCTGGTTGCTGAAAGTTTAGGAGTCCCGTTTGTATATGTGCGTCCGGAACCTAAAAAACACGGGAGACTAAATCAAGTCGAAGGTTTTTTACAAAAAGGGCAAAATGTAATAGTGGTGGAAGATTTGATCAGTACCGGAAACAGTAGTTTACTTGCTGTGGAAGCGTTGCGCGAAGCAGGAGCCAATGTCAAGGGCATGGCCGCGATATTTACGTATGGTTTTGATGTAGCTGAAACTAATTTCAAGAGCGCACATGTGGATTTATACACTTTAAGCAATTATCAAAATTTATTAAATTTGGCTGTAGCCAAAAGATACATTACTGAAGAAGAAGAACAAACTTTAAGAGAATGGAATGTAAATCCGTCTACCTGGAACATTTAAGTTTAAAAAAATAAAAACAAAATCCTACAAAACATGAACTTAGAAAGTCCAAAAGTTACTGTACCCAAATCCGCTCAAGAATTATTTGGTTTATTAAGCGATGTAAAAAATTTTGAAAAACTAATGCCTGAAAACATTGCTAAATTTGAGGTTATTGGTGATGATGCATTTATTTTTGGATTAAAAGGCATGCCCGAAATCAAACTTAAAATGAAAGAAAAAGTAGCGCCTGTAAAAATTGTTTTGGGAGCTGCAAGTGACAAACTTCCATTTACTCTTATAGCAAATATTGAGGCTATAACAGAGCAATCCAGTGCTGTAAAACTTGATTTTGAAGGAGAATTTAACCCTATGATGGCCATGATGATAAAAGGACCAATTGGAAAATTTATAGAAACTTTAGCAGCCAATATGAATAAATTGTAAAAACTGTTTAAGTAGTAACAATATAATAATATTTTAAAAGTCTTTCAGTATACACTAAGAGACTTTTTTTTTAATAAGAAATTGTCATTTTATCAAGTTTTTTTAGTTTGTTATGGGCGGAAAATATTAATATTAACATATATAAACTACTGATTATCATAACGTTATTTGTGTGTTTTAAATTTATATTATCGTTAACCAAAGACAAAAACCAACTGCCATGCCAATTACTGACCCCAATTAAAGAGTAACGATTGAGTCATTAGCGCAATTAAAACCATTTAAAATATTTACCGGAAAATATTTCTTGAAAATATATCGAGCAGTATATTTCATTAGAAGAAAAAGGATTACAATTTTCAGATCTTAGAATTTGAAAAAGGAAAAAAACAATTACCTTTTGATTCTCGTTGTAGAAGAGGAGGAAAAAAAGAATAAATCTAATAAGGTTATCTACAAAAGGAAACCAGCAGTTTGTATTGTCCATTATTCTATCAATTGGAGAGTATAAAAAACCTATGGTACATTTATATTTTTGCAGTTTCACTTTGCAGCAACCGCACAAATTGCCGTTTTTACAAATCAGATTATGATTGATAACGTGTTATCCTCCTATAATTTGAACATGCTTGTTCTGTTTGCAATTGGACTGAGAATTTATAAAGTTTTTGACATTTTTACCACGGTTCATAAAAATTTTGTCGGTATTCATGTCGGCAATGCCCTGGAGAAATATTTTTTATTTTCTTTCGATAAAAAAAGTAACTCATCTCTTTCCTACATTCATTCCTATAAAAAAGGAAATCTAAAGGAACGCTTCAGTAATTAATTGAAACTAAAATTACCCATTTAATACAACATTTGAATTTCTTTGATGTCAAATTCAACGACACGATCATCTTCCAGAAGAACCAGAAGTTTCCCAGATACCGAAACGCCCTGAATAATTCCCATAAAGTTACCGTTATTATGAGCTGAAAAGGCCATGGGAATACCTTTTTTGTATAATGTGTTTGTGTATTTGTTCCAAGAAGTACTGGATTGCTGATTCCATAATGCTCTATTTTTTTCTAAGGATGTAACAATAGAAGAAAGAAGTGCTTCTTTATCAAATTCAGTTGCACAAATCACGGCCAAAGAAGAAGCTTTTGCTAAATTTTCGAAATTAGTTTGATTTACATTGAGTCCCAAACCTACAATAGAAACAATTGTTCCGTCGCTTTTGATGCTATTCTCTATCAAAATGCCACCTATTTTTTTATTGTATGACATAATGTCGTTAGGCCATTTGATACTAAGATCAGGAATCCTAAGCGATTCTAAAACCTCAATTACAGTAAGTGAAACCAAAATATTTAAGCTGAAAATCTGACAAATATCTGCTAAAAAATCCTTGACCAAAATACTCATTATTAAGTTTTTACTTGGTTCAGAAACCCAAACAGCTCCCATTTGTCCTTTTCCTTTTGTTTGACTCTCAGCGGTAACAACAGTAAAGTTTTCGAGCTCTTGTTTGTTCGATAACCCTTTAAGGAATTCGTTTGTAGAATCTATGGCATCGAGTTTGATTACCTTACTATACGTTTTTTTGTGAAACATAATTTAATATTGTGTTAAGGTTCAAAAATAATCACAAAAAATGGTAACTTTACAAACTTATATTAAAAATAATTCATGGCGAAAAAGACTATAAATAATGACGTTCTATTAGCGAACATCATTAAAGGGATAGAAGAAGTAAAAGGGAATGATATCACTATCCTTGATTTAAGAGAAATAGACACTGCAGTTTGCGACTATTTTGTAATCTGTAATGGAAATTCAAACACGCAGGTAAATGCAATAGTCAACTCTATCCAAAAAACAGTTTCAAAAGAATTAAAAGACAAGCCTTGGCATGTTGAGGGAACTGATAATGCAGAATGGGTATTAATGGATTATGTGAATATAGTGGTTCATGTATTTCAAAAACATATTAGAGAGTACTACAACATCGAAAGTTTATGGGGCGATGCTAAAATAACAACTATAGAAAACAAATACTAAAGACACATAATCCGTAGTAATGGCTAAAGAAAATAATCCAAATCCGAATAAGTTTAAAGTAAGCCCTTGGCTAATTTACGCTGCAATATTATTAATTTTCTTATTTATAAGTTTTATAACTAATGGCTCCAGTCTTAATGAACCCGGACAATTAACCTCGTCTAAGTTTAACGACTACTTAGAGAAAGGTCAGATCGATAAAGTTGTTGTAAACAACAAAACCGAAGCTGAAGTTTTTCTGAATGCGGCAGCAATGAAAGATGCAGCACACAAAAAAGTTTCGAAAGATGTTTTTGACAGACCTAATAAAGGACCACATTACGTTTTTAACATTGGTAATGATCAAATATTTCAAAAAAAGCTGGAAGAAGCAGTTGCCAAAGGTAAATTAAACGATTTTAATTTCTTGGCAAAAAGTAATTGGTCAGATATCCTAATCAGTTTATTGCCAATTATAATTATTATAGCCGTTTGGATCTTTATCATGAGAAAAATGTCTGGTGGAGCCGGTGGTGGTGGTGGCCAAATTTTTAATATTGGAAAATCCAAAGCAAAACTATTTGACGAAAAAACAGATATTAAAACTACTTTCAAAGATGTTGCTGGTTTAGAAGGAGCGAAAGAAGAGATTCAAGAAATTGTTGAATTTTTGAAAAATCCTGAAAAATACACCAACCTGGGAGGAAAAATACCAAAAGGAGCTTTACTCGTAGGACCTCCAGGCACCGGTAAAACATTATTGGCTAAAGCCGTAGCTGGTGAAGCTCAAGTACCGTTCTTCTCTTTATCCGGTTCTGATTTTGTAGAAATGTTTGTAGGTGTGGGCGCATCACGTGTGCGTGATTTGTTCAAACAAGCCAAAGAAAAATCTCCTGCAATCATTTTCATTGATGAAATTGATGCCGTAGGTAGAGCCAGAGGAAAAAGCAACATGTCCGGAGGAAATGACGAACGTGAAAATACATTAAACCAATTACTGACAGAGATGGATGGTTTTGGAACAAATTCAAATGTAATAGTTCTAGCCGCTACAAACAGAGCAGATGTACTGGATAAAGCTTTAATGCGTGCCGGACGTTTTGACAGACAAATTTTTGTTGACTTACCCGATATTCGTGAACGTGCAGAAATATTCAAAGTACACCTACAGCCATTGAAAAAAGTGGAAGGACTAGACACTGACTTCTTAGCCAAACAAACTCCAGGATTTTCAGGCGCAGACATTGCTAATGTGTGCAATGAAGCCGCTTTGATTGCAGCGAGACATAACAAAACAGCAGTTGACAAACAAGATTTCCTTGATGCAGTTGATCGAATTGTAGGAGGTCTGGAAAAGAAAAATAAAATTGTAACACCTGATGAAAAAAGAGCAATCGCTATTCATGAAGCAGGTCACGCTACAGTTAGTTGGATGCTTGAGCACGCAGCACCACTAATAAAAGTAACAATTGTTCCTAGAGGACAAAGCTTAGGTGCCGCTTGGTATTTGCCGGAAGAACGCTTAATTGTACGTCCTGACCAAATGCTTGACGAAATGTGCGCTACTATGGGTGGAAGAGCTGCTGAAAAAGTAACTTTCAATAGAATTTCGACAGGAGCGCTAAGTGATTTAGAAAAAGTAACCAAACAAGCTCGTGCTATGGTAACGGTTTATGGTTTGAATGAAAAAATAGGAAATGTTACCTATTATGATTCAACTGGACAAAGCGAATATAATTTATCTAAACCGTATTCTGAAGAAACGGCTAAAGTTATTGATGAAGAAATATCATTACTAATTGAAGGCCAATACCAAAGAGCCATTCAGATTTTAGAGGATAACAAAGACAAACTGAATCAGCTCGCAAATATTTTGATCGAAAAAGAAGTTATTTTTAAAGATGATTTAGAAGCTATATTCGGAAAAAGAACATTTGATAAAAATCTTGAAGAAGTAGTGTCTTAGAAACATCTAAATATTTAATTATTTTTAAAATCTTAATTCAAAAACTACTTTTGAATTAAGATTTTTTTATCTTTGAACGTTTTCAAGTAATAAATTAAAGCAGTTGACAGCGATATGAGTCTTTTTAGAAAAATTTTTGGTTCAATTAATCCGGCTTCTGAGGAAGATAAAGAAAGTGAATTTAGTAAAACCAATGCTGATAGCACGATCTCTATAGATGAAAAATTTATCAGTAATTTTAAAAAAAATGGAGGTAAGTTTTTATACTGTGAAAATCCAGAGGAAGTAAAAGAACACTTTGAAAATATTCTTGAAGAGAATGACTGGTTCGAAAGTGAAGTTTTATGCTATGAACCAGAACTTTTCAGTATGCTTGAGGATAATAAATTAAGTTTCTCTAAACCAAAAAATCCTTCATTTTTACTGGCCAGTTGTGAAAATTTAATTTCTGAAGAAGGATCTATATTGTTTTCTTCAAAACAAATTAAGCAAGACAAACCAAACGAATTACCCACAAACATTATAATTTTAGCAAATACAAGTCAAATTCTTGAAGCCAAAAGCGATGGACTTAGCGCTATAAAAAAGAAATATGAAAGGGACTACCCTACTAATATTACTACTATAAAATATTTCGAAAAAGCCAAAGAAGAAGACTTCACGCAATACGGAAGTTCTGCAAAAAATCTTTATTTATTGCTTTTAGAAGATCTGTAAGATGAATGAAACTCTAAAACGAGGTATATCGGGAGCTGTTTATATCCTATTATTACTTGCTTCTATTTTATACTCTACTGAAAGCTTTTTTATTCTTTTTGGTATTTTTCTACTTATTGCCATTTATGAATTTTGTAATTTAATTCAAATACATAAAATTTTACCGGTTCTTTTTGGTGCAACCTTGTATACAGCTGTTACTTTAGTAAGCCATTATAATAAAATCACTACGGATACCCTCAATCAGCTATTTAATTCTAATTTAGAAATTTCAATAAACATACAGCAACTAGATGTTGTTTTATTGGTTATAGCGTTAGTTGTATCTATAAAATGTATCCTTTTCTTATTTTATGATAACATTCAAAAAATAAGCACTTCATCAAAATACTTGTATTTACTAGGTTACATCATATTACCTTTTGTATTTATTACTAAAATTTCATTTGGAATAAATGACTATAATCCCAAAATTATAATTGGATTATTCATCTTAATATGGACTAATGATACCTTTGCTTATATTGTTGGTAAATCAATAGGCCGAACCAAATTATTTGAAAAAATATCGCCCAAAAAAACAATTGAAGGGTTCTTAGGCGGAATCATTTTTGCTGTTTTAGCCGGTTATTTGATCTCAAAGTACTACATAAAAGCCAACCCTGAATTTAGTGAACGATCCATACTAATCTGGACTTCAATAGCTGTTATTGTTGGAATTGCAGGTACTATAGGAGACTTAATTGAATCTAAATTCAAACGAATTGCCGATGTCAAAGACAGCGGAAAAATAATGCCTGGTCACGGAGGCATCCTAGATCGACTAGATAGTGTTATATTTGTAGCACCAATTATATTTTTATTTTATCAAATTTTAAACTATGTTTCATAAAGAAGGAACCCAATCTATTTTATTAGGCACTATTTTTACTGCCGTTGTGCTCTTATTGTCTGATAATTTCATAGACACCATCTGGCTCAAAATGGCCATACAAATAGCAGCGCTGTTGCTTTTGATCATCATACTGCAATTTTTCAGAAATCCAAAAAGAACCGTAATCATCACTGAAAACCAAATTCTTGCGCCAGTAGACGGTAAAGTTGTGGTTATTGAAGAAGTGTATGAAAGCGAATATTTTAAAGACAAACGTTTACAAATATCCATCTTCATGTCGCCCATTAATGTGCATGTCACCCGTTATGGATTGAGCGGAATTGTAAAATTCAGCAAATACCATCCTGGGAAATTTTTAGTAGCATGGCACCCAAAAGCAAGCGAGGAAAACGAAAGAACTACAATTGTCATCGAAAATAAAACCTTTGGTGAAGTACTATACCGTCAAATTGCCGGAGCCTTAGCCCGAAGAATCGTAAATTACGCTGAAGAAGGAATGCAGGTTATTCAGGGAACTGATGCCGGTTTTATCAAATTTGGCTCACGAGTAGATCTCTTTTTACCATTAGGAACAGAAGTTAATGTTGAATTGAATCAAAAGGCAATTGGAGGTAAAACTATTATTGCTACCAAAAGATAATGAATGAAAAAGAATTAGAGCTACAATTTCTGGAAGCTGTAAAAATAGCTTCATCGATGACACAGGCATCTTTACCGCAAGATGTTCAATTGCGACTTTATGCCTTTTACAAACAAGCTACTTTTGGAACTTTAGATCTAAAACAAACTTCTACTTACCATTTGAGAGATGCTTTTAAAACCAATGCATGGATGCAAATCAGCCACCTTACCTCAGATGAGGCCAAAAAACAATACATAGAAACTATTTATTCTTTGTTAAAAAAATAGTATTATTATGAAAAAATTATATTTTTTAATTCCAGTTATACTGCTACTGATTGGCATAATTTCTTGTAATAAAAAAAAATTTACCGAAGTCGTTGAAGTTCCCTTACCTACGACCGAAGAGAAAGTGTTAACCGGAATTCCGGAGGACGTAAAGGCTAATGAAGGTTCTTTTCAACTGGAAAAACTTCCTTACGGGTACAATGCATTAGCCCCAAACATATCAGCTACTACCTTAGAAATCCATTATTCCAAACATTATTTGACTTACACTAACAATTTGAACAAGGCTATTTTAGGAACTCCACTTGAAAATCTGACAATTGAGGAAGTATTAAGTAAATTAGATCCAAATGACCCCACACTTCGCAACAATGCAGGAGGTTTTTACAATCATTCTTTGTATTGGAAATGCATGACGCCAAAAGGAGGAGGTCAACCATCAAATGCATTGGCTGAAGCAATTACCAGAGATTTTGGTTCATTTGAAAACTTTACCACAGCGTTCAAAGTTGAAGCGACAAAACAATTTGGCTCCGGTTGGGCATGGTTGATTCTAGATAAATCTGGAAAATTACAAGTAACCAGCACACCTAATCAGGATAATCCCTTGATGCGTAATGCAGTTGTTCCCGGAACTCCAATATTAGCTTTAGATGTATGGGAACACGCTTATTATTTAGACTACCAATACCGAAGAAAAAATTATATTGATGCTTTTTTTAATGTAATTAATTGGAAAAAAATAGAAGAAAATTATGATGCTGTAACAAAAAAATAGTATTCGTTTGAGCTAAAAAAAAGCTGATATAAATTTATATCAGCTTTTTTTTATCCTTTTGCTAACTAAAAATCCTTTACAATTGATAAATAAACGATTCTGAAGGTGCTATTGTAATTTTCGCGTTTCCTTCACCATTGAATACTTTCAGCTCAACATAACTTTTATGGTATAATTGATCCGTAAGTGTATAATTTCCGTCTTTCAAATTCCATTTTTGGATTACATCTGAAGGGATTTTTAACTCAAAATTGCTAGTAGTAAGCCAGGAAAAATTAGTGATAACGATTAATTTTTGCGTATCAGACCAGCGTGTGAATGCATAAATTCCAGAATCGTATCCTTGAGTCATATGGCGATTCACCGTTTGTATTTCTTGGTATTTCCCCATTAAAGCAGTACTATTCAAAGAGAAATTCAATAATTTTTTATAAAAATCTCGCAAGTCCTTTTCATCCTGCGTTAACTGACCACCATCAAATTTTCCTCCGTTCATCCAGCGTTGGTGATTGGGAACACCTATATAATCAAAGATTGACGTTCTGGAATGGGTACCAAATCCAGCATTTTCATTTCCAGCCTCTCCTACTTCCTGTCCAAAATAAACCATCGTAGGCGACGTACTTATGGTTGTAGAAACCACCATCAAAGGCTTCCCTTTTTGTGGCGTTCCCGCAAATTCCGGACTTGCTAAACGTTGTTCATCATGATTGTCCAGAAAATGCAACAGGTGATGCTCAATATCTGAAATTCCGTTTTGGATGTCAGATAATCCATCAGGCAATGCTTTTCCTTGAATGATATCTTTCAATTTATCATACGTTTCTACTTTATCATACAAATAATCCATTTTACCCAGATGAATATAATTTCTATATTCTTTAGGATTGTAGACTTCGGCTAATAAAAAAGCATTCGGATTATTTACTTTAATGGCTGAATTCATATAACTCCAAAATTCATACGGCACCATTTCGGCCATGTCAAATCGAAAACCATCGACTCCTTTTGCCGTCCAATACAAGGCAATGTCTTTGAATTTATCCCAAGAGTTTGGAACATCTTTTCCTTTCCAAAAATCGAAATGTTCCTGATAGGATTTGGAATCAAAACCAGTAGGAAGTTCCGGAAAATCTTTGGAACCATCCGGACGAATACCGTAATTTACTTTGATGGTTTCATACCAGTCATTTCGATCTGGTTTTGCCATACGAGAACCATTACCAGTCCATTTTGCTGGACTTTCTACAAATTTTCCATCAATTAACAGATTCTTTTCTCCATTTAATGGCTTGTCTGTGTCAGGGATTTCAAAGTGTGTATTTGGAATATAATAAAAATTATTGTCTCTTTTGTATTCAACGGTCGTGTCATCATCTGCACCAAAATCTTTGACACCAACCGGATTACTTTTTCCTTCATACTTTCGCGCAATGTGATTGGGAACAATATCGATAATCACCTTTAATCCAGCTTGGTGAGTTCGCACAACTAAAGCTTCAAATTCCTGCAAACGATTTTCAGGATTTACAGCCAAATCTGGATTCACATTGTAGTAATCTTTTACGGCATAAGGAGAACCGGCTCGTCCTTTGACCACTTCCGGATCATCATTAGAAATTCCAATAGCGGAATAATCCCGAATCACAGCATGATGCGGAACTCCGGTGTACCAAATATAAGTAACTCCCAAATCCTTTATTTCCTTTAAGGCCGTATTTGTAAAATCGTTGAACTTTCCTACTCCATTTTCTTCAATGGTTCCCCAAGGCTTGTTGTTCGTATTTTTATTCCCAAATAATCGGGTAAAAACCTGATACACCACTTCTTTTTTATGGGAAACTGACTCCTTTTGTTCCGTATTCATTTTTAACTCTTTCGTTTTACAGGCTGTCGCCAAAAGCACTACGCTTATACCGGCAACAATAGTTGTTTTTTTCATCATATAAAATTATTTATGCTGATTTTAATTCTTTTGATACTAAAATGAATATCAATTTTTAAATTTAATATTTTTTAAATATAAAGAACTCTATATTATTTGAAATTATATAATCATCTCTCCATTAGAACAAACTACAACGAAGGAGTTGCCGCATTTGTTGATAACTTTAAAAAGGAAAAATCATCGTTTATCATGCACTTTTGACTAATTATAAATAAATCCTAATATGGATTAGGATTGTATCCTTTTTCATAAATTTGACAAAAATTAAATCCATTGAAAAAATCGTTTTTTTTCCTTCGTTATTGTTTCATACTGTTCACTGCTAATTTAGTTTTGGCGCAAGCTCCAAAAAAAATTATTGTAGAAAACTCAGATTTTGCCGATGTAAATCAGGTAGAAATACCGGATGCATTATTGCTGATTGGGAACGTACGTGTCAATCATGATGGCGTGATAATGACTTGTAATAAAGCGTATTATTTTCAAAAAGAAAACTACATCAAGGCTTTTGGCAATGTTCAAATGGTGCAAGGTGACACTTTATTCCTAAACAGTAAATATGCGGAATACAATGGAAATGTAAAAAAAGCCTATGCTTCCGGAGATGCCGTAATGAGTTCCCCTGATGCGACTTTGGTAACAGAGATTATTAATTTTGACCGAAACACTCAAGAAGTATTTTACGATACGCCAGGAACAATTACCAATAAAGACAATACGCTAAAAAGCAATTCAGGAAGATATTATGTGAAACAAAAGAAATTCCAATTCCTTACAGCTGTTACTATTACTAATCCAACCTATGTAATTAAATCAAATCACTTGGATTATTTCAGTAATTCCGGGCATTCGTATCTTTTTGGACCATCCACAATTACCAGTAAAGCCAATTATATATATACCGAAAAAGGATTTTATGATACCAAAAAAAATCTGGCTCATTTCCTGAATAAATCGTACATCAAATACGATGATCGGGTGATTAAAGGCGACAGTTTGTACTATGATCGAAACCGGGAATTTGCATCGGCAACGCGAAACGTAAAAATAACGGATTCCATCAATCGCGGAATTATAAAAGGGCATTATGCTGAAGTGTATAAAAAACTGGATTCTATGTACGTAACCAAAAGAGCTGTTGCCGTGAATTTTGTCGAAAATGACTCGGTTTACATCCATGGAAAAAAATTAATGGTTACTGGAAAAGAAGGAAACCGAATTATCAGAGCGTTTAACAATGTCCGGTTTTTCAAAACTGATATGAGCGGAAAATGTGATTCGATTCATTCAAGTTCTAAAACAGCGTTGACCAAAATGATTGGAAATCCGATACTTTGGAACGCAGAAAACCAAATCACAGGAGATGTCATGCATCTCATAGGAGACAACAATACCCAAAAACTAGATTCGCTCAAAGTACTCAACAACACATTTATAGTCTCCAAAGACACGATCGGAACTGGATATAATCAAGTCAAGGGTCAAAATCTCTATGGGAAATTTAAAGACGGAAAACTCCATGATGTTGATATTATAAAGAATGCCGAAGTCATTTATTACATGCGCAACGAAGCTCAGGAACTCATTGGTATCAATAAGAATGTAAGCAGCAAAATCAATCTTATTTTAGAAGAAAATGCGATAGAAACTATTACGTTTTTCCAGCAGGTGGATGGCGATATTTATCCAGAGAAAGAGTTGCCAGAAAATGCACGTATTCTAAGAGGACTGCTTTGGCGAGGAGAGGAACGAATAAAATCCAAGGACGATATTTTTCCTGCCGAAGAAAATGAAGACAACGATAAAATAGATAAAGCAACTAAAGCGGCAGAGGCCAAAGAGGATATTCCTATGAAAATCCGAAAAGAAACCCTGAATTACGATAAGAAGAAGAAGAAGAAGAAGTAAGTCAGCAGTGAGCAGTCCCGACACTTCGGGAGCAGTATTCAATCACCGTTCTGTCAATTTAACAAATAAAAGATTAAACAAATAACCGTGAATCCAGATTTCTTAAAATACCAAGCGCAAACCTCACCATATCCATTGGGCATGGAAGTCTCACATGCTATAGGTTCTTATATTTACGATACGAACGCTAAGAAATACTTGGATTTTGTGGCGGGAGTTTCCGCATGCACATTGGGACACCAACATCCTAGAGTCAATCAAGCCATAAAGGATCAGTTAGACAAATATTCTCATGTTATGGTCTATGGCGAATATTCACAAAGTCCGGCGGTTCAGTATTGCAAATTGTTAGCCTCGCTCCTGCCCGCACCTTTAGATAAAACTTATTTGGTCAATTCAGGAACCGAAGCCATTGAAGGTGCTTTAAAACTAGCTAGAAGAACTACCGGAAGAAGCCAATTGATTTCGTGTCATAACGCATACCATGGCAATACAATGGGTGCTATGAGCGTCATGGGATTTGAAGAACGCAAACAAATTTTTCGTCCATTGATACCTGATGTTGATTTTATTACCTTCAACAACGAAGCCGATTTACAAAAAATAACCACTAAAACGGCTGGAATTATTCTGGAAACCATTCAAGGTGGTGCCGGATTTATTCAGCCAAACGATGATTATCTCAAAAAAGTACGCGAGCGTTGCACAGAAGTGGGCGCAATGATGATTCTCGATGAAATCCAACCAGGCTTTGGGAGAACCGGAAAACTCTTTGGATTCCAAAATTATGATGTTGTTCCTGATATCGTAGTTATGGGAAAAGGAATGGGAGGTGGCATGCCTGTAGGTGCTTTTACGGCTTCATCAGCAATGATGGATTTGTTGAGCGATAATCCAAAACTGGGTCATATCACGACTTTTGGAGGCCACCCTGTCATTGCGTCAGCCTGCTTGGCTACTTTGCAGGAAATTACCGAGACCAATCTCATGGATGAGGCGATGGAGAAAGAAAAGCTATTCAGATCACTTTTGGTACATCCTTTGATACAGGATATAAGAGGAAAAGGATTGATGCTGGCTGCAATGACCCAAAGTGCCGATATAACAAACGAAGTGATTCTTAAATGTCAAGACAAAGGACTCATTTTATTCTGGTTATTATTTGAAGATTGCGCCATAAGAATTACGCCACCGCTTACCATTTCTGAACAAGAGATACGAGAAGGTTGCAGCATCATATTAGAAGTAATGGATGGAATAATGATTGAAGAAAAATGATTAACGATTTTTGATAGCAGAAGTTGTACTATTGGATACATATTGAAATACCTATTCAAAACAATTAAAAAAATTGGGAGCTATTCCTGCTATCCGTTTTAATCTTTTACTTTTTGTCAGCAAAAAGCAAAAGGATTTCCACTCTTATCAGGGCTAGGGCATACGTTTAAACTACCCCTTTTTTTGTTAATTAAATTGTTCACAACAATTCCAACTTTCCCTCGCAGTACACGCACGATTCCCTAAATTTATTTAGGCCAAATTAAAAACACACAGTATGCAATTAAGCAACGAAGAAGAAGACTATAACTTATCATTGTCTAAATTTGAGTCCATGTTGAAAACCAACAAAGTACTCTTTTTTGACTCCGAAGAATTTGAAGAAATTATTCTTCATTACCTCGATATGGGTAAGGCCGCTTTAGCAAAAAAAGCACTCAAACTGGCATTAGAACAGCACCCAAAATCTACCGGACTAAAATTAGTTCAGGTGGAAATGCTAGTTTATGACGACAAACTCGAACTAGCCGAAAAGCTATTGAACGAGTTGTATGCCATTGAACCAACCAATGAAGAAATTTACATTCAAAAAGCCAATATCTGCTCCAAAAGAGACCAACACGAAAAGGCGGTTGAATTATTACAAACCGCGTTAAAATACACAGATGATTATGCTGATGTCTATAATTTAATAGGCATGGAATATCTTTTTATGGACAATCTTGAACTGGCAAAAGAAAGCTTCATCAAGTGTTTAGAAGAAGATCTGGAAGACCAATCCGCTTTGTATAACGTAGTGTATTGTTTTGAATTTTTAGATCAAAACCAAGAAGCGATTACTTATTTAAATAAATACATTGACAAAAATCCATACAGCGAAATTGCCTGGCACCAACTGGGCCGTTTGCATTATGGTGTAAAAGAATATGAAAATGCGATTCGTGCCTTTGATTACGCTACTTTAATTGATGATGAATTCCTTGGTGCTTTCATGGAAAAAGCAAAAGCTTTTGAACGATTAAAAAAATACGAGAAAGCCATAGAAAGTTATAGCAGAACTATTGAATTAGATGATGCAACTTCGTATGCGTTACTTCGAATGGGAAAATGTTATGAAAGATTAGGAAACAAAGCTTTAGCCTTAAAATATTTCAATCAAACAGTGCATGAAGATCCACTCTTAGATAAAGGTTGGATTGCCATCACGGATTTTTATGTACGTCAAAAAAATTACCAAAAAGCATTGTTTTATGTCAATAAAGCATTAGCGATTGACAACCAAAATCGCTTGTATTGGAAACGCTTTGCGACTATCAATAAGCAAATGAACTTCTTTGAAGAAGCTGAATTTGGATACAGGAAAGCAGTTGAATTTGGCGATACTGAACTTGACACCTGGTTATTCTGGGTGGATATTCTACAATTTTTAGGAGAATTCGAAAGTGCCATTCAAACCTTATTACAAGCTTCAGAATATTTTCCGGAAGAAAATGAAGTTGAATACCGCTTAGCAGGATTGTATTTTATGCTAACAGATAATACAAAAGCAAAATTCCATTTAAGCAATGCCTTACGATTAAATTTTGATAATTACATCCTTTTAGAAGATTTATTTCCAGTAGTTTGGGCCAAAAAAATGGTGCAAAACTACATTGCAAAACATAAAAAAAAATAATGACAGAAACAGTTAGAAAACGTTTTGGGTTACTGGGTCGCAATATTAGTTATTCTTTTTCTAAAGGATATTTTACCGATAAATTTAACAATGAAAATTTTACTGGTTGCACCTATGAAAATTTTGATATTCCAGAAATAACAGCACTTCCAGAGATACTAAAAAACACTTTAAATTTAAAAGGGTTAAGTATAACTATTCCATACAAGGAGACCGTCATTCCGTTTCTGGATAAATTATCTAAAAAAGCGGAATTAATTGGCGCTGTAAATACCATCAAAATTACCAAAAAAGGAACGTTGAAAGGGTATAATACCGATTATTATGGTTTCAAAAAATCATTAGAACCCCTGTTGCAACCGCACCACAAAAAAGCCTTGATTTTAGGCACAGGAGGAGCATCTAAAGGAGTCGCTTTTGCTTTGGATGAACTGGACATTCCTTATACTTTTGTGTCGAGAGAAGCTAAAGAAAATGCGATTGAGTATAACCGAATCAACGCAACAACATTCGACAATTACCAAATCATCATCAACTCGACTCCAGTAGGAACAAGTCCAAATGTGGATGCGTTTCCATTGATCCCGTATGAATTTTTCACAGAAAAGCACATTGCATTTGACTTGATTTACAATCCTGCAGAAACACAATTCCTAAAAAAAGCCAAACAGCAAGGAGCACAAATCAAAAATGGTTTGGATATGCTTATTTTTCAAGCAGAGAAAGCGTGGAAAATCTGGAATAAATAACTAAGAAGTTTATTTCTTGTCAAATCGAGCGTAATCAAGATTATTGTATTAGCTCTCGCTTAAATTAATTAATTAATTAAAATTTCTATCGGTCGTCTCGTTTTAAAACAGCCATTTTACTGTTTTAAAACGAGACGATTTTTTTATATCAGCAATTTAAAAGGCAGATTGAGGTTTCCCGTAAAATAACTGATTATTAAATATGTTAATTTGATTGATAATCAAATATTTGCAATTAATTTAACGGCTTAAATTATGATCAAAAGAACAATTCTTATCGAAAATAAATCCTCAATCACGACAAAAAACCAACAGCTAATACTAAAATCAGAAATAAGAGAAAGTACCATTCCAATAGAAGACATTGGTTTTCTGGTACTCGATCATGCTGAAATTTATCTGAGTATTCCTGCTATGAACTTAATTGTAGAAAATAATACTGCTATTATTATTTGTGGTAGCAACCACTTACCCAATGGAATGTTACTCAACCTCAACAGCCATCACATTCAGCAGGAAATATTCAAAAATCAAATCGAAGCTTCAATTCCTCTGAAAAAACAACTATGGCAACAAACTATTATTGAAAAAATTAAAAATCAAGGGGAATTGTTAGCAAAAATAACTGAAAATAAAAATACGTTTGAGTTTCTGGCTAGCAAAGTATTAAGCGGTGACACCACAAATATGGAAGGAGTTGCTGCACAACAATATTGGAAAAATTTTCCGTTACCTAATCATGAAAAAAATGGCATAAAAAGAGAACGTTATGGTGATTATCCCAACAATTTTTTAAACTACGGGTATGCTATTTTAAGAGCCGCTACAGCTAGAGCACTTTCCGGAAGCGGATTATTGAATACACTTGGTATTCATCATAAAAGTAAATACAATGCTTTTGCACTTGCTGATGATATTATGGAACCTTTTCGTCCCATTGTTGACGAAAAAGTTTTTGATATTATGAACCGGTATCAAGAACAAGAACTAAACACCGCAATAAAAGCGGAACTATTACAAATGCTGACACAAACTGTTTATTTCAAAGAAGAAAAAAGCCCTTTAATGGTAGGATTGCAAAAAACGGCTAGTTCGCTCCAGCACTGTTTTACAGGTCACCGAAAAAAAATTAAATATCCTAAATTATGGAACTTAACGGATACCGAATAATGTGGCTGTTCGTGTTTTTCGATTTGCCTACAGAAACTAAAAAAGACAAAAGGAATGCCTCTCAGTTTCGAGGAAATCTCTTAAAAGATGGCTTTAGCATGATGCAATTTTCAGTTTATATTAGGCATTGTGCGAGTGGAGAAAGTGCTGATGTTCATGAAAAACGCATTAACCGACTCGTTCCTTCGTTAGGAAAAGTTAGTGTTTTACGTATTACCGACAAACAATTTGGAATGATTATCAACTATTTAGGAAAAGCCAAACAGGAAAATAGTAATGCCCCAACACAGTTGGAATTGTTTTAAACAATAATTTTATTTTTCAAAAAGCGCATCTGTATTCCACCTCTCAGGATTTGTTTCGATATAATTATAAATTCTTTCATAAGACCCATCGTTTCTAATTATATGATCATGAAAAGAACGCTGCCAGGCAAAATCAGACAAACCGGCTAAATGAATTTGTTTTGATGAGGTCGTTTTATAAGCACCAATTAGTTCCGATACTGATTTTATTTTTATTTCACAATCAGATATCAAATTACTATCAATTTCCAAAATTGCGTGGACATGATTCGGCATTACTATAAAAGAATGTAAAATAACATACGCATACTGATTATCCAACCAATTCCATTGTTTTTGTGCAATAGAACCATATTCATTCCATATACGGATTCATTGGCTCGTGTACGGACAGGTCGCGACCTGTTCCTGCCGTATTAACATTCCCAAAACAACATTTTCTATCTTGCACACAAATCGTAACGAAATATAAATTATTTTGCGAATAATCTCTAACGTACGGACAGGTCGCGACCTGTCCCTGCCCTATTCCTGCCCTAAACAACATTTCCTATCCTACACACAAATCGTAAAAAAATATAAATTATTTCGCGACTAATCTCTAACGTACGGACAGGTCGCGACCTGTCCCTGCCCTATTCCTGCCCTATTCACATTCCCTAAACAACATTTCCTATCTTGCGCACAAATCGTAAAAAATATAAATTATTTTGCGACTAATCTCTAACGTACGGACAGGTCGCGACCTGTCCCTGCAGATTGCACTAAAAATTAATCATTGAATCTTGCCTCTTACTATGATTCTACTACCATTTATCGAATTTTTATTGATAGAAATAAAAAAATGCCTCAATATTGGGATATCAATCCAAAAAAGAGGCATTTTTTTATACGACATTCACCCATATTCCTTTGATAATTAGAAGGTAACAAGCCAACTAATATCGTGTTTTCTAATCTTTAATCAAACCACAACGCTCACGGCCACGATGATGAAAACAGGAAGAATATCGTGTTTTCTAATCTTTAATCAAACCACAACGTTACTTCCGAAGCTGATAGGGCAGCCGATAATATCGTGTTTTCTAATCTTTAATCAAACCACAACTCTAAAGACGCTTCGTAAACGTTTTGTTCTAATATCGTGTTTTCTAATCTTTAATCAAACCACAACTTATGGTCTGCTAAATCAAATTGGCTTAGTAATATCGTGTTTTCTAATCTTTAATCAAACCACAACTACCGCTTCATAAACTCTGAGCAGGTATCTAATATCGTGTTTTCTAATCTTTAATCAAACCACAACCGATCAATGTCTTTACTTCTTTTTTCTGCAAATATCGTGTTTTCTAATCTTTAATCAAACCACAACCTTTTTGAAATTGTTTATATTTATCAATCCAATATCGTGTTTTCTAATCTTTAATCAAACCACAACCCCTCTTCGTCCTCTGTGCAATATTGATAAAATATCGTGTTTTCTAATCTTTAATCAAACCACAACTTACTTTTCTTAAGTGAATGTGTTTGTAGAAATATCGTGTTTTCTAATCTTTAATCAAACCACAACAATACACAGTCAACAGGCTCTGATTTAAAAATATCGTGTTTTCTAATCTTTAATCAAACCACAACTACATGGAAAGAATTTATCACAGATACGAAAATATCGTGTTTTCTAATCTTTAATCAAACCACAACATATTTAGATTTTCAATCAACAACATTTCAAATATCGTGTTTTCTAATCTTTAATCAAACCACAACTATAAGGATTAGTTATAATGTTTTTTTTGCAATATCGTGTTTTCTAATCTTTAATCAAACCACAACCATTACTTTACGAGCCTTATCAACTGTAAAAATATCGTGTTTTCTAATCTTTAATCAAACCACAACATCACGTTGGTTCACTACTTCAATACCTAAAATATCGTGTTTTCTAATCTTTAATCAAACCACAACTACTAGGTCTTTTAAATTCAATATTACAAAATATCGTGTTTTCTAATCTTTAATCAAACCACAACCTTAATTAAATAATCATTAGCATCTTTACAAATATCGTGTTTTCTAATCTTTAATCAAACCACAACCATTCGTAATTAACAACCGCATTGGTTAAGAATATCGTGTTTTCTAATCTTTAATCAAACCACAACCCTAGCGGGGCTCGGACTTGTTTAGCGTTCAATATCGTGTTTTCTAATCTTTAATCAAACCACAACGCCGAGATGTTAAAAGTCAAAACAAACACTAATATCGTGTTTTCTAATCTTTAATCAAACCACAACCGTCGTATCAATATTTGATGCAATGCCTTTAATATCGTGTTTTCTAATCTTTAATCAAACCACAACAGTATTCCTTTGCACACAAAGATTCTAAATAATATCGTGTTTTCTAATCTTTAATCAAACCACAACAATGCCGCTAATATAAAAAACAAACAAAGAAATATCGTGTTTTCTAATCTTTAATCAAACCACAACACGGCCAGTTGGTAAGTAGAAAAAGATTAGAATATCGTGTTTTCTAATCTTTAATCAAACCACAACGTGCTTTAGCGTTATTCCTAATATCATAAAATATCGTGTTTTCTAATCTTTAATCAAACCACAACTTTAAATCTACACCTTCGCAAAAAACTTCAAAATATCGTGTTTTCTAATCTTTAATCAAACCACAACCTGAGGCGTTACGTCTTCGGATTTCTCAACAATATCGTGTTTTCTAATCTTTAATCAAACCACAACAGCGCAAGTAGAATGGGATTTACACGAAAAAATATCGTGTTTTCTAATCTTTAATCAAACCACAACACTTAATTCTCTTTGTTCTTTTTTTAATTTAATATCGTGTTTTCTAATCTTTAATCAAACCACAACTCTAGTCCAAAAGTTTCCGGATTGATTTCCAATATCGTGTTTTCTAATCTTTAATCAAACCACAACCCGAATTCCGTTAACGGCGGTGGTGAACAAATATCGTGTTTTCTAATCTTTAATCAAACCACAACACCTCTTTCATGTATAGTTCTGTTAGTTCAAATATCGTGTTTTCTAATCTTTAATCAAACCACAACCATTACTTTACGAGCCTTATCAACTGTAAAAATATCGTGTTTTCTAATCTTTAATCAAACCACAACAAGTGGTTCATTATCGACATATAATTTATGAATATCGTGTTTTCTAATCTTTAATCAAACCACAACCCTAAATAAAGTGAATCGGTTGCGGTTGCGAAATATCGTGTTTTCTAATCTTTAATCAAACCACAACTAATTCGTTGGCTTCTTCAACAACTCTTTGAATATCGTGTTTTCTAATCTTTAATCAAACCACAACTATCAGTGATACGGTTTTTAATCTGAATCTAATATCGTGTTTTCTAATCTTTAATCAAACCACAACCGCTAATGCAACACAAGGCGAGAGCAATATAATATCGTGTTTTCTAATCTTTAATCAAACCACAACTGCCTTTTCATTAATAGCATCGTTTGCACTAATATCGTGTTTTCTAATCTTTAATCAAACCACAACTATTATAACAGGTATTTGGATTGATAAATAATATCGTGTTTTCTAATCTTTAATCAAACCACAACCTGAGGCGTGACGTCTTCGGATTTCTCAAAATATCGTGTTTTCTAATCTTTAATCAAACCACAACTAGATTCTATTCAACATGAAAAAGAATGCAATATCGTGTTTTCTAATCTTTAATCAAACCACAACGAAGGTCCGCTGGAAGAATCAAATTTATATAAATATCGTGTTTTCTAATCTTTAATCAAACCACAACTCAGAGTGAGGTTTGCGCTTTTTACAAAGTAAATATCGTGTTTTCTAATCTTTAATCAAACCACAACCTTCTTCTTCAAATTTTGCATTATCAAAAGAAATATCGTGTTTTCTAATCTTTAATCAAACCACAACTTAAAATAGGATATATTACATATATGTAATAATATCGTGTTTTCTAATCTTTAATCAAACCACAACCAATACATTTTTATATTGATATTCTAATTCAATATCGTGTTTTCTAATCTTTAATCAAACCACAACGTATTGTTTAAAATACCCAATGGTTGTCCTAATATCGTGTTTTCTAATCTTTAATCAAACCACAACTCAAAACCCGTTACGGTAATTCCTAAACTAAATATCGTGTTTTCTAATCTTTAATCAAACCACAACACTTATCAGTTCCATTTCGTACGGACAAGCAATATCGTGTTTTCTAATCTTTAATCAAACCACAACTATACTTTTCCGGCAGGATCAAATATAACAAATATCGTGTTTTCTAATCTTTAATCAAACCACAACCTTATTGTCTCGCTCAAACGCTACACGTTCAATATCGTGTTTTCTAATCTTTAATCAAACCACAACGGGCATTGGTGTACAGCCAGCGTGTTTACAATATCGTGTTTTCTAATCTTTAATCAAACCACAACGTTAACTACACTGACAATGAAGCGTGCCCGAATATCGTGTTTTCTAATCTTTAATCAAACCACAACCTAATCCAGTATCTTTTGCTAATTGCTTATAATATCGTGTTTTCTAATCTTTAATCAAACCACAACTTATCTCTTTTCTTACAATCATTAGAAAACAATATCGTGTTTTCTAATCTTTAATCAAACCACAACTATTCCAATGCTTTTATTGTGGTCAATACAATATCGTGTTTTCTAATCTTTAATCAAACCACAACGTAATCGTAATTTCATTATAAGGCGGTATAAATATCGTGTTTTCTAATCTTTAATCAAACCACAACTTAAATTTTAGATTAAATTAAGTATCTCTGAATATCGTGTTTTCTAATCTTTAATCAAACCACAACATATGGACAGCCAGTATTACTATCCACTATAATATCGTGTTTTCTAATCTTTAATCAAACCACAACGTGATGGTTTCGGGCCCTGCTAAATGCACAAATATCGTGTTTTCTAATCTTTAATCAAACCACAACTGAAAGCTACTGCATCCCTGCTGGGCGGATGCCATACCTTTCAGTTGTGGTTTGGCTGTTTAAGACAATGAAAAACTGTATGTCAAAGAACCTTTAAAAATCTTGTCTTCCTATAATTGCCATTATTTCTATTTCATTGGCATTAATTTTATAAAAATAGTATCCACTCCACAAATACAATATCTATAACCTTGACGAAAACGAATAGCTTCAGGAAATAGATATGGATTTGATCCGATTTTTGAAAAGCAATCAAAAAACATTTCATAATATTTATTAACTTGAAGAAATCCGAAACGACCAATTCCATATTCAAAAATTCGAGTCAAATCTTCCCTGCTTGTATATTAAGTTTATAACTAAACATTTAGTTTTTTCTTAATTTCTGCTAATAATTCCTCTTTTGTTTTGGTGCTAAATCCGCTTTTTTCAGCTCTATCTAACTTCATTCGAACAAATTCAACATACTCATCTCGATCACGAGCTTGCTTGATTAAATAATTTACCGCTTCACTTTTGCTGGTAAATTCTTCGTTGGCAACTTGTTGTTTTAACCATTCATCGTTTTGATTGGCTAATGTGATACTTTGTCTTGACATAATAAAAACATTTAGTGGTATAAATTCACACCGAACTTTTAAATAAAACTATATCTTTTCAATTTTACCAGATGACATTACTTTAAAATCAATTCCTTCAACAAAAGCATTAAACTGATTGTGATTCATTTTTCTGGTTGGCTTTGTTTCTTCCAATTTAAAAACACCATCTGGTTTGTATTTATCATTCTTTAAATCCTCTAATTTTCTTGCCTCTTTAAAATATCGAAACATAATTACCCCAAAATCGTACTGCTTACCTGATGAATTAATCCTTTGAATAGACAATCCTTCTATGATATAAATTCTTCCTTTTAAATCAACTAAGTCATATACATCATTAGGATTTTCAACTTCTTTATCATAAAAAATCACCTGTTGCCCTCTCTTTAAAACCAAATCACGTTTGTTTCTTTTGGCGATAGGTATTTGTACTGTTTTACCATTAACATTTTTTTCTTTAAACAAAGGATAATATCCTTCTCCTTGTTTTTGTAACTTGGCTAAATTAAAATTATTAATTAATTCAAAATCTCTCTTTCCATCTATTTCATAAATTGCCATGCAAAAATTCTCGTCATTTTGAGCATAAACCTTTTGTTTGTGCTTATGGCGTGATTGCGACAGCACGGCATGATCTTTTATTTCCAAAGGATTTTTGACAGAGTTGGCATACAAACGAACTTTATTAATGGCTACTCCTTTTTCCTCGTTCATCCAAACCTTTTGATTTTCAGCAAGTTTGTTTTTTTGTTGTGGATTTGAAGATAGCAGTAAAACCTTAGCGGCAATTGCTTGTTTTACCTTTTCTTTTACAACCTCATCCACAATATTTTCCACATCAGAAGCTTTAATACTTTCTAAATCTTTCCGGATTACATAGCGTATTTCTTCTTGATGCAATGGGTTTTTAATTGCCCCATAAATACTGTCTTGATGCAAAGAACCTCGAATAGTGTCACCTTGGTGAAACCTCGCCATTTTCTCTCCGTTGCTATCTTTCTTAAAAATTATTTTGTTATTGATGTCCGTTCTCGGAACATTTTTTCCGTTTGTATCAATTTCCATTTCGGCAACAAATTGTTTTTTCCCTCGTATTCTGATAATTTTTTTAGATTGTTTCTTTACATTATCTGGTGTATGATGGGAAACCAAAATTTCGTCCTCAATCTTTTTTAAATCTTCTGTAAAGGTTTTCCAAGGTTTTGATTGTTCTAAAACGGATTTCATCAATTTGTATTGATTTTTTTCCAAGTCATCTTCTAAATCCCAAGCATGCGCCATTACATCATATTTGTCTTTGGTCATACAGGCAATTGTAATCGCATCAATACAATGGTGTGTGTGCTTGCTGCGGTCTTTAATTTTATAATATTTCTTGCCGTCTTTAATATAACTTTCCTGAATTCCCCAGGCTTTTCTAAATTCAGCAACCATTCCGCCTTTTACGGCTTCTACTCTACCAAAATATGATTTTAAATACGCACTGGCATATTTGGTTATAATTCCCGTATCTGGAATTTGGCTGTTTTTGAAACCTACTTTCGGTTCTTTATAAGTAAACCGTTCGTATTTTCCTTTGAAATATTCCTTCTGTAAATTCAATTTATGGCGCAATCTGATTTTTCGGTCTTTTTGTTCCTTTGTGGTTGCCGCTTTAATTGCTCTTGAAATCCCAATTATATCATATTCCAATGCCAAATATTTTTTTTGCCAAGGCGCAACTCGATCTAAAATATCGCTATGATTACTCAACTCAATAGGCATTTTATTTTTTTTAATCTCCCGATTATATCGCTTGCTGCACAGCGTTTTATTCATTTGTGAATTGTCCTGTGACCTGCTTCTTGGAATAGTATGTTCTATATCATAATCAGGGTCACTACCTATAATTTGGCATATACTAATATTAGTATATTGTTCTTCATAAATTGTTTTTCTGTCTTGCTCAATCCATAACTGATAGCGTAAAATATCGTCTTCTGTTGGTTCAATGTCTATTCCAGTTTCCGCTTTATAGTCTTTTTTAATCTCCTCAATGTATGCTTTTCTGCTGTTTTCTATATCTCTTTGATAATCCTGAATTCCTTTTCGTTTATTGGCATCGTTTAATTCTCTGGCCATTTCAATATGAATTCTAGTTTTTTCATCAATTAGACCTTCAATAATTAAAGCATTCAACACTTTCCGTAATTGGTGCAAGGCTCGCATCGCCATCGGATTTTTTATTGAAGAAATTAACGGACTTCCTAAAACTAATTTTTCGTTTCCATTTCCATCTTTTAAAATTTGCTTTCTAAAAACATCAATATCCGATGGATGATATAGTTTATTAAGTTTATTCTTGGCGTTACAAAAAACCTGTCCGTCATCATTTTGACCATCTAAAAAATCAAATACTTTTTCGTCTAATCGTTTTATTGTTAAAAATTCGTATTTTTTTAATTGCTCAATGTAAATAGGAAATAACTTTTTTACAATAACCTCATTCTGGTCATCAATTTTATTTGATTTCACAAAATAACTTACCTTTTTTTCTAAATCTGATTTATAGGTTCCTTCGGCTTCTTTTGAATAATAAAAACCTCCAACTTTACATTCTTTAATGAGCCCGTTTACAATTTCCAATAAATTATTATCAAAAGTGTTTGTAGCTATTAATTCGGCAATTTTAGTTTGGATGTGTTTTCTATCCTCAAGATTTTTCCAAATGTCGACATCTACAATATTTTTAATATTGGCCATAAAAACAGCGTGAGAATACAACAATCCTTCTCTCAAAAAAAGATTTATTTTATTAATTGCTGTTACACTCAAACTGGCAAAGTCTTTCTTTAGCTTTATTTTACTGAATAAAATAGCTTTTTTATCATCCAATTTCAATTTATATTTTGCAAATTCCTGTAAGTACAAATCAGAAGTAGATACGGAAATCAAATGCCATAAATCATTATAATCTACATTTCGTGTTACTATTTCACCGCTTTTATTAAGAGTTTCATAGCTATAGATTTTAGTCTTCCAATCTTCACCCAAAGCATTTTTTAATGAAGTAGATACTACACATCCACTCACAGAAGAATTCATATTATAATTAAACAGGTAATTAACATTTGGAGCAGCAGATGATTTATAAAAAGCATATTTACCGCCACTTGGAACCAATTCTTTGGCTAAATCCTCAAAATTAAAATTGTCCTTTTTTCGCAAAAACTTGGGAGTGATTTTCAATCTTTCTTCGTTAGTAAGAAATCTTAGAGTTTCATCATCGGGAGTTTTTATCTTTATGGTATTAATAAAACACAACATTCTGTATTCCTCAAAATTGGGATGTGAAATGGCACATCTTGACTTACTTTTTTCAAAAGTACATTTGCCTATTAAGCCTTTTTGAGATTTTAAAGGTCTTTGAAAAAAGATAGCTTTATACAATTCTTTAGCTAGTCCAAAATATCTTTTTTCAGGCAATTTTTCAGTTGCTATTATTCCGTCTATTCCTTGAACCAAACAAATGACTTCAAATTCAGAAAGATAGTGTTCTTCCCGTGCCGTATATTGATTTCTAATTTTACCTATATTGTATAAACTGAAAAAATATTGTCCTAAAGTTGCATAATTGCCTAATTTCATTGCTTGAGAAATCTCTCCAATCTTTTGTTTGACAGCGCCTAAGTCTTCTTTTTTATTCAACCGTTCAAGAAGTATGGTTTTAGTTCTCTCAAAGTCTTTTGGATTATCTTTAATCGTTTTAAAGAATGAATTATATAAGGTTTTCAGTTTCTTTTCTCCATCGTCTAAATCCGTTGCTTTGCGTTCAATTAAATCACGATTTTGAAAATAGTCCGTTAATTCCATTTGAAGTTCCGTAATAGTTGCTACGTTTTCAAGAATATCTTCTAGATCGGGTTTATGTTGCTCGATAACACCTTCCGCAGAAGGATCTAATCTATTGCTCAAAAAACCTCTTCGTTGTGCAATATGATAGAAAGCCCTTCCTAACGATAACAATGAAGTCTTTTGTTTACTTGATTTATCTCTAAAATAATAAGGATTTAAGTTTTTGTCATCATCGGTACGTAACCAAGCAATGAATTCCGGATTAAGTGGATATTTTTTAAAACCAGATTTTCTCCATTCTATAACTTCTTCTACAGATAATGGACACATATTATTTTCAGATAGAACTTTTAGAGTTTCATACTTTCTCAATTTTCTGCGAAACTTTATTTTTCTAGCACTTCTAAAACCTGTACGTTCTGCCGCACGAGAACTTTCAATTCCTTTTTCAGATTTAACCCCTTCGGAAAATATCCTGACTCCCTTATCTACAAGTGAAAAATCTGTTCCATCTTTATCCACAATTGCCCACCCAATGCTATTTGTCCCTAAATCCAATCCTAATATTTTTGCCATAACAATCTGTATTTTGTAAGAATTTTTAAAGCTACGGAGAAAATAATTAACCGCTTTACGGTTTCCCTCATTGCAACCTAATTATTTTATATGTATATTTACAACTGATTAAAATTTCTAATCTTTAATCTTATCACAATAAGGCTATATGCCGTAGATGAAAATCTTTAGTCCTGCTTCGGTGGGACTTTTTTTTTGAAAACAATTCATAATTTTAACCCAAATCCCTAGCCCTGATGGAAGCGGCATCTCCCGATTTAGAAAAACAAGGCTTTTCAGCCGTAGTTTTTATTAATTGGGAATACAGCGGACAGCAGGAAATAGCTCCAAAAAAAAAGCCATTTAACCTAAAATGACTATAAATTAAGTTTTTGTTTTGTATTTTCATACTGCTTTAGTATCTTTCGAGTTGAATCTATTTAGAAACCTTACACATTGAAAAAATGTTAGAAGAAAAGAATGATAACCTGCCTGAAGCAGACGGAAAATTAGACAAAAATACTATTGAATCTAATTCATTAGAATCAAACGTTTTAGCAACTCACGCCACTGATCCAACAAATGAACCCGAAGCTGCTGTTCCCGCCGAAGAGAATGTAATAGCGCCAGAAACAGCAAATACAACTGCGCTTCATGCCATTACACAAACAAATGCAGCTGAAAGTGAAGACGAAACACTCAAAGAAAGTTACGATATTCCGATGCAGGATTATGATACCTTATCACTTGAAGTATTGGTCAACGAACTGAAAAATTTAGTTTCCAGCGACAAAATTTTGACTTTTAAGCAGCATATTGAAGAAATTAAAAAAGCATTTTTAGCTAAATACAACCACCTCCTCGAAGAGAAAAAAGAAGAATTTCTAACAGAAAATCAAGACCCTAACGAAGAATTTCAATATCATTCTTCGTTGAAATCTCAATTTGATACTTATTACTCTCTTTTTAGAGATACTAAAAATACCCATTTCAAGAGCTTGCAAACGAATCTAAAAACAAATTTAGAAAATCGTTTGGCAATTGTTGAGGAATTAAAAGAGTTGATTAACCCTCAGGAAAACATCAAAGACACCTTAAAACATTTTAATGATTTAAGAGAACGATGGAAAACTGCCGGGCCAATTCCTAAGGACAAATACAACCACGTGTGGAATAACTTCCATTTTCATGTGGAAAATTTCTATGATTATCTGCATTTAGACCGGGAAGCGAGAGATTTGGATTTCAAACACAACTTAGAACAAAAACAAAAAATTGTAGCGCGTGTTGAAGAATTGGTTACTGAAGCTGATATTAACAAAGCCTTCAGAGAACTACAGGATTTACATCGAATCTGGAAGGAGGATATTGGACCGGTATCTAGAGAACATCGAGATGATATTTGGAATAAATTCAGTGATTTGACCAAGCAAATGCATGATAAACGGGAAGTTTTATTCGAAAATCAAAGAGGAACTGAACAAGAGAATTTAGAAAAGAAAAAAGAAATTATTGCTCAAATTGAAGTTTTGGCGACCGAGAAAGTGAATGCACATTCTCAATGGCTGGCTCAAATAGAAAAGGTAGAAGCCTTGAGAACTGCTTTCTTCTCTGCCGGAAAAGTGCCATCGGAGGTAAATGAGGATACTTGGGCCAGTTTTAAAACTGCTGTAAGAAATTTCAATTCTTTCAAAAATTCATTTTATAAAGACATTAAGAAAGACCAAAACGACAATTTAAGCAAGAAAACAGCTCTTGTAGCTAAAGCCAAAGAATTGCAGGAAAGCACTGATTTTGATGCTACAACTCCTATCATGAAACAAATTCAGGATGAATGGAAACAAATAGGGCATGTACCAAGAAAATATTCGGATAAAATATGGAAAGAGTTTAAGGATGCCTGCAATCATTATTTTGACAAATTAAAAGAGCAAAAAAATGAGGAAAATGGGGAAGAAGTAGCCGCTTTTGATGCTAAAAAAACCTACCTGGAAACCTTAAGAGAGTTCCAATTGATCGGAGACCATAAAACAGATTTAGACTCCATAAAATTGCATATTGAAACCTGGAAAAACTTTGGTAAAGTACCGTTCACAAGAAGACATATTGAGGGAAAATTCAACAAAATACTGGATGCCCTTTTTGAAAAATTAAGTTTGAGTAAAAAAGATACTGATATGTTGCGTTTCTCAAACAGAATGGATCATTTGTCAGAAAGCCATGATACGCGCAAATTAGATAATGAAAAGATTTTTGTAATGCGTAAAATTGATGAAGTTCAAAATGAAATTTTTCAATTGGAAAATAACATTCAGTTTTTTGCCAATACCAGAAATGCAAAAAAAGAAAATTCCATCGTATTAGAAGTTCGTAAAAACATTGCTATTCATAAAGAGAGTCTTGATGTTTGGAAAGAAAAACTCAAACAATTACGAAACTTAAAAACCGAATAAATTTCAGCACATACTGGTGATCAAAACCTCGAGAATAAACTGCTCGAGGTTTTTTTATGGGGAGACACGACTTAGCTGATTTTAACATTTAACGATCATTTATTAAAAAAAATTTCATAAAGTCAGTCTCCTTTTTTATGTTTACAAAATGAAATGGATTCAGAAAACTGTTGTTTTTATTGGCTTTTCAATAGCTCTGTTATTTGCTTTTAATGCAAATGCTATTTCATTGGATTCAATTCAAACAGAAAAGTCACATTCATTCTTTTCTGCTGACAGCATTCATTCTTCAGCTTTTATTCAACCACAGGTACATCCTGTATTTGCTTTACATGATCGTTCTATTACTATTTAAAGAACAAATTTCTTTGTGAAGAGGCTTTTGAAGCCTCTTTTTTTTGTAAAAGTTTTTTTTCAATATGATAATTGTCATTTTAATATGTGAGCAGTCGCTTTACTTTTGACTAACTATAAATGATTTTGCCATGAAAAATTCCTTAATACAAAAATACAATGTTTCGGAACCAAAATACACCAGTTATCCTAATTAGGATGAAATGGATTTTTCAGAAGAAATTTTGAAGAAATTTTGAAGAAATCTTTCACAGAGAGCAATCGTTCTGAAGGTATCAGTTTGTATATCCATTTGCCTTTTAACACCAAAGAATATGAGCAAATGCGAACAATGTATCGTCAGAGAATTTAGCTCTTTAAAAACCTTAACAAAAGACGAATTACTAAAACTTTCTTATTGTAAAACCTCCCATAGTATTAAAAAAGAAGCGGTTACATTTGAAGAGGGAGATAATGTAAATGGTATTTACTATCTAAAAGATGGTATTTGTATTCCAAAATCAGAAGTGATGGGATGCTTTGGCAAGAACAATCAGTTTTCGATGAATGTGATGAAAAGCATTTGCGGTGATCTAAAAGAAGCCGACGATCACATGGTGCATTTAGCCAAAAAAACAGTCAAGAGAAGATTAGCCGGGACGCTTCTCTATTTGCATGACACCTTTGGGAAAAACGAAGATAACTCCTTAAAAGTACAACTTTAGAGAAATGAACTAGCCAGCATGATTGGAACAGCCATTGAAAGCTGTATCCGTTTACTTTCGGATTTAAAAAAACTAGGATTGATTGAATTAACCGGTAAAAAAATCGTTTTAAAAAGACATCAATTCACTCAAAAAATTAGCTAATTAATTCCATTTGCTTTACTCTTTCTTGTTCATTACAAAATAATACACCGGAATTCCTAACGCCACAATGCACAATCCCAATCCCGTATTGAAGGTATCATAAATCAGTAAAGTCAGACAAATGGCTGATGTCACCACAATATAAAGTGCGGGTACAACCGGATATCCAAACGCTTTATAAGGCCTATCGGCATTGGGTTCTTTTTTTCTAAGAATGAAAACTCCCAGAATAGTCAGGATATAAAACAACAATGACGCAAAAGTAGCATAGGTTAATAAGTCCCCGAATTTTCCTGAAACACAAAGCATACAAGCCCAAATGCACTGCACCCACAATGCTTGGGCCGGAACCTGATTTTTATTCAGTTCTGTAGCCTGTTTAAAAAAAAGTCCATCCTTTGCCATAGCAAAAAATAATCGTCCTCCCGAAAGAATCAATCCGCTGTTGCATCCAAAAGTAGAAACCATGATCAACCCAGCCATCACAAATACACCTATATTACCCATAATTATACTTGCTGCGGCCGCTCCTACTCGATCATTGCTGGCAAACATGATTCCGTTACTGGCAATATCAGCAGCGTTTGGAGTTCCCTGCATTGGCAATAAAGCCAAGTACGCCAGATTTGCTAAAACATAAATAACAGTAACAATTAAAGTTCCAAGAAACAAACTACGGGGGATATTCTTTTTAGGTTCTTTAATTTCCCCTGCAATGAAAGTGACATTATTCCAAGCATCACTAGAAAACAAGGAATTAATAATGGTAGCTCCTGCTGCTCCCAAAATAGCCATTCCTGCTAATTTTGTTACTGTAATTGTTCCGTCAGGATTGACTACCGTTTTGCTGGCTTCCCACATAGTTGCGAAATTATTGGACAAAACATCCGTTTGCAGACCCACGTATAATCCTAAAATTATTAAGGCAAAAAGCGCTATTAATTTTGCCGAAGTAAAGAGCAACTGAACTGTTTTTCCGCTTTCTACTCCTTTGGTATTTATGTAGGTTAACAGGATTATACTAAAAATAGCCAATACTTTTTGATACGAAAAAATAAAATCAGTACCGACTGTAAAAAGAGTTTGATCTAAAACAGGAAAGAATATAGCGGCATAATTCGCAAAAGTAACCGCTATAGCCGCAATAACTCCCGTTTGAATTACTGTAAAAACAGTCCAACCATACAGGAAAGAAACCAATCGCCCATAAGCGCGTTGAATATACACAAATTGTCCGCCCGCATTAGGCATCATTCCTGCCAATTCTCCATAACTCAATGCCGCGGCAACCGTGATTAATCCCGTTACCAACCAAATAACTAATAACCAGGCAGCAGAACCAATATCTCTTGCCATGGCTGATGTTACAATGAAAATTCCGGATCCTATCATGGAACCGGCAACTAAACTCGTGGCATCGATTAATCCTAAAGAACGTTTTAACTCGGTTTTATTTTCTGGCATTGGATAATTTTATAAGTGATCCTAATTTAATTATTTAATAATAAACACTATAGTTTCTTCGCTTCTTCCCAAAATTGAGGTGTTTGGAAATCATAGATTTCCAATTCCTATTTGTTAGGAAGACGCTTCGCTTCTTCCCAAAAAACATCCATTTCAGCAAGTGTCATATCCATTAAAGGTTTTCCCAATTCTCCTGCTTTACTTTCCAAATATTGAAAGCGCTTGATAAATTTTTTATTGGTTCGTTCCAAAGCATCTTCTGGATTTACATTTAAAAATCGGGCATAATTGATCATTGAAAATAAAACATCCCCAAATTCGGCTTCAATTTTATCCTGATCTCCTGCTTCAACCTCAACGTGTAATTCGTCTAATTCTTCTTGAACCTTATCCCAAACCTGATGCGATTCTTCCCAATCAAAACCCACTCCTTTTACTTTCTCCTGGATTCGGCTTGCTTTTACTAATGCGGGTAAACTTCTTGGAACACCTTCCAGAACGGACTTTCTGCCTTCTTTGAGTTTTAGTTTTTCCCAGTTTTGTTTCACTTCTTCCTCGTCTTTTACCACCACATCACTGTAAATATGGGGATGACGGTGAATTAGCTTTTCACAAATTTCATTACACACATCAGCAATGTCAAAATCGTTCGTCTCGCTTCCTATTTTGGCATAAAAAACAATATGCAACAACAAATCACCCAATTCTTTTTTGACTTCGTTCAAATCATTGTCTAAAATAGCATCGCCTAATTCATAGGTTTCTTCAATGGTAAGATGGCGCAAGGTTTGCATAGTTTGTTTTTTGTCCCAAGGACATCTTTCACGCAAATCATCCATAATATCTAATACTCGTTCGAAAGCTTGCAGTTGGTTTTGTCTTGAATTCATTAGGGATAGTTTTTGGTAAAAATAAAAAAATCCTGTTCAGAAAAACAACTGAACAGGATTAAATAGTATTTTAAAATATGATTATTCTTTTTTAGCTTTTGCTTTTTTAGCAGGAGCGTTAACTTCCGCTACTGGAGTTTCTTCGGCTGCAACCTCTTCTGTCACTGCAGCAGCAGGAGCTTCATCAGTAACAAGTCCTTTTGCTTGAAGCATATTATACCAGTTCAGCACTTTTTTGATATCAGAAGGATATACTCTTTCTTCATCATAATCAGGTAAAACTTCTTTGAAATAAGCCATCAATGTAGTGTTGTCTTCTTTATGGGATATTGCCGCACCTTTGCTTTCTTTATCAGCAATTTTTTGCATGATTTCAGCTAAAGGTTTTTCGCCTTCATAGGTATAAATTGAAATTTCCGATAGTAAGCTTACATTGCTTTTCAAGTTTACGGTGATTTTTTTTCCATCCGCTAATGATTCTGCTACAAATCCGGTTCTTGTTTGCACTTTCAATACATATAAACCTGGTTTCCCAGAAATGGCTAATATTTTTTCTAAATTCATGTTATTGTGGAATTATTATTAAGAATTTGACTTATTTATTTTTATTTGAAACCAAAAATCATACCAAGCGAAGTTAAAAAGCTGTTTTATCTTCCTTTTTTGGCAAAGAATTTCATTCGGTAGTCTTGGAATGTTTTTCCCTCTAAAATGTTTTTCAGTTTCTTTTGAATCAATCGTTTTTTTAATGACGAAATTTTATCGGTGAATAAAATTCCTTCAATATGATCGTATTCATGTTGGATTACTCTGGCGATTAATCCGTCAAAAACTTCGGTTTTCATTACAAAATCCTCTTCGCAATACTCAATTGTTATGGTTGGATTTCTATAAACATCCTCTCTGACATCCGGAATACTCAGACAGCCTTCATTAAAACTCCATTCTTCACCTTCTTCTTGTATCATTTTTGCATTGATAAAGGTTTTTTTGAATCCTTTTAATTCTTTTTGTTCTGCATCTTCTAATTCCTCATCGTCGCTAAAAGGAGTCGTGTCGACTACAAATAAACGAAGCGCTAATCCTACTTGTGGCGCAGCAAGACCCACACCATAGGCATTATACATCGTTTCATACATATTGGCAATCGTTTCTTTCAAGTTTGGATGTTCTGGTGAAAGAACTTCCCCTGTTTTTCTTAAAACTGGATCACCATATCCTATAATTGGTAAAATCATTCGTGTTGTATTAAATATTAGCTATTAAAATCGAAATAAGTTCTCTTTTAATTCGGTCTGCAAAAATAGTAAAAAAATAGCCAATGAATAATGCTCTAATGATAATTCATCACTATTTAAAATTTAGGTTAAAAGACCGATAGTATTCCTTTGAAAAATTCCTACAATCCTTACCTTTGCAAGCAATACAATTGTATGATTCATAAAATCCAAAAATTTACCGATACGACGTATTTCACTAATGCCCTAAAAGTAACTATCGCCACTGTGATTCCGGTGATGCTGTTTTCTTTTTTTGGCAAATTCGAAGTAGGCTTTACAATAGCTCTTGGAGCCTTTTTTACTTATCCCAGTGACATTCCAAGTAGTCTGAAACATAAAGTCAACGGGATTCTTGTTGCCACCATTCTTGTTGCTAGTGTGAATTTGCTAGTAAATATAATTTATCCGTATTCTTGGATTTTTTATCCTTTTTTAGCCTTATTAGTTTTCCTGACATCCATGTTATCCGTTTACGGACAACGAGCTACAATGGTTTCTTTCTCCGCCCTGATTTCACTCTCCTTGACATTTTCTGATATAAATACCGGTTGGGCTATGGTACAACATTCCGGTTTGATTCTAGCAGGAGGATTATTCTATCTCGTTGTTTCACTTACTTTTCACTACATCAGACCACATCGCTACATCGAATTACAAATTGCTGAATGCATCAAACTTACGGCTAAATATTTGAAGCTAAGAGGAGATTTATGGACCATAGATGCAGATAAAAAAGCAATTATTGAAAAGCAGTTAAACCTTCAGGTCGAGTTGAACACAATTCATCAAAACATAAGAGAAGTATTGATTAACAGCCATATCAGCGCAGGTTCTTCTAATCAAAATCGAAAAATGTTGCTTGTTTTTATAGCAATGGTAGAAATCCTTGAAGTGGCATTGTCTACGTCATTTGACCATGATAAATTGCACCGAAAATTCGACAATCATCCAAGGGTCTTGCTGACGTATCAAAACTTAGCCTACAATCTGGCCGCAAGTTTAAAACAATTATCTGAAAGTGTAAAAAAACGAACGAATTATATTCCAAAACACACATTGCTAAACGATTTGAACGCCTTACAGCTGGCAATCACTGATTATGAAAAAGATTTAGGGAAAAATTCTGCCTCAGAAGGCGTTTTTATGCTTACCACTATGCTGGAATATGCGGAAAAGCAAGTCGAGAAAATAAAAATTGTAGAACGTGCTTTTACCTCAATTGTTAATTTACAGGATTTTACAGGAATCGATACCGATTTAGAAAAATTCTTAACGCCGCAGTATTATCCGTGGCGTACTTTGACAGAGAATCTGAGTTTTTCCTCCACTATTTTCAGGCATTCCTTACGATTAACAATAGCGCTATTAGTTGGTTTTATTATTGGAAAAATACTGCCTTTTCATAATGTATACTGGATTTTATTGACTATTATCGTTATCATGCGACCCGGTTACGGCTTGACTAAACAACGTTCTTTTCATAGAATTCTAGGTACTGTTTTAGGTGGATTAATTGCCTTTGGAATTCTTTTCTTTGTCAAAGACAACATTATAATCAGTATTCTTTCTATTCTTTGCTTGCTTTTAGGATTCTCTTTTACCCAAACAAATTACAAAGTCAGTGCCACATTTGTAACCATGTATGTTGTTTTTATTTATGGAATTGTGACTCCTAACATAGGGGATCTTGTTCAATTTAGAATACTGGACACCATTGTAGGTGCCGGTCTTGCTTTTTTGGCCAATCATTTTTTATGGCCTTCTTGGGAATTTTTAAACATGCCCATGCATTTAGAAAAATCCATCAATGCCAATCAAAATTACCTGAAGGAAATTTCAATTTTTTATAATAAAAAAGGAACCGTTTCTACATCGTACCGCTTGGCTCGTAAAAATGCTTTCATCGAGATTGGGAATTTAATGGCTTCTTTTCAGAGAATGGCACAAGAGCCTAAATCAA
Organism: Flavobacterium sp. GSP27; assembly: GCF_003970395.1. NCBI lineage: Bacteria > Pseudomonadati > Bacteroidota > Flavobacteriia > Flavobacteriales > Flavobacteriaceae > Flavobacterium > Flavobacterium sp. GSP27. Next base: position 156,365 of record NZ_RYDP01000006.1, on the reverse strand, counting down.
AACAAAAACAGCTGCCTAAAGTCTATAAACTAACGGTATTAAATCACTCTCTTCTCTCCTCATTAGCGTCTTTAGGAACTTACATTCAATCCCATAAAACAACCTCCGCATCTGAAGCATTCAATGTGGTGGTGGATACTGTGATTAGAAATCTGGATGAGGCTATTGCACTTTTGAAGGAAAATGATTTCAAGCTAAAAGAAAACCTTCCCAAAGAGGATTTAGCGCTACGTTTTACCGAATTGAAAAATATACGTGCCCGAGAATTGAAAGCAGGAATTCCTATTGATGAAAAGGCTTTTCAATTGAAAATGCAAGAAGCACAATTGGTAATCGAACAATTAATCTGGCTGACCAGTTTATCCGAAACTATTTTAAAAACCACAACAGCATTAAAGGAATCTTAACAAGAAAAGCGCTTGAACCAGATTCCTATCTAATTCAAACTCTTTTTATTTTTGTGCTGACTTTCTAATTATTCAGTTTTAGGACGGCAGCCGTTTCTTTTCTGATTTTCTCTAATAAAATTGGATCTTCATTGAGATTTTGACCATAAGAAGGAATCATGATTTTTAATTTCTCCTGCCACTCCGCCGTTTTAATTTCCTCTTTGAAACATCTTCCTATCAAATCTATCATAATAGAAACTGCTGTTGAAGCACCTGGAGAAGCCCCCAGCAAAACGGATAAAGATCCATCTGCAGTGGTAATTACTTCGGTACCAAACTCCAGTATGCCTCCTTCTTTTTCGTCTTTTTTTATCACTTGTACCCGTTGTCCGGCACGTTCAATTTTCCAGTCTTTGGATCGTGCCTTGGGAACATATTCTCTTAACGCATTAATTCGGTCTTTAGGGGATTGGCGCACTTGCTCAATTAAATATTTGGTAAGGGGTATATTCTTAATACCTGCGGCTAACATTGGAATAATATTATCTGATTTTATCGATAAAGGTAAATCTGAATAGGAGCCATTTTTTAAAAACCTAGTCGAAAAACCCGCAAAAGGACCAAAAAGCAATTGCTTTTCTCCATTTATCATTCGGGAATCAATATGTGGTACAGACATTGGTGGTGCTCCCACGCTTGCCTTACCATATACTTTAGCCTGGTGTTTTGCAATCACTTCCGGATTTGTGCATTTTAGCCATTGTCCGCTCACTGGGAAGCCGCCATAGCCTTTGCCTTCGGGCACATTTGCTTTTTCTAATAATGGCAAGGAACCACCCCCAGCACCAATGAAAACAAATTTAGAGTATGTTTTTCTCTTTTGACCGGAAGCTAAATCAGTGATTTTTATGCGCCATAACTTATCTTCTCGTTGTTTTAATTTTTGAACTTCGTGGTTATAATGAATGGTAACCCCATCTAGTTTTGCTAAATAACCAAAAATACTTCGGGTCAATTCTCCAAAATTTACATCTGTCCCAATTGCCATTGAACTGGCGGCCACTTTTTCGGTTTCTGATCTCCCTTCCATAACCAGCGGCATCCATTCTTTTAATTGTGCAAAATCAGTACTAAAAACCATTTGCTTAAAAAGAGGATTCAAATGCAACGCGTCAAATCTTTTTTTAAGATAAGCAACATTTTTTTCTCCCCATACAAAACTTATGTGGGGAATGCTTTTAATAAAATTTTCAGGAGAAGGAACTCTGTTTTCTTGAACGAGATATGCCCAGAACTGTCTGGAAACTTCGAAAGACTCCGCGATACTGATCGCTTTTTTTGGGCTGATGCTTCCATCAGGTCCTACGGGAGTGTAATTGAGTTCACAAAAAGCAGCATGTCCAGTTCCTGCATTATTCCATGCATCAGAGCTTTCAGCCGCCGCTCTATCTAATCGTTCGTAAATTTCAATTTTTATATCCGGTTGCAGTTCTTTTAGGATTAAGCCCAGCGTGGCGCTCATAATTCCAGCTCCAATAAGAACTACTTCACTATTTGTACGTATGGTTGTGTCAGGCATAACTAGATTTTAAAGTGCAAAGGTAAATGATATATTCACAAAAAAAAGCATAAATTTTACCTCAAAAGTTACATTTATCAAACCGTTTTAGCAAAAAAATAGCTTTTTTACACTGATTTTAAAATTTTTTCCTGGTCAAATAGTCCTGAAGCATAATCGTGGCCGATATTTCGTCAATAAGTGCTTTGTTTTGACGCTGTTTCTTACTCATGCCGCTATCTATCATGGATTGAAAAGCCATTTTTGAAGTAAACCGTTCATCAACCCGAATGACTTTCATCTCCGGAAAATGATTGGTAAAGTGCGTGACAAATCCTTTAATGATCGATGCACTTTCTGAGGGTTCGCCATTCATTTGTTTGGGTTCACCAATAAGAACGGCTTCTACTTTTTCTTTAGCAAAATAATCCTTCAAAAAAGCAATTGCAGTTGCCGATGGGATTGTGGTTAAACCCGAAGCTATAATTTGCATTTCATCAGTAACCGCTATTCCGGTTCGTTTTTGACCGTAGTCTATGGAGAGAATTCTAGGCATTTATAAGAAGTTTTACAAACATATTGAGCTTAATCGGCTAAATCCATAAAAAAAATCAGAATAATTAATTTTCATATTTTGAAATCACTTTATCAAGATAGGCATCAACTTAGTATATTGTATAAAGTTTTGCAGTACCATTATGATTTTTTTCTAGTGAAGCGTCTAATTTTTTTTTATTTCTAGTAAACGCCTCATCTTCCTGTACTATTTACTATTGTAAGTTCATCTGATGAAAAGAAACTCAATAACTCCAGAATTTTGGCTTTGATTTCGGGTTGAAATTCTAATCTAATGGTTTCCATACTATTTTTACTTAAAACGAATTCCTATGTTTCAAAATTGCCACAACTAAAACAGTTTCGTGTGCAACATCAACTTTAAAAACGATTGTATAACCTTTAAAAACATAATCTCTTGTGTTTTCATTATCAAAATAAATTGATTTTTTGAAAAGAAAAGGCTGCTGCATATCTTTTTTTATGTTTTTTATCAATGCAATTTTAAATTTTCTTGCAGTAAGCGGTTTGTCTTTTGAAATGAAATCAATTATAACATCTAAATCATGATTAAATTCGATAGTTAATTTAATCCTCATATTTTGATATCGTTTTTTCCAGCAAAATATCCAATTCCTCAAAAGTAGAATATACAGCAGTACCATTATCAATCTTATCAATCCTGGACTGAAGCATTCTTTTTTCTTCTTCAAAAATTGACCTTTCCTGAACTATTGTAAGTTCATCTGATGAAAAGGAACTCAATAACTCCAGAATTTTGGCTTTGATTTCGGGTTGAAATTCTAATCTAATGGTTTCCATAGTACCTACAATTTAAAGTACAAATATATAACATTTTCAAATTAATTTGACTTTTTGCTTTTAGTTAAAAACCCTATCTTTGTCAAAAATCTATCAAAAATGAATCCATTACAGCCGATTATAGAACAAGCTTGGGAAAACCGTGCTTTGTTACAAGAAACTACAACAACTGATGCTATCAGAGCAGTTATTGAATTATTAGATACCGGAAAATTACGTGTTGCTGAACCAGTTGGAGAGGGATGGCAAGTAAACGAATGGGTAAAAAAAGCAGTAGTAATGTATTTCCCTATTCAAAAAATGGAAACATTAGAGTCTGGAATTTTCGAATACCATGACAAAATGTTATTGAAAAGAGGCTATGCCGAGAAAGGAATTCGTGTTGTTCCTAACGCAGTAGCGCGTTACGGTGCTTATATTTCCAGTGGTGTTATCTTGATGCCAAGTTATGTAAACATTGGTGCTTATGTAGACGAAGGAACTATGGTAGACACATGGGCAACCGTAGGTAGTTGTGCTCAAATAGGTAAAAACGTACACTTAAGCGGTGGTGTAGGTATTGGTGGCGTACTTGAACCTTTGCAAGCGGCTCCTGTAATTATTGAAGACGGCGCTTTCATTGGTTCCCGATGTATCGTAGTTGAAGGGGTACATGTTGGGAAAGAAGCGGTACTTGGTGCCAATGTTTGCCTGACTGCCTCCACAAAAATTATTGATGTAACCGGAGAAACTCCCGTTGAAATGAAGGGATATGTTCCTGCCCGTTCCGTTGTGATTCCAGGAAGTTACACTAAGAAATTTCCAGCAGGAGACTTCCAGGTTCCTTGTGCTTTAATCATTGGAACTCGTAAACCTTCAACTGATTTAAAAACATCATTGAATAATGCTTTACGTGAATATGACGTAGCGGTTTAATCCGTATTCGTTTAAAAATCTTTATAAAAAGACCTATTGGATATTTCAATAATTATTGTCAATTACCGTGGTTGGAAAGCCTTAGACGAATGTTTAGAATCCATTGATACAATTATTTCGAAAACATTCTCATTCGAAGTCATCATTGTTGATAATTTTTCGAATGACGGACAATTCAACATTTTTAAACAAAAATATTCCAAGTTTACATTTATAGAAAACACTGGTAATAATGGTTTCTCAAATGGTTGCAACTTTGGTGCAAGCATTGCTACGGGAAACCATTTCCTTTTTTTAAATCCAGATACAAAACTTACTCTTGAAGCCCTTGAAACTCTTTTAGAAACGGCTGTTTCCCATCCAGAAATTGGAATTTTATCCTGTTTACAAATAAACGAAAACGAAGTTTTTTACAAACAAAACAATTTATTTCCGGCTTTAGGACGATTTTTCGGAGTGTCAAGATCTATTTTTAGAAAACTGAATAAGGCAAAATTAGAAAAACGTTTTAATAACAACAATGAGTTGTTTTACCCAGATTGGGTTACCGGAGCGGTCATTTTCATAAGCCGAGAATGGTTTAACAAAATTCAAGGCTGGAATGAAGATTTTTGGCTTTATTTTGAAGATGTTGCACTTTGTAAAAAAATTTCTGATACGGATGGAAAAGTTGCCGTTACCCGAAAAGCTACTATTTTCCATCAACATGGTGGTGCATCCCGATTAAACGTAAAGACAAAAGCACTCACGAAAACAGAAGTGATCATCTCAAAACACGTGTACATCAGCAGTCAATTTTCAACAGGAATACAACTCTATTTACATACATTATTAATTTTAGGAGTTCTTAGTGAGAAACTATTTTTGTCGCTTTTAAGCGTGTTTTTATTTTTTATTCCAAAATTGAAAGTGAATCGATTGATGCTTAAAAATTTATCCATTTATTATTTAAATGTCCTACGAAAACAAACCTGGATTAGTCCTCGTGCAATGAATTACTTGAAAACAAAAGCATAACTTTTCAAATTTACTTCAAATGAAAATACTTGTAATTCAACAAAAAATGATTGGAGATGTTTTAGTAAGCTCCATATTATGCAATAATTTGCGCAAAGCCTACCCAAAAGCGCAAATTGATTATATGGTTTACGAATCTACCATTGCTGTTTTACAAGGAAATACAAGTTTCGATAATCTCATCCTTTTCCAGGAAAAACATCAAAAAAGCAAATGGGAATATTTTAAATTATTGAAATCCATTCGAACTGAAAAATATGATATTATTATAGATGCGTATTCCAAATTAGAAAGCTGGCTTGTCGTATTGTTATCGGGTGCAAAACAAAAAATATCGTATTGGAAAAAAGGAAGAGACTTTCTTTATACGGATACGGTGATTAGAAAAAAAACGACCAATACCAATTTAGGTTTAATAATTGAACAGCGATTAGCATTGCTAAATCCTTTGCATCTGGATATTGAATTAGAAACATTTCCCAGAATTTATGTCACAAAAGTAGAGAATGATTTTGCTAGTTCACTTTTTGAATCTCACGGTATAGACCAATCTAAAAAAACAGTTATGGTCAGCATAATTGGAAGCAGTCCAGACAAAACCTATTCGTTGGAATATATGTCTCAATTAGTCGATTTTATTGCAGATAAGGAAGATGTGAATATTCTTTTTAATTATTTTCCAAAGCAAATTGAAGATGCAAAAACAATTTACAATGGGTGTAAAGAAAGTACTAGACAAAAAATTTATTTCTCCCTCTTAGGAAAAAACATTCGAGAGTTTATCGCCATCATGAATCATTGTGATATGATAATTGGCAACGATGGCGGGGCAATAAATATGGCAAAAGCATTAGAAAAACCCTCTTTTATTATTTTTTCGCCTTGGATTGACAAAAAAGGATGGGCCACATTTGAAGATGGAATTAATCATGTTTCTCTGCATTTACAAGAGTTTAAACCTGATTTATTTGAAGGCAAAACGGCTAAAATCATAAAAAAAGAAACCATTGCGTTTTACAAAGAGTTTACTCCCGAGTTGATTATTCCTGCTTTACATACTTTCTTGGAAACACATTTAGAATAATATTCTATTTTTGTAAAACATTCAAAAATTAATGAAATACAATCACAACACGAACATTTCAGTTTTAATAATTACATTAAACGAGGAAAATCAAATTAAGCCACTTTTGGTTGATTTAGATTTTGCTGATGAAATTATTGTTGTCGATTCATTCAGTACCGATAAAACAGAAGCTATTTGTAAATCATTTGAAAAAGTCACTTTCATTCAAAATAAATTCAAAAACTATTCTTCTCAAAGGAACTTTGCTATTTTACATGCAAAAAATGACTGGATTTTATTTTTGGATGCAGATGAAAGACTGACTCCTGCATTAAAGAATGAAATTATAGCCACAATAAAAACCAATGAAACCTTTTCGGCTTTTCTTTTCTACAGAACTTTTATGTTTGAAGGCAAAGTATTGCATTTCAGCGGGAATCAGAATGATAAAATATTTAGGCTTTTTAATAAAAATCAAGCTGAATATACCACAGACCGGCTTGTTCATGAAAAATTAAAAGTGAATGGAAAAATAGGTGTTCTAAAAAACAAACTGATTCATTATTCCTATGCTAATTTTCAAGCGTATAAATCGAAAACGATTCGGTACGGAGAATTCAAAGCACAGGAGAAGTTTTTAAAAAAGCAAAAGCCTTCGGTTTTATTACATTTTTTACATCCTGCTTATAATTTTTTGTTCAATTACATTATCCGATTAGGATTTCTTGACGGAAAAAAAGGTTTGATTATTTGCTATTTAAACGCCAATTCAATTCACATCCGATATCAAGAATTAGAACAACTTTGGAAAAGACAACAACAGTTATCTCCAAAACAATAATTTCTTTTTACGAGCAATTTTTCTATGAAATTTCATTTGAAAATCATTGGTATAAAAGCACATTTTTACAAAAACTTCATCGTATTTCTTATTGTAAAGTTTGGCATATTCATCACTCATTATTGCCAGCATTTCTTTTTTTGGCGTAAGCCTGTTGAAATTTTTCATGCGTAGCTCGAAGTCCATAAACTGATGGAAATTCATTCTATTTAAATCAACTAGGTAGAAACTATAGCTTCCATCATCTGCTTTTTTAATCAAAGTATTTCCTGGAGAATGATCTAAAAACTCAATTCCTTTTTGATGTAAATCAAATGTAAATCGGGTAAACTGCCGCAAGATATTCTCATGATCCGGATAATCAGGTTGCAGCACTAATTCTCTGAAAGTTAACTCTGCCTGAAGATGCTCACTGATATAAAAACTTTCTTGTAATCCCAACAAAGTGAAATTTTCAGCACAAGCTATAGGTTGTGGCGTACCAATTCCCTTTTCTAATAAAATAGCTGCATATTCGAAAGAACGTCTGGCTTTAGATTTTCTGAAATATTTATAGGCAATTTTATTGATCAGATTTGGGGTTTTGAAAGATTTGATATTTATCGTTTTCCCTTCTAATTCAAAAAGTTTTATTTTGTTTCGCACTCCGTCGCCAAAAAGAATTCCTTTTGAATTGAAGCTTTCAATGATATCAATTAACACCTTTTGATTGGTTATCAATGACGTATTAAAAATTATAGTTCTTTTCAATTGTTTTATTATAAGATTAGTCGATTGTTTTAATAAAAGCAAAAATATTATTTAGCTAAATACTTAAACCATTGTCCGAAATTTTTAAAAAAAAGATAAAGTGATGAAATTCTAAGTACTTTATTATTACTAACATAGTTTTTAATTTCATCTATATTTTTTGTAGGAAAATAACCTAAAGTCTTCCATGTATCAGCTTCTATATAATAAAAATCTTTAAATGTTTTATAATTTTCTTGATTTACTAATTTCCATTTTTCAAAGAAAGAGTTATTAATTTGTACATTATGTCCCCAATTTTTTAATTTGAAAGCTAATTGGTCTTCGGTTCTTGATAAACATTCATGCAAAAGAATTTTATCCGTGTAAATTACCCTTGCTTTTGTCTTTCTGCCTACTTTGTAATTTGGATAGTTTGTAGCAAGTAAAACTCTTGTAAGATTTTCAACATACAATATTCCTTCATTAGTGTATTTGTACAAGTGAGTTAAAAAACAACCTATTTGAACAGGATTTTCTTTTGGGTTTTTCAAAAAAGAATCATACTTCCTAAGATCATTTATAAAACCTGAAAAATCTAAAAAGTATTCATCTGCATCAATTTGAATTAACCAATTTCCTATTCCCATTTTATCAGAAAGCATTTTTCTTTCTCTAACCTCGCATTCCATTGTAGTTAAACTTGACACGTAAAAATCATCTTCATATATAACAATTTTATTTTCAACATCAAATGCATCAATCCATTCAAAAAAAGTATCATCAATAGTAAAAAATTCACCGTTCCATGTTTTTCGTTCCTTATCAATAGCTAAAAAAATAGTATTAGATTCTTTGTATATTGTTGGTATCGAATTTTTTAATAGTTCATAATCGTACGAGACTAAATAACCTACTTGTATTTTTCCTAACATAAACATCAATTTGAAATTTGTTGCAATTTAGTATTAAATATCTATTTTTGTTGAATGAAAAAAGAATATGATTATTTAATAGTAGGATCAGGTCTTTTCGGTAGTGTTTTTGCGCATGAGGCAACAAAAGCGGGTAAAAAGTGTTTGATTTTAGATAAAAGAAAACACACCGGAGGAAATATTTATTGTGAAAATATTGAAGGGATAAATGTCCACAAATATGGCCCGCATATTTTTCATACCAATGACAAGAAAATATGGGATTATGTAAATCAATTCGTGAATTTTAATCATTTCGTATATTCGCCTCTATCGCTTTCAAAGGGTAAACTTTATAATCTACCTTTTAACATGAATACCTTTTATCAGCTATGGGGAACCAAAACGCCGGCTGAAGCAAAAAATAAAATTGAGCATCAAATTAAGGAATTTGGAAGCGACAACCCTAAAAACCTCGAAGAACAAGCACTTTCATTGGTGGGAAAAGACATATACGAAACCTTGATCAAAGGGTATACTGAAAAGCAATGGGGCAGAAAGGCCACCGAACTGCCTGCTTTCATTATTAAAAGACTTCCCGTTAGATTTACTTTTGACAATAATTATTTTAACGATCGCTACCAAGGAATCCCCATTGGAGGTTACAATAAAATTATAGAAAATTTATTGGAAAACATTGAAGTGAAACTTGATACAGATTATTTCGAAAACAAAGAGTACTTTGAAAATATCGCAACAAAAATTGTTTTCACGGGGAAAATTGACGAATATTTTGATTACCGGTTTGGAAAACTAGAATATCGCTCGTTGCGATTTGAAACACAAATTCTGGATACCGAGAATTTTCAAGGAAATGCAGGCATTAACTATAATGACATTGAATATCAACATACGAGGATCGTAGAGCATAAACATTTTGAATTTGGCAACCAAAAGAAAACTGTAGTGACAAAAGAATATCCTGAAAATTGGACGTCCGAAAAAGAGGCTTATTATCCTATTAATGACGAAAAAAATCAAGCGATATATCTCAATTATAAAAAGCTTTCCGAAACCCTTAATAATGTAATTTTCGGAGGCAGATTGGCAGAATACAAATATTACGACATGCACCAAATAATTGCATCCGCATTAATAAAATCTAAAAAAGAACTAGAAAATGGTTAAAATTTTTACAGTTACACATAAAGAGACCCCTATTTTATTTAACGAATTGCATATCCCGATACAAGTCGGCGAAAATGTAGACATTGCAACAAATATTTTGCGAGACAACACGCTCGATAACATTGCTAATAAAAACAAAAACTACTGTGAATTAACTGCTTCTTATTGGATTTGGAAAAATATTACGGATGTTGAATACGTTGGAATCTGTCATTACAGGAGGTATTTTAATTTTTTCAATCCCTTTTATAATTTCCAACCTTCCGCTCAAAAAAAAATTAAGATTGATGATTTTAAAAAAACAAAATTAGTTAAAACTGATGGAGAAATTTTAGAAAAAAAAATCATTAAAATACTCTCGGAGTACGATGTAATTCTTTGTAAACCATATAAATTTAAAAATACTACACTGACTCAAAACTACTGTGAAGATCACCGAAAAGAAGATTGGGATTTAACAAAAAAAATAATTAGTGAGAAGTACCCGCAATACAAAGAAAGTATTGTAACCCATTTAGACGAAGGTCGACTGTTTCATGTAGCAAATATGATGATTTGTTCCAAGAAAATTTGGGATGATTATTACACCTGGCTTTTTTCTATTCTATTTGAATTGGAATCTAAAGTCAGTATTCCCAAGGATGACTATCAAGCACGAATTTTCGGGTTTATATCTGAAAGATTAATTAATCTTTATGTTTATCATAATAAATTAAAAATCAAAGCAATTCCCACTTATAAAATAATCGACCTATAATCATGGATATCAATCAAGAAATTCACAATGCTTACGAAGTCATAAAAAATGGAGGAATCATCCTCTACCCCACTGATACCGTATGGGGAATTGGTTGTGACGCCACAAATCCAGAGGCTGTCGCTAAAATTTACAAACTCAAGAAAAGAGCCGAAACCCAAAGCATGATTGTTTTGATGAATGGCGATAAAATGATTTACAATGTATTCAAAGACATTCCGGAAGTAGCCTGGCAAATTATGGATTTCTCTGACCTGACCGATAGTGAACTGGCAAATCAAAACCCAACCACTTTAATTCTGGACAAACCACGAAACGTAGCACCCAATTTAATCGCAGCTGACAACTCACTAGGAATTAGACTTGTAAAGGAACCTTTTTGTTTTAAATTGATGGAAAAAATGAAAAAACCGTTGGTTTCCACATCAGCAAATATCTCTGGACAACCTACTCCAAAAAGTTTCAAAGAAATCAGTCCTGAAATTATAAAAGGCGTGGACTATGTTGTAAATTTGCATCGCGAAAAAATTGCCGGAAAACCATCTACAATTATAAAATTGACAAGTGATTCTCAGGTAAAAGTGATTCGGAAATAATTGTTTTTTTACCGCTAATTCGCTAATTCAATTTTAAAAATGGATGATTTAATTTATAAAGATGAATGTTATAAAATTGTTGGACTCCTGTATGAAGTACACAAAAATCTTGGTAAAGGTTTCTCTGAAATAGTTTATAAAGATGCCTTAGAATTTGAATTTAACGAAAATAATATTCACTATGAGAGGGAAAAAGAATATTCTGTTAGTTATAAAAATTCCATTTTAAAACATAAATTTTATGCAGATTTTATTATCCATGACAAAATAATTCTTGAAATAAAAACTGTCGAATGTTTTAACAATAGTCATTACAATCAGTGTTTAAATTATTTAAAAATTTCTGGAAACAAACTTGCAATATTGGTTAATTTTAACTTGACCTCTTTAGAATACAAACGTATCGTTGATACCAAAAAATAATTAGCGAATTTGCGGTAATAAAAAATGAACTACAAAACAGCCTTACATAACAAAATATTCGAAGTAATTTCTCAAGCTTCTCAAGAACTTAGCGTTGACAGTTATGTGATTGGTGGTTTCGTAAGAGATTTACTTTTGAAGAGAGACTTTAAAAAAGACATTGATATTGTTGCCGTGGGCAGCGGAATTGAATTGGCTTTAAAAGTGTCACAACTGCTTCCTAACAAACCAAAAGTTCAGATTTTCAAAACTTACGGAACAGCGATGCTGCGTTTTGAAGACACCGAAATTGAATTTGTTGGAGCCAGAAAAGAATCCTATAATTTTGAAAGCAGGAATCCAGTTGTAGAAAACGGCACCTTAGAAGACGACCAAAACCGTCGTGATTTCACCATAAATGCACTGGCTTTATCTTTGAACACCGCTAATTTTGGAGAACTCTCCGATCCTTTTAACGGATTGGAAGATTTAAAAAACAAAATAATCAGAACCCCTTTGGATCCGAATATTACTTTTTCTGACGATCCTTTGCGCATGTTGAGAGGGATTCGTTTTGCAAACCAATTGGGATTTGAAATCGAAGAAGATTCGCTGAATTCGATAACCAAAAATGCGGAACGAATCAAAATTATTTCCGGAGAACGCATTGTCGATGAATTGAATAAAATACTTTCGACAGACAAACCCTCCGTAGGATTCTTGCTATTGTTCAAAACTGGACTTTTAGATATTATTCTTCCAGAATTGACTGCTCTGAATCAAGTGGAAGAAATTGAAGGCCATACCCATAAAAATAACTTTTATCACACGCTGGAAGTTGTCGATAATATTTGTCCGCATACTGATGATGTTTGGTTGCGCTGGTCAGCATTATTGCACGACATAGGTAAAGCACCAACGAAACGTTTTACTAAAAAACAAGGCTGGACCTTTCACGGACATGAATTTCTTGGTGGCAAAATGGCAAAAAAGATTTTTGAACGTTTGCACATGCCGTTGAATCAAAAAATGAAATTTGTGCAAAAAATGGTCATGATGAGTTCACGACCGATTGTTTTATCCCAAGATACGGTAACGGATTCTGCAGTGCGCCGTTTGGTTTTTGACGCTGGCGAAGACGTTGAGAATTTAATGACACTATGCGAAGCGGATATCACAACGAAGAATCCAAATAAATTCAAGAAATACCACAATAATTTTGAAATCGTCCGCCAGAAAATTGTAGAAGTCGAAGAACGGGATCAGGTACGTAATTTCCAGCCACCAATATCAGGTGAAGAAATTATGGAAAAATTTAACTTAAAGCCTTCAAAAGAAATCGGAATGCTGAAAGAAGCCATAAAAGAAGCCATTTTAGAAGGAGAAATTCCAAATGAATATGAAGCTGCTTTTCAATTTATGCTAAAAAGAGCCGCAAAAATCGGATTAAAGATTAACGCTTGTTGAGTTAACAATTAATTACATTTCAAATATCTTTGCAAAAATTAATTTCAAACAATGAAAAAAGAGAATAATTACGTTATCATTTGGTTGTTATCAGGATGCTTATTATTGTTTATGATGGTTGTAGTGGGAGGAATTACCCGATTGACCAATTCCGGTTTATCAATGACCGACTGGCATTTAGTAACTGATACTTTTCCTCCTTTAACAGCAGAAAAATGGTCATACGCTTTTGAAGAATATAAAAAATTTCCGGAGTACCAAAAAATAAACATCCACAATGATTTTACATTAAGTGATTACAAATTCATTTATTTCTGGGAATGGTTTCACCGTTTTATAGGGAGAATAATAGGTTTAGCGTTTATCCTTCCTTTTATATACTTCTTGTTCAAGAAACGTCTTTCGACAGAGACTATAAAAAAATGTGTTGTTCTACTATTCATGGGTGCTTTTCAAGGATTTCTGGGTTGGTTTATGGTACGTAGCGGATTAATCGACAATCCGGATGTAAGTCATTTTAGATTGGCATTACACCTTACATTTGCCTTTATAACGTTTGCTTACACACTCTGGGTAGCTTTGGATTTAATCTACCCAAACAAAGCGACAGCTATACCTCCATTACGAAATCTCGCGCGTGTCGCATTAATTTTTCTAGTTATCCAAATCATTTATGGCGGGTTTGTTGCGGGTTTAAATGCGGGTTTGATTCACAATCATTGGCCGCTGATGAGTGATGGTCAATTCATTCACGAGAGTGTCTTTATAGAAAAAAGCACCTTGTTTTTAAATCTTATCGAAGGAAAAAGCGGCGTTCAGTTCGTACATCGAACTATGGCGTATGTCGTGGTAGGATTAATTCTTGCTCTTTATTTTACAAGCAGAAAATACACTCTTTCCTCACTTCAGAAAAAAGGAATCAATATATTGGTGTTGATTGTCTTCTTGCAATTTGCATTAGGTATCCTTACTCTGCTTTACAGTGTCCCACTTTGGTTGGGATTACTACATCAAGTGATGGCTTTCTTTTTATTAACGGCAATGACATTCACTTTACACCGATTATCAAAATAAGAAATAAACATAACCCACGGTTTAAACCGTGTTCAATTCAAAATAATACCTGACTATATTGTCGCATTTCTTTGTTTACCAACATAAATGTCTAAACTTGCCGCTCAAGATAAATTTTTAGATTTATCAGATTATGGAAGACCATTTGGAAAATTTCTTGCCAATCAATTAAAAAACACTCGGTTTACTCCTATTCATGTCACCTTACTTTTTGGTGTTTCGGGCTTGATAGCTATTTACTGTATTCTGCAAGGAAGTTACTATTTCGCAAGTTTTTTTATCATTTTGAAATCAATGATTGATGCAGCAGATGGTGAACTAGCACGCTTAAAAAACACGCCTTCTTATACTGGAAGATACTTGGACAGTGTATTTGATATCGTCTTAAATTTTCTGCTTTTAATGACTATTTGTTATGTTTCAAAAACATCATTTTGGGTTACTATTTTGGCTTTTATCGGCATCCAATTGCAGGGCACTTTATACAATTACTACTATGTGATTTTAAGAAATAAATCCGTTGGCGGAGACACTACCAGTAAAATTTTCGAGTACAAATCACCCAGAGCTTTACCCGGCGAAACCCAAAAATCTGTCGATATTCTGTTCCGTGTTTACACCCTCGTTTATGGAACATTCGACAAAATCATTCACTCTCTTGATAAAGAAGCTTACAAAGTAAAAACGTTTCCTAATTGGTTTATGACGATACTTTCTATCTACGGTTTGGGCTTCCAACTATTGATAATTGCGGTAATGTTACCTATGAATTTAATTGAATATATCATTCCGTTTTTTATACTTTACACGGCACTCATTTTTGTTCTAATTGGAATCCGAAAAACATTTTTAAAGGTATAAAAGCACTATAGACATATTCTATACTGAATACCTAATTCACTAAAAAAGAGTTATTTAATACCCATTATATACTTTATCTGTTTAATACCATTATCAGCCTATCCAACTCTTGAAATCAGAAACCTTTTCTCTACTCACAATTACTTCTTCGTCTTTGTAAGAAGGTAAAATAACTTTCAAACGGGAGTTGCTGTAGACTACAATTTCTTTAATTGCTTTAAGAGGAACTATGAATTTTCGGCTTACCCGATAAAAATCCTTTGGATCTAATTCCTGTTCCAAAAGTTCTAAAGTTGTTTCTATTAAATAATTCCTATTGTCAAAAGTATGCAAATAGGTTCCTTTATTTTCACTAAAAAAACACTCAATTTCATCGGCAGAAATCACCTTTAAATGTTGGCCTATTTTTACAGAAAATCTTTTTTTGTAATTTTTTTCAAATGGATTAGACAACATTTTTTTGATTTGTTCAAAATCCAATTGTACTGTTTCCAGTTTAGGTAAACGCGCCTTAAATTTTGTAACGGAAACCTCTAAATCATCTTCGTCAATAGGCTTCAAAAGATAATCAACACTGTTCAATTTGAAAGCCCGTAAAGCATATTTATCATAAGCCGTGGTGAAAATTACTGCACTTTTAATAGATACTTTTTCGAATATTTCAAACGATAATCCATCTGACAATTGAATGTCCAGAAAGATCAAATCCGGATGTTCATTATTAGAAAACCAAGCAATAGCTTCTTCCACGGAATGCAATAGCACTCCAACTTTAATATTTAGTTTTTCCAGTTTTCGTTGGAGCAACCTCGCCGCTGGTTTTTCATCTTCGATGATTATTGTTGTCATGTTTTAAGTTAGAGGTTAGAAAATAGAGAATAGAAGTTAGAGGTTTTACTGAATACTAAAAAAACTGAACACTGAACATTTATCCTTATTGCCATTTTTCGCTTTTCTCTTTTTCCATCAATTCCTTAATTTTTTTCTCTTCCCAGTTTTTTCCAAAAATCCAATTGGGCAAAAAAGTAGAAAAAGCGTGAGTTGTTAATCCAATTCCCCAGAAGAAAGCCGTAAAGAAATTCTCCATTTTAAAATAGCTTTCACCAACATCTAAATCTTGAATATTGACAAACACAATCATTAAATTCACTACTAGATAAACAATCAAATGTATGTAAAATCCTTTTATTTTTTTTACACGTGCGAGCGCTTCATTATACTGTAACTCTGTAATTGCATCTGTTTTCATGATATTAGCGGTTTTGATTTTTATCTTTATCCATCAACTCATTAATCTTTTTTTCTTCCCAATTAGTTCCCAAAAACGGCATATAATTAAAGACTTTCATACCATGAAAAAACAATCCAATTCCCCACCAAAATAACGGCCAAAAAAACCATAAGTATTGAGGGGATGTGGTCAAATTAATAGTTGCCAAAGAAATAATCACAATACTATAAACTGTTAAATGTCTGTAAAAATCTTTTATTTTTCCTACCTGCTTTTTTGCTTGAAAATATTTTTCTGAGTTGTCCATATTAGTTTGTATTTTTTAAAATTCAGGGAATCTCAATTCCATTTATTATTCTGATTGTCTTTTTTCAAAATCTCATTAATCTTTCGCTCTTCCCATGATTTTCCGTATCCAAAAACTTCAAAACCATGAAAAGTAAGTCCCATTCCCCAACCCAATAACGGAAACCAAAACCATTGAAAATTTGCACTATAACTTAAATTAATAAAAATCAAAAACGAGATTACTAAACAATATGAAATTAAATTTCCGTAGAATCCTTTTAGTTTTTTTACGTGTTCTGATGCTCTCAAATATGCTCCAGTTTCATCGTTACTATATTGTGTTTCCATACCTGTAATTTGTTTAGTTAAAATGGGGATTTTGACCGTAAAGGTTTGTTCGTTTTGAGCAATCAGGACTTTTCTAATAGTAATAATTCTATATCTGTTGACAATATTTTGTAAACCAACACCTTGCCGATCTTGCAACACTTCTTTCTTTTGATAATCGTTTTGAACAGCCAGATAATCACCCTCCACATAAATCCTGATATATAACGGTCTTTGTTCGCTAACCACATTGTGCTTTACCGTATTTTCGAGCAAAAGCTGTAAAGAAAGTGGCACCACTTTGGCTTCTGGATTTATAGCTGTTGTTGGTACTTCATAAAACAAGCTGTTCTCAAAACGCATTTTTAATAAATTCATATAGGTTTTGGCAAAAGCCAGTTCTTCTTCCACTGGAACCAATTCCTTGTCTTTTTGTTCTAAAACATACCGGTAAATTTTAGATAATGAAGTCGTAAATCGTTGCGCATTTTCTGGATTTTCTTCAATAAGAGCACTTAAAACATTCAAACTATTGAAAAGAAAATGGGGATCTATTTGATTTTTTAAACTTTCAAACTTAGCATTTGCGGTTCCTGCGATGATTTTCTGTTCTTTGACTTTATTTTCATTGTAAGCTTTATAAAAATGCAAAGCGTGAACGCCTAACAGTACAATAAAAGTAATAATTGATGATTCTATATAAGCCTGAGGAGTTTCATTGGACAAAAATTCTGAAAATGAGTTTCTTTCTATAATTACTTTTATAAAAATTCGCAACAAAAAAATCACAAATAAGGTGAGAAAAAAAGAACTTACAAATCCAATTAGTATCCGTTTTGGAGCGTAAATATTATCTTTAAAAACTTTGTCCAAAAATACGAACAAAGCAGCATTTACAAGATACAAAGTAACACTATAAAGCATACAATATAAAAAGTAAACGTACAATCTAGGACTAAACACCTCACTCCCAACAGTAATAAATTCAATAAGAAACGACACTAAAAAAATTATAACCCCAATAAATAAAGCTTTTAGTAATTGTGGTTTTATATACATTATTCTCTTTTTTTCAATAGTTTTTATTCTCTATTTTTTTCATTAAAATGACTAATTCGAAACAATCAACTGAATTATTTACAATTTTTCTGTGCTGCTAATGCTCTGTCCAATCCCCATTTTGGAGAAAAAGGTGTTTCAGGTTTAAAAGTAGCAAAAAGTCCGATAGCTTTTTCAATTTGCGCACACATTGGTTTGGTGTCTGTTCCCCAAAATTGAGCGCTATCAATTTCAAATTCGGCTTTACCAAAAACAACTCTTGGGTTTTCCGGAGCAATTGCTTGTGCTTTTCCGTACAATTCCATAACCGTTCCGGATAATTTTTGTCCGTTTGTCATTGGGTCAAAAGCAATCCAAGCCGTATGAATCATTGCTTGCATAACCAATAATTCGGCATTATTTGGATTTTTATCCATTTCTAAATCTAATGATTTTTGCGCTTTCGAAAGTAATAAATTCATTTGATCTTTATCTTTTGTTCTAAAAGCAGTTGTGGGATTCACCAATGCAACATAATAATTTGGCAACCAGCTTGTTTTTTCAGCACCGGAAATTCTTTCGAACAAATCAGAAGCTTCCGTGTTTTTTCCTTCGCCCCATAATTGGAATGCTTTTCCCATACCTTGTTCAAATTGCCCTTGAGCCGATAATAAACTACAGATAAAAAATACGATTGTGGTGATAATTTTGGTCATGATTTCTTATTTTTAATGGTTGTTTTTTTGATGATTGAAACATTGTGTTATTTATACTTCAAAAGTATCTCGGTTTTCATTGGATTAAAATTTATAAATACTGAACTGTCAATTTTGATGGATGAATTGTGATTCAGTCAAAGGTCTTAAAGCCGAAAGTCATAAAGTGGAATGAATTTACGTTTATTAGGATTTTATACCTTTGACATTATGACTCGTTTTAAAGATTTTTCAACTGATTGTCTTTTTTATCGTTGCTAATCGTCCAAAAGAATCCTACGAAGAAAAAACGATCGGCCGTAGGAATAATTGCTTTTCTGTTATAAAAGCCCGCATTATCCGGATTGTTCACATATTCGTATCCAAAAACATTTTGACTTCCTAAAACATTAGAAACTGAGAAGTATAAAATCTTTTGTTGTGAGAGCAAATACGCCCAATTGAAGCTCAAACTGTTGTACGATTTGGTTTTTCCATTCATAAATTTCGTTTCATTTGGATTGTTGTAGGGTCGTCCGGAACTGTATGAATTCGTGAAACCTATTTGCGATTTCCAATCGTTTATCCAGTATTTAGTAACGATTGATAAACTGTGATCCGCAACAAAACTTGGTGTAACTTGAGAACTGAAGTTTTTATAATCTCTTTCGGTATTGATGTAGGAATAAGAAACCCAATATTCTAAATTTTTGATTGATTTTCCATCTCTCCAAAACAAATCCAAACCTTTAGCATAACCAGAACCGGTATTATTGTAAACCGAATTATATGCGGCCATTTGGGTGTCGAATTTTACTAAATTACTGTAGTCTTTATAATAGGTTTCGGCACGAAATGTTTTCCCGTTTTTATGGTATTGAAAATTCAAAATGTAATGCGAGGCTTTTTCGCTTTCAAACTGATTGTTGTTGGAATATTTAATGTATTCAGCACTTGGAGTTTGAGTAAAATCGCCATAAGCAAATGAAAACTGACTGTTCTTTGTCATTTTATACGCAAATGAAATTCGGGGGGAAATAGCGGTTTCGTTCAGCAAATTGTTATTCGAAGCTCTTAAGCCTACTTTTGCAGCCCATTTTTTAGAGAAGAAAATATCAGCTTCCGTGTAAACAGCCGCAATGTTCGCATTGTAGCCATTGGTAAAAACCGACCCTGAATTTTCGTTGAAATTTTCATTGAACTGGGTAATAAAATAATCGGCTCCAAAGGAAATTTTTACTCTTTCAGAAAAACTTTTTTTCAATTTTAATTTCAAATGAGCCGCATTTTCATCATTTGCCACTTTATCTGAATCAATGTTTATTTTATTATTACTGTAGCCATAACTCAACCCGGAAGTAATTTGCCAATTGTTCCCAAAAACGCCTTTGTAAGACGAATTTAAATAGAAATTATTGTTATTTAAATCAACTCTGATTTTCTCCGGCGAATTGATATTTTCCTGATTAATATCAAATTTTGAAGAGTCAAAAGCAGCGTATACTTTCAAAATCCCATTATTAAAATTATAACGGTACACCGTTTCTCCAGACAACGATTGAAAAGGACTGTTCCAATCCACATTTTGTGGAATCAAAGCCTGATAAGGCGCTAAATTGATGTAATTCGCATTTACGCTCAACGAACTTTTTTTCCATTTTTGGGTATTTCCAATTCCTAAACCCACAGTCATCAGTGCTATTTCAGTTTTATTTTGGTCTGGGTCATCTTGTGTATTCAAAAGTAAAACACTGGATAATGCTTCGCCAAATTCCGCTGAGTATCCGCCAGTAGAAAATGATATTCCGCTGAACAGAAAAGGAGAAAACCTTCCTCGTGTAGGCAGATTATTCGTGGTTGCGCCATAGGGTTGCGCCACCCGAATCCCATCAACGAAAGTTTGTGTTTCATTAGCCTCGCCGCCACGAACAAACAATCGCCCGTCCTCACCTACCGTCTGTGTTCCTGGCAACGTTTGCAAAGCCGCAATAATATTTCCCGCGGAACCCGCTGTAGTTACGATGTCTAATGGTTTCAAAACCGAAACTCTAGCTTTATCGCCCGCTTCTAAAGTTCCAGCCGTAATCACAACTGCATCTAGCGACGTAACGCTTTCTCGTAATTTGATGGTTTTATTTTTAAAATTAGCGACATCAATTATGGTTTTTAAAGTTTCATAAATCAGGAAACTCACCACCAAACTCTGATTTCCAGTTGTTGTAGTCGTAAAACTAAAATCACCCGTTTCACTGCTGGAAGTACCATCATACGTTCCTTCGATAAAAATATTAGCTCCAGAAACCGGTTTTCCTTTTTCATCTACCACTTTCCCGGAAACTGTATTTTGTGAAAAAACAGTCAAGCTGAATAATAAAAAGGCAAATAAAAAAATCGAATTAAGACTTTTCTTGGAATGATTTGGCTGTTTAATACATGTTAGTTTCATCGTATTTAATTTTTTTATGAATCAAATATATTTTAGAAAAGAAGGTCGAAAAACAATACAATACTGAACTGTTGAAATACGAGGATGAGTTGTAATAATTTTAATTTTAGATTATATTTACAACGTACTATTGCGCTTCAAAAGCAGGATCAGCATGAGGGATAGTAGTGAAAATCCTTTCTTGGCTCGATGTTAAAGCGAGACAAGAAAGATTGTAACGAATAGCCCGACCGGAGCTTTTGCGCAGGGCATGCCCAAAAACAAAAAAACTAAGTATGGAAATAAAAACCGAAAAAGAGAAAATGATTGCCGGAGAATATTATTTAGCAGGCGATCCTGTTTTAGTAAAAGACAGGCGAAAATCTAAAAATTTGCTCCACCGATTAAATGTTGTGGAATACAGAATAACTAAAAAAGCACGGGAAATTCTAAAAGAACTAATTCCTAATGCAGGAGCAAATCTTTACATTGAACCTCCATTCTTTTGCGATTACGGCTACAATATCAGTTGTGGGAAAAATGTGTATTTTAATGTAAACTGTGTTGTTTTAGACTGTGCCAAGGTCACTATTGGTTCCAATGTGTTTTTTGCACCAGGAGTTCAATTGTACACCGCCACACATCCGCTGGATGCTGAACTGAGAAAAACGCTGGAAAATGCCTTACCAATAACCATTGGTGATGATTGCTGGATTGGAGGAAATTCCGTTATTTGTCCTGGAATCACTATTGGAAATGGCTGTGTTATTGGTGCAGGTTCAGTGGTTACTAAAGACATTCCTGACAATTCTTTGGCGGTAGGAAATCCGGCAAAAGTGATCCGGCAATTAAATCAACAATAATATGATCCAACTTAACAAAATTCATCATATTGCCATTATTTGTGCCAATTATCAAAAATCTAAAACGTTCTATACAACTGTTTTAGGACTTACCATTATTCAGGAAATTTACCGTGAGGAAAGACGATCGTATAAACTTGATTTGGCACTTAACGGAGAATATGTAATAGAATTATTTTCTTTTCCAAATCCGCCAAAACGTTCTTCCGCTCCTGAAGCGGCAGGAATGCGTCATTTAGCTTTTGAAGTAGATGATATTCAGAAAACACGCGAGTATTTTGTGAATCAAAACATCCCTTCCGAAGAAATACGCATCGATGAATTTACCCAAAAAAAGTTCTTCTTTATTGCCGATCCGGATGAATTACCTTTAGAATTTTATGAAAAATAAGATACTTCCTAAATTTAAAAGAATAAAATAATACCAGAATCGCAAAAGAAAACCATGCCTTTCTTTTTTTAATTCTAATCTGGCTTTGTTTCTTTATCTTTGCAACATTGAGTTAAATTCTTTTTATTACACTAATAAAGATTCCATCCCCCTTTTAAATGAACACTACTGCAAGAATAAAAAAAAATTATCGCTTCATTAAATTCCGAAAATTAGTTATTGTCTCTGTTTTGATTGGTTTTCTTTCTGCTTTTTTAGGTGTTATTTTAAAAAATGCTACAGAATATTATGAGGAAATATTTTTTCATCAAGCGACTATCAATCCACTATTCTTAGTTATTTTCCCCGTATTTGGATTGTCGATTATTTATTTTCTTAGGGAATATTTATTTAAGAAAAAGGAAAACAAAGGCATAAAAGAAATCTTTGAAAGCACCAATTCTAAATCTAAAAATTTACCCAGTTATAAAATCCCTTCTCATTTCATTAACGGATTATTGACCGTCGTTTTTGGCGGTTCCACCGGGATAGAAGTCTCAACTGTTGTGGCTTCGGCAACCATTGGCTCCGTTGCTCAAAGAAAGCAAAATGTGTTTAGACAATACAAAACTGAATTGATATGTGCCGGAATTGCCGCTGGAATTACAGCTATATTCAGCAGCCCGATCGCTGGAATTCTTTTTGCGATAGAGGTTATTTCTAGAAAAGTCACTCGAGCATTCTTACTTAGTAACTTGATTGCGGTAGCCATTGCTTTTGGGCTGGTATTTTTATTGGACGAAAAACCACTGTTTGCAGTAAATATTACAACTTGGCATCTTAAAGCCATTCCCTATTTTATTCTTTTAGGCATTTTGTCAGGATTGAATTCTGTGTATCTAACGCGCAGTGTATTGTTTTTCAAAGCCCAATTTACGAGAATAAAAATTCCATATTTCAAAATTATAATAGGATCGCTGATTTTAAGTTCCTCTTTATTCCTGTTTCCACAGCTTTATGGCGAAGGCTATCATGCTATTAAAACTATTTTTGTTAGTTCGAATGAAATGTCATTGACTTTCCCTCTGGCACTAACAATCATTGGCATCATCATCCTGAAACCCATTGTAACATCAGCCACACTTGCTTCAGGAGGAGATGGAGGCGTTTTTGCACCCAGTCTTTTCATGGGTGCTTTTTTAGGATTGCTTCTTGCTTTAGTTACAAACACTTATTTTAATGCTCATGTAATTCCGATAAACTTTATTATCATGGGGATGGCTGCCGTTTTAAGCGCCAGTATTCATGCCCCTTTTACTTCTATTTTCTTAGTTTGTGGGCTAACGAATGATTACACTTTGTTTATTCCTATTTTGTTGGTTTGCTTAATATCAAAATATACGGCAAAAATGATTTACCCTTTTACCGTTTATTCCTATTCGCCAAGTTTAATAAAATAATCTCCTATGCACGTTCAAAAAATAAAAAGGAGTTATCGCAAAACCAAATACATCCTCTACAAGGAGACTTTGGTTGATTTCAAAGAACATTCCTGGGCTTTTTTGGGTTCTTTTATTGGCATTGGAATAATAGCCTATTTGCAATCAAAAGCTTTACCAGAATCTGATGTTATATATTTAATTGGATCCTTTGGCGCATCGAGTGTATTGGTATATGGTGTGATTCAAAGTCCATTAGCACAGCCTAGAAACCTTATTGGCGGCCACCTGGTTTCAGCAATTATAGGTGTAACAATTGCTAAATTTGTCCCTGATATTCTATGGTTATCCGCACCGCTTGCAGTTTCCTTGTCTATAGTTTTGATGCAAATGACAAAGACGCTTCACCCGCCGGGAGGTGCCACAGCATTGATAGCCATAATTGGCTCCCCAAAAATTAAAGAACTGGGATACTGGTATGTGCTGTATCCTGTGCTAACTGGCTCACTCATACTCCTTGTTATTGCATTGATTGTAAATAACATGACATCAAAAAGACAATACCCAAATCATAAAAAATACCACCAGTACCGAAAAAGAGTAGCCCGTGTATTTAAAATAAAAAAACTGTAACTTTTTATTCAAATAAGTGATTTGAAAACAAAATACACTTTCCTTCTTTTCTTCAAAAAGACTTTGACATTGATGTATTCCTTTCTCGTGCATACGCAAAAATCTTATTAACAAATCTGAAATCTGAAATCTAAATCTAAAATTATATTTTACCTTTGGACTTTTAATATAAATAAAGATTATGGTTTATAAATTTAGAGTGATTCTAGACGCGGAAGAAGATGTTTTTAGAGACATTGCAATACTTGAAGACGATACTTTAGAAGATTTACACAATGCTATTTTCAATTCTTTTGGTTTTGACGGGATGGAAGTAGCTTCTTTTTATACTTGTGATGAGACTTGGAACCAAGAAGAGGAAATTTCACTTTTTGATACCGGTGATGTTCCCGGTGAGCAAAAAATCATGAGTGACTATCAATTATCTGATATTTTAGACAAACAAAATACCAAAATTCTTTATGTCTATGACTTTATCAATATGTGGACATTCCTTGTAGAACTTGCTGCTGTAGAAGACCAAGTGCTGGGTAATTTATATCCGGAAACTATTTTTTCTCATGGGGAAATGCCGGATGAAGCGATGGAGAAAAACTTTGAATCTGACAATGCCGATAACTATAATGATGAATTTGAAGATGGCTTGGACGAAGATGATCTGGACATGTTTGAAGGCGATGATAGTTTTGAAGACTATGGATTTGAGGAGAATTGGAATTAGCCCTCTCCCCAACCTGCTCCAAAGGTGAGGGGAGACTAACCATATAAAAATAAAATGAATGTCCGTATTGATACCCAATGAACATTTTTTTACGTGGCTTTCTTTGTTAGGTATGATTCCAGACAATTATAAAAAAAATCAACAAATACAAAATTACGTCTCATCTACCCCTCCTTAGGAAGGGACTGAGGGGAGGAAATCTTATAAAAAACATGATCAACTTATATAACACACACATCGAGAACTTATCCATTCATAGAGTGGGTAATAAAAGCAGAAACGAAGCCATTTTTTTATCAGAGCAGCCTTTTAATTTAAATGATGAAATTGTTCCCTTGATGAAAGAATTTTTCTTTAAACCCTTTAGAGAAAAAGAAGAAAACTATTTTCAGTTTGCCCATGAAATTGATTTGGATTACAATGATATGTTCAAGTTTGCAACAGAAGTTTTTGACAATCCAAGTAGCGTTCATGAGATTTCTAAAAAAATCACAACCCACTTATTTGAGCAATCCAATCATCCGCATATCAAGAATGGCGAAGTGTACGTTACATATTTATCTAACGTAAGTATTGATAATAATGTCGTGGATGCGATAGGGATTTTCAAAAGTGAAATACAAGCAGATTTCTTGCAGTTTGAAGAAAAAGCAACCCATTTAGAGATGATTTTGCAACAAGGTGTGAGTTTAAACAAGTTAGATAAAGGCTGCATCATTTTTAATTATAAAAAAGAGGAAGGATACAAAATCCTGACTGTTGACAGCAACCGCTACGATGCCAGATACTGGCTAGAGCATTTCTTATCAGTAGATGCTTTTGAGGATGAAAACTTTATCACTAAAAAGTATTTAAAATTTTGTCAGAACTTTGCTAAGGATGTTGTTTTCCCAGCCGAGGACAAGAAAGAAGAAGTAATGTTCATGAACCGTTCCGTGAACTATTTTGCCAAAAATGATCAGTTTGAAGAAACTAATTTCCTGAACGAAGTTTTAGACAATCCAGACCTTATTCCTGAATTCAAGAACTACAAAATGGACAAAGGAGAAAAATACAGTATTGAAGATGTTACTTCTTTTCCTATTGCAAATGCAGCAGTTTCTGATGCTAGAAAATCAATCAAAAACATCATTAATTTAGACACACACATCCAAATTAAAATGGATTTTATCAATCCTGAAAGTGCTGAAAAATATGTTGAAAAAGGATGGGACGAGGAAAAACAAATGTACTACTATCTCGTTTATTTCAACAAAGAAGAGAAGAGCTAGTTTAAGTTTACAGTGTTCTATTGCCGTTTAAAGCACCAATAATGATATCAATCTCCAATTACGAAAGTGTAATTGGAGATTTTTTTTAGAAATAAATGCAAAAACCAACCTTGTAAATTTACGGTTCTTAAAAACTACCAAAAATGGCGCATCCATTTTTCAAAGAAAGTCCGTTCAAAACCTTGATTTCATTTCATAAGCTTATCGAAGCCTTAGAAGAAATTGCGGGTGCCAATGTAGATTGTCACGTAAATTATGCCAAAGCATTACTCCTAAAAATCGAGCGTTTTCCAGTTTAAACTAGGTAATTTTTTTAAAACACAGCAATACCGTGATTCAACTGAAAAACAAGGAAATTTATACTTTTGTTTTGAATAAAGTACTGGTTTTGAAATTTCTGGTAATAAAATGAAAAGCTGCACTCATGATACCGCCCATTGATTTTGCACTTTTAAAATTCAAATCATTGGTGTACCGATAAAGCTCTAATCGCAATTGTTCAATATGTGCCTCGGGAGCAATTACGTCCTCGCGCATAATTTTCAACAACCGCTTGATCCTGTTTTCGGCAGAAAGGATTCTTTTGGCTAAAACGGCTCTTTCTTCATCCTTATATTGCTCTATGGAACTGTTTTGAAGCTTTTCTTTAACTAATTTTACCATGGGGTAATTTTCTTTAAAAAACTGAGGGCGGTACACTTTGAAATTTCCTTCGTAGCATTGCTGATCAAAATCAATAGCACGTATTTTATAGACCACTTGATCAAAATCATGGGTGGGCACAATTACATAATTATAGGAACGCATATCCCCTAATAATCGAATCATACAGCGTTCATTGAACTTGACAAATTCTTTGGCTATTTGCGCTTTTTCGGTTTCGGTGCAATCAATGAGCAGTGTTTTCATAAACACATCACCAGGAATCCCCATAATATGCTCTTCTATTAAAGTGTCTTCATATACTAAAAAATTTATTTTGTCCGGAGAAAGAATATGCTCTAACTCCAGTCCGTAAATACGAGAAGCATCTGCTTTTTTAATATAAAAATGGGTGTAATTATCATTTAGTATGTTCCTGACTTTTATTCGAAAAGGTTTTGAATTTCCAAAAGTGCAGTAATCAATGGAATCCACATTCAAGAATTTGATAATCCCCAGATTACCGTCAGAATGGAGTAGTGAATAGATTTTTTTTAGATTCAAATCAATTTCTTCTCGCTCAAAATCATTGTAGTATACCCGTATCCATAACGTATCCTGGTCATTTTTATCATAGACCGTTATTGATCCGGAAAAACGCAATAAGTCATCGTAAAAAATAGAAACTTTTGACAAGCGATCAAACCGTCCCAAGTATTCTAAAAGTGATTTATTTACAGGATAGGATGGTTTTTTAAAAAGCATTACTGGCTCACTCATTGAAAAAAAAATTTAATACAAAATTACGATAAATTAAGGCGTTGCTTGCGATTAGTTTCTAAAAGATATTTTAATAAATTCTCATTTTTTTTCATAAAATAAATACTGACTAGACAATAAAATAAGATATAAATAGCAAAACCATCATTTTATGTTAAAAATATTTGATACAAAAAAAAATAACCTTTATATTTGGTAGTCTCCAAGACTCTTTAACTATTTAAAACCTACTGATGAAGAACAAACTAGAACTTTATTTCAGGGCGGCTCAATCAGCTAAGATTGGAATATGGAAAATGGACCTGCAAACGAATCACATTTTTTGGGATGCGGTTACAAAATGTATTCTGGAAGTTCCTGAAAATTATGAACCCATAATTGGGAATGGAATTAATTTTTACACCATGGGTGAGAATAGAGACCGAATCAAAGTTCTTATTAATAGTGCAATAAATCACGGGATTCCATTTAGTGATAAATTTGAGATTACGACCGCAAAAAACAATATCAAATATGTAGAATGCATTTGTCAAGTCGATGTGATTGATGGAAAAGCAGTATCTCTACTAGGTACTTTTCAAGACATTACAAAGGAGCAAAATCTAATCAATGAACTTCAGCTCAGTGTTGAAAAATTCTCTTCTGTTTTTTCCAGTGCCAATGATGCCATCCTAATTATAGATACCTCTAATGGTATTATTACAGACTGTAATTCCAGATCCACCGAACTTACCGGATATTATGATTCGGAAATCAAAGGAATACACCATTCGAAACTGTTTCCTATGACATTTAGAAAAGAGCTTCGTTTTTTCTTGAAATACAATTTAACAAAGAATGAATATACTGTCAACGAAACATCCTTAAGGACCAAATCTGGAAAATCAATTGCTGTTGAAATTGCTTCAGGCAAAAAATTCATGGTGGACAACATTACCTATTTAGTCTGTTTTGTCAGAGATATCAGCGAAAGAAAAAATGTTGAAGCAAAAATGAGTTTGCTTTCCCTAGCAGCCTCCGAAACTACAGACACCATTGTAATTGCAAATCCTAACGGTGAAGCAGTATGGGCAAATCAGGCTTATTTAGACCTTACAGGGTTGAAAATGGAAGAAGTAATAGGCCAAAAACCCGGCTATGCCTCTAAAGGTCCAGAAACGGATGAACAAGCCAGCGAATTCCTGCGAAAGGCAATTCAGAATCAGGAAAGTATAAAAATCACCATTCTTAATTACACTAAAAACAAAGAAAAATATTGGTTTGAACTTAATATAACAACGGTATTTGACAGCCATAATACCTTTATTCATTTCATAGGCGTAGGCCGAAATGTAACCTCAAGAATTGAAAAAGAAATAGAGTTAAAAAAATTATTGGATATTACCAACATTCAAAATAATAAATTATACAATTTCACGCATATTGTTTCCCACAACATCCGCTCCCACACCAGCAATCTATCTATGGTAATTGATGTGATAGATCATACCGATGATATTACTGAAAAACTATCTTATTTTGATTTATTCAAAGAAGGCACCCAAAAACTCTCTGAAACAATTGAATATTTGAATGAGATTATAACCATTCAGCAAAAAATAAATATTGAAAAGAAAGGAATTCGCTTAAGGCAAGAAATTGAAAAAACAAGAATGGCTTTGAGTCAGGCCATCAAAGAGAGTCAAATAGTAATTACTCACACCATTCCTGACCATTTGATTGTAAATGCTATCCCCGCTTATTTAGACAGCATATTACTTAACTTATTTACCAATGCAATTAAATATAAATCCCCCCATAGAACTGCAACTTTAGAAATTAGCTACGAAGCTAAAGACAATTACAGCATTATCAATTTCAAAGATAATGGTTTGGGATTAGATTTAGAAAAAAATGGTCACAAGCTTTTTGGTATGTACAAAACGTTTCACGGCAATGAAGACGCGAAAGGAATTGGATTATTCTTAACCAAAAACCAGCTGGAAGCCATGGGTGGAAAAATTGAAGTAGAAAGTGAAGTGGGGCAAGGTTCTAATTTTAAAATTTATTTATATGAAGAATAAATTAACATACATCATTGACGATGATAAATTAAATGTAAAATTGATGAGCATTCTCATTTCTAAAAATAAGTTTTGTGACGAAATTGAATCTTTTCATAATCCCCAATTAGCCTTAGATAAATTAAAACATTGTTTTGTTACTAATGAAAACCTGCCGGACACTATTTTATTAGATTTAAATATGCCGGTCATGGATGGTTGGCAATTTTTAGATGAATTTTTGCTGATAGCCTTAGAAAAAAAAATTATAATTTTCATCATGACATCCTCAATTGACCCTAATGATATTGAAAAGACAAAAAAATACCGTGTAGTAAAAGACTATATCGACAAACCTATTACGGCACAAAAATTAGATTTATTACGTAAATTAATCGAAGAAATAAACTAATATGAATTTTAGAGTACCAAAATCATACCTTATTCGTCCTATATAAAATTATAAAGATGACCCCTTTGGAAACGATACTCTTTATTAAAAATCTCCACAAACGTTATGGCACACTTCAAGCTTTAAAAAACGTTTCTTTCGAAATACAAAAAGGTACTGTATACGGGATTCTAGGTCCTAACGGCAGCGGGAAATCAACTACTTTAGGAATTGCGCTGAATGTGGTCAATAAAACCTCCAGTGTATACCGCTGGTTTGGCGGGACAATGAAAACCTCATTAAGCCTTGAAAAAAGTAGGAGCCATTATTGAAAGACCTAACTTTTATCCCTACATGACGGCTAAAGAAAACTTAAAGTTGGTTTGCAAAATCAAAGGAATCCAATCTGCAAAAGTCAGTGAAAAGCTGGAATTTGATACTGGCAAAGTAATAAAAGGCGATTTTTCAGTAAGAAGATAATATAAATTTTGTTATTTTTAACACATGAAAAAAACTTTACTTATTTTCTTCACTTTTTTATCAATAAGTTGCTTTGCTCAATTTAGCAAAACACATTATATACCGCCTTTATCCGGCTCTGATCAAATAGCAGCCCAAGATCAATTTTTATATATTTCAACTCCAAGTAGTACGCCGGTAAAAGTAAAAATTAACGCTATTGGCGTTGGTATTACCGAAGTTACAGTCTCCAAAAGTGCACCCGGTGAGTACAATATAGGATTTGACACCAGCAGTCAATTGCATGTAGATCCAAGTTTACTAAACATCCCGTTAAATAATAAAGGATTTATTATTGAAGCTGAAAGCTTAATATATGTTGCTGCGAGGGTACTAGCGGGAGGATACAATCAGTCAGGGTCGTTGGTTTCTAAAGGAATTTCTGCCATTGGTCAGGAATTTAGAGTTGGTGCTTTCGTGAACACTGCCACTACAAATAGTGCTACATTTAGATATACTTTCTTGTCTATATTAGCAACTGAGAACAATACTGTAGTTGATTTTAGCAGTATCAAACCAGGAGTAACTTTAGTTGGAAATATTGGAGTTGGAAACACTCCTCCAAGCGTAACATTAAACAGAGGTCAGAGTTATGTTTTAGCCACAGAAGACAACAGTATTGCCAACAAAGACGGATTAATTGGCGCATTAGTAAAATCGAATAAGCCAATTGTAATGAATTGTGGTTCTTATGGAGGCACAAATGGTAATATAAATGGAAATTTAGATTTGGGTTTTGATCAAATAGTTCCCGCGAATATTATCGGAAATGAATATATTTTTGTTCGTGGATTTGGTTTAAGTATTACAGAACGGCCCTTATTAGTTATTCATGAGGACAACACTAATGTCTATATTAACGGGAATACTACCCCATTTAATACAACACCTTTAAATGCCGGACAATATATTATTCTGGATGGCAACGATTATTCTGCCAACGGAAGCTTGTATGTTAATACCTCCAAAAAAGTGTTTGCTTACCAAAGTGTTGGCGGTTTTAGTCAAGCAAATCAAGAAATGTTTTTTGTACCACCTTTAAACTGTTCAACACCAAATATTGTAGATAATATTCCATCAATTGAACGGATTGGGACAAGAACTTTTACAACAAATAGTGGTTTAAACATCGTCACTGAAAAAGGTGCAACAGTTGAAATTGCAATAAACGGTGTTAGGCAACCTATAGGAGTTAGCCCAAAGGACGTAATTGGAAACGTACTTTATGAAACCTATACTGTAACAGGCTTAACAGGTCATATTAGTGTGTTTTCAACTAAACAAGTTTATGTTTCTTACTTTGGTTCTAATAGCGCAGCAACTTATGGTGGGTACTATTCAGGCTTTGATACAAAACCTGAAATTGTAAGTGATAATATTGCAATAACAAGCTCGAATTGTATTCCAAATGTTGTTCTAAAAGTAAGTTCTATTTCCTCTTATGATAGCTTTGAATGGTATTTTAATAACGAGGCTATACCCAATACGAACAGCAATTCATATACACCTACACAACCAGGTTACTATCAAGTTCGCGGAAGCATTTCAGGATGTAGTGCCCCTCCCGTTTTATCTGATTTAATTCCTGTTAGTACTTGCGAAACAGATACAGATCTTGACACCGTAAATGACAATATTGATCTTGATAATGACAAAGACGGTATTACAAATTGTACTGAATCTTATGGAAATCAAGTTATAGACATCTCCAATTCTTCTAGTGGATCAGTAGCAGTTGGTCTTTACTCCAATTCATTTACTGGAACAATTACCACGTCAACAACTGCAAGTACAACGCCATTTATTGGAAGCAGTGACGGAAGTTTTATTTCCAATGTACCAGCAGGAAAAGGAAACTTTGTTAGTTATAAAATGACTTTTTCTAATCCAATCAGTTTGGAAATGAAATATGTAAATATAGCTAGTGCAACTGATTTATTGAATGCTGATGCTGAATATATAGTAAATTCAGATGTAAACAAAACCATTACTGTACTTAATCCAAATGATCAATTGTTAATTGATACTAATTATGATGGCATCTATGAAAGTGGGGTAAAACAGCATTCTTCATTTGAAATCAGATTTAGATTAAACAGCATCACTCCATTGGCAGCAGGTACAGGGACATTTCAGTTTTTAACCTATTTATCGAACTCAATTAGTTTCACTCATAAAAATTTATCGGATACTAATTCCAATAAATCCACATTAACAGTAAACGCTGTTTGCGTTCCTAAAAACTCCGATAATGACGGAATTGCGGATCAATTAGACAGTGATAGCGATAATGATGGAATTGCAGATACCATTGAAGCACAAATAAATGCTACTGTAGTACCAACAAATACCGATACCAATAAAAACGGAATTGATAATGCGTTTGAGCCAGGACTTACTCCTATTGATACCGATCTCGATAGTGTCCCTGATTATTTGGATTTAGATAGTGATAACGATGGGATTTTAGATTCAATAGAAACGGGAAATGACCTTGATTCTGATGGAATCAGAAATTATCGTGATTTAGATGCTGATGGTGATTTATGCAATGATGTTATTGAAGCCGGATTCTTAGACCCAAACAATGACGGAGTATTGGGCAATAATCCAGTTTCAGTAAATACAAATGGTCAAGTAATAAGCGGCTTAGGATATACTACACCAAATAGTAATTACACTACCGCTGCTCCTATAACTATAACAACACAACCAACAGTTTCGCCAACTTGTGAACTACAAAATGCAGTAATTACGCTAGCTGATAATGGTGGAAACACCTATCAATGGCAAGTATCCACTAATGGAACTATTTGGAATAATATTACAAACAACGCAACATATTCTGGAGTAACTACAAATTCCTTGACTGTTACCAGTGTAAAAACCACAATGAATGGATATAAATATCGTGTAAAATTAGATAAAATTGGAAACAGTTGTGGCTTACTTTCAAATGACACTACTTTAATTGTATATACGTTACCAACAGTAAATAATGCAACGATTATTCAATGTGACGATGATTTAGATGAGGTAACCACATTTAATCTAACGGTTAAAAATGATGAGATTTCAAGCAATTTTGCAAATGAAACCTTTTCTTACTACACTTCATTTTTAGGTGCTACAACGGCAAACGCTTCAGAGTTAATTAGTACGCCTAAGGCTTTTACGAATACAACACCTAGAATTATGAAAGTATATGCAAGAGTACTTAATTCTAATGGTTGTTTTAGTGTAGCTGAATTGACCCTAAAAGTTTTAGCAACACAAATTCCAAGTACATTCAAAAGAAAGTTCGTGCAATGTGATGATTTATTAGACATAAACGGCAATAACAATGCAAACAATGATAAAAGAGATGGTGTAAGTACTTTTGACTTTAGCAGTGCAGAAACAGATATAAAAAATTTATTACCCGCGGGAAATTATACAATAACATTTTATCGCAATCAAGCCGATGCATTAGCAGAAATAAATGCAATCACCAATATATCTAATTACAGAAATATTGGTTACATAAACACTCAAGAAATTTGGGGCCGCGTAGACAGTGATACAGATAATGCTTGTTATGGCTTGGGACATTACGTAACACTTACAGTTGAAAAACTTCCGTTTGCTTACGCTGTGTCTATCCCAAGACAATGTGATGACAACCAAGATGGAAAATATACTTTTAATACATCTACATTAGAATCTGATTTAAAACAAGGACAAACTAATGTTACTGTTACTTATTTTGATCAAAACAACAATTCGATATCAAGCCCATTTCCTTCAACCTATACTACAGGCACACAAACGATAAAAGCAATTGTTACTAATAATTCAACTTTAAAATGTTTTGACGAAACATTGATAACATTCACAGTAGATGATCTTCCAGAAGCTTTCCAAGTAACTGTAAATTTAACAACCGTATGTGATGATGAAATAGATCCTTTGTTACAAGATGGTAAGTTTGGTTTTGATACGAGTACTTTTCAGAATACGATTTTAGGAAATCAAACAGGAATGGTTGTCAAATATTTTGATGTAAATGGAGCTTCATTATATAGTCCGTTGCCAAATCCTTTCATTAGCAGCACCCAAAACATTACAGCCGTTGTGGAGAATACTGCTAACTCAACCTGTAAAGCTTCAATTATTTTACCTTTCATTGTAAATAGTTTACCACCTATAAACTTAAATTCTGATGGATCAGAAAACGAATTGGTATGCTCTAATCTTCCTACTTTTTTTGTAACACTAAATGCAGGGATTCAAGATGGATCCTCAACTACTAACTACACCTATAAATGGTTTAAAGATAATGTTCTTCTACCAAATGAGAACAACTACACGCTAGATGTAAATCAAGAAGGAAACTATACTGTAGAAGTAAAAACAGTTTCAGGATGTTCTAGAATTCGAACTATAAAAGTTACAGCTTCTGATATTGCTAGTATTACCAGCATTGATGTAATTGATTTAGCAAATACAAATACGGTAACCGTTAATGTATCCGGAAAAGGAATTTATGAATACAGTCTTGACGAACCATTTGGACCTTTTCAAGATTCAAATTTCTTTGATTATGTACCAGCTGGAATTCATGAAGTATACATCAATGACAAAAATGGTTGTGGAACAGTGAGCCAAAAAATAGCCTTAATTGGCGTACCTAAATTTTTCACTCCAAATGGAGACGGCCAAAATGATTATTGGAATGTAAAAGGAGTAAATGCTGATTTTAATGCAAATTCTACCATCTATATTTATGATAGATACGGCAAATTACTAAAACAAATTACAGCTTCCAGTCAAGGCTGGGACGGTACTTTTACAGGGCAGCCATTACCCTCTGATGATTATTGGTATACCATAAAATTAGCTGATGGAAGAGAAGCTAAAGGTCATTTTAGTTTGAAACGATAAAACAATTAATAGGGCATGCCACCATAAATAGAAAAGGCCTACTTATCAATATGCGGAATTAGCCCTTTCTATGTATGCTGTCGGGCTATCCGCGCTACTTCGGTAGCTTGCTGCTATCCCTCATGCAAATCCCGGATAATATTATTTATGAATATCAATTAATCTAAATTTTATGGTACAATACCGTCATAGTTAAAATGTGTCGCAAAAAAATAACTGATATTTACACCTCACAAGAGGCCATTAAAATTGTGTAGCAAACAGCGAATTAAAACCAATAAAAGGGATCTAAACACCAAAAAAAAAGCCATTCGAATCAACGAATGGCTTTTCAGTTTTATAAAAATAAAATTAGATTTTAAATCTTTTTCTATCCGTTTCTGTCAAATATATTTTTCTCAAACGAATCGATTTTGGAGTTACCTCAACATATTCATCTTTTTGAATGTACTCTAAAGCTTCTTCAAGAGAGAAAATAACTGGAGGAATAATTCTAGCCTTATCATCATTTCCTGATGAACGAACGTTAGATTGTTTTTTCTCTTTAGTTACGTTGACACACATATCATCGCTACGGGAGTTTTCTCCAATTACTTGACCTTCGTAAATTTCATCATTAGGATTAACGAAGAATCTACCACGATCTTGCAATTTATCGATAGAGTAAGGAATCGCTTTTCCTTTTTCCATAGAAATCAATGACCCTTTGTTACGTCCAGAAATTTCTCCTTTGTAAGGCTCATATCCTATAAAACGGTGTGCCATAATAGCCTCACCAGCTGTAGCAGTAAGCAATAGGTTACGCAATCCAATGATTCCACGAGACGGGATATTGAATTTTATGATCATACGCTCCCCTTTAGTTTCCATACTCAACATTTCTCCTTTACGGAAAGAAACAAACTCTACCGCTCTTCCAGACAAATTCTCTGGTAAGTCGATTGTCAATTCCTCAATTGGCTCACATTTTTTACCGTCAATTTCTTTGATGATAACTTGTGGTTGCCCAATTTGTAACTCATACCCTTCTCTTCTCATTGTTTCAATAAGAACAGACAAGTGAAGTACTCCACGACCAAAAACCATGAACTTATCCGCTGAATCAGTTTCACCCAATTTCATCGCTAAGTTTTTTTCCAATTCTTTATTCAACCTGTCTCTGATATGACGAGAAGTTACAAATTTACCTTCTTTCCCAAAGAAAGGAGAGTCATTGATGGTAAATAACATACTCATCGTTGGCTCATCAATAGTAATTGTTTGTAAGGCTTCCGGATTTTCAAAATCAGCGATAGTATCCCCAATTTCAAAACCTTCAACTCCAATAATTGCACAAATATCTCCAGCAATTACTTCTTGCACTTTTTTACGACCTAATCCTTCAAAAGTATGTAATTCTTTAATACGTGATTTCATGATTACACCATCTCTTTTGCACAAAGAAATCTGCATTCCTTCTTTCAAAACACCTCTTTCTAAACGACCAATAGCGATACGACCTGTAAAAGCAGAGAAGTCTAATGAAGTAATCAACATTTGAGGAGTTCCTTCTGATACTTTAGGAGCCGGTACATTAGCAATAACCATATCTAATAATGCTTCCACATTATCAGTTACGTTTTCCCAATGATCAGACATCCAATTGTTCTTAGCTGATCCGTAAACTGTTGGAAAATCCAACTGCCACTCTTCTGCTCCTAATTCGAACATTAAGTCAAAAACTTTTTCATGCACTTCTTCAGGAGTACAGTTTTCTTTATCTACTTTATTAATAACAACGCATGGTTTCAAACCAAGGTCTAGTGCTTTCTGTAATACAAAACGAGTTTGTGGCATAGGCCCTTCAAATGCATCTACTAGTAGACAAACACCATCAGCCATATTCAATACACGCTCTACCTCTCCACCAAAATCGGCGTGACCAGGAGTATCAATAATGTTGATTTTTGTTCCTTTGTATACTACAGAAACATTCTTTGAAGTAATGGTAATACCTCTTTCACGCTCTAAGTCGTTGTTGTCAAGGATTAAGTCACCTGTATTTTCGTTATCGCGAAATAACTGACAGTGATACATAATTTTATCAACCAAAGTTGTTTTACCGTGATCGACGTGGGCAATAATTGCAATGTTTCTAATAGATTCCATCTGTGATTTTTAATGGGTGCAAAGGTACACTTTATTTTGATATAAAAAATATTTATGTAATAGTTTACATATTCTTAACGCATTAGACACAGAAATAGGTCTTTAAAAAAATCACGAAAAATAAGTTATTATGTTGTTTAATAATTCACAAATAATTATTTATATTTGAGTAATGAAAAGTAAAACCAATCAAATAATTATCATTTACATTGTAATTTCAATGTTTGTAGCAACCATTAGTCATAAATTATTACAACCTTTTATTTCTGATTCAAACCACCAATTTTACACTTTCACAAAAGACATCTTATTCATCTTTTTAACCGGAATAATTTTCAAACTCATTTTATCAAAAAATGACACTCGAAACATATCCATTTTTGAAAAGCTGAAAAACACAAATGATGAAATAAAGGAATCGAATGAACAATACCATATTGTAGCAAAAGCGACAAGTGATACTATTTGGGATTGGAAAATACAAGAAGACAGCTTTTCTTGGAACAAAGGTATTGAAACTGTTTTTGGCTATAAAGAATACGAAGTTGGTAATAGTTCAAAATGGTGGTTTGATAAAATTCACCCCGAGGACAGTATTAAAATGTCTGTCAAACTCTACTCCTTTATCGAACAAAAAACCGAAAACTGGCAAGATCAATACCGTTTTAAATGCGCTAACGATTCCTATAAGTATGTTCTTGACAGAGGTTTTCTCTTGAAAGATGAAAATGGGAAAGCCGTTAGAATGATTGGAGCCATTCAAGACATCACAAAACAAAAAGAAGAAGAACAAAGACTAAAATTGCTAGAGACTGTTATTATTCAATCAAAAGATTCCATCATCATCACCGAAGCCAATTCGATCGACGGAAATATCCCAAATATCACCTACGTAAACCCGGCTTTTTCAATCATGTCAGGATACAATTCCGAAGAAAGTATAGGAAAATCCCCAGAACTTTTTAATAGTCCCAATTCAGATTACGAGGAATTAAAAAAACTGATAGCCGCTATACAAAATAAAGAAGAGTGCATTATTGAAACCATCAGCTATACAAAAAACAAAAAAGAATACTGGGTACGCTTCTCCATGATACCAATATACAATACTGATAACGAACTTTCACATTGGATCTCCATCCAGAGAGACATCACTGATGAAAAAAAACAAGAAAAGGAAAAAGAACAGCTTATTCGAGAGCTAACACAAAACAACAAAGATCTAAAACAGTTTTCGTACATTACTTCACACAACCTTAGGGCTCCATTATCAAATTTGACAGGACTTTTGAACTTAATCGAAGACATTCCTATTGACAATCCAGAGTTAAAAGAAATTTTATATGGCTTCAATAAATCTACGCATTTATTAAACGAAACCATTAATGACTTAGTCAAAGTAATCATTATCAAAGACAATCCATCAATCAAAAAAGAAGCAGTACTTCTTCAAGATATTTTTGAAAATGTGTTCAATCAACTCAACTTTCAAATTGAATTATACAAACCCATTATAAAAATTAATTTTGAAAAAGTTTCAATTATCAACATCAATAAAGCGTATATAGAAAGCATTTTACTAAACCTATTAACAAACGCTATAAAATACAAATCCGAAAATAGAAAACTAAAAATAACAATCACAACCAGCGAAATTGACGACACAATTGTATTAATTTTCAAAGACAACGGAATAGGCATCGATCTGGAAAGAAACAGAGATAAAGTTTTTGGCCTTTACCAGAGATTTCATAATTATCCGGACAGCAAAGGATTAGGGCTCTATTTAGTAAAATCTCAAGTTGAAACTATGGGAGGAACAATTAATATTGAAAGTGAAGTCAATAAAGGAACTATATTTACATTAACTTTTAAAAATAAATAATATGTTAGATACAATTTTATGTGTTGATGATGACCCAATAACACTTATGCTATGCAAAAAAGTAATCAACAAATCATCCTTTTCTAACGAAATAATTACTTCTCAAAATGGCGAAGAAGCGCTGAAATACTTCAATACTATCAGACAAAATAATGATGACAAACACCACCATCCGCAATTAATTTTTTTGGATCTAAATATGCCCGTAATGGGAGGATGGGAATTTCTGGATTATTTTAACAGCCCGGAGTTTTCAGATTTTAGTGCTATTAAGGTAATTGTACTTTCTTCTACAATTGATCCGGAAGACTTAGAAAAAGCAAAAAAATACCCCATGGTAATTGACTTTTTATCAAAACCAATAACCCTATCTATGCTTGAATATTTAAAAAATAAGATTAGCTAATATTACCCATAAAAAAAACTCCCATCCTAAGAATGAGAGCTCTTTATTTATATAAAATAAATTGTTTTAATTACAATTTAGCAACAAGCTTCGTTAATTTAGATTTTAAATTAGACGCTTTGTTATCATGAATGATATTCTTTTTAGCTAATTTATCAATCATAGAAATCACGTTTGATAATTTAGAAGTAGCATCTACTTTATCAGTCGCTATTCTTAATGCTTTTATAGCATTACGAGTAGTTTTATGTTGGTATCTATTTAATACTCTTCTCTTTTCGTTACTTCTAATTCTTTTTAGAGCTGATTTATGATTTGCCATTTTAT
This sequence comes from Flavobacterium sp. GSP27, assembly GCF_003970395.1. Lineage (NCBI taxonomy): Bacteria > Pseudomonadati > Bacteroidota > Flavobacteriia > Flavobacteriales > Flavobacteriaceae > Flavobacterium > Flavobacterium sp. GSP27. The sequence continues at coordinate 115,850 of NZ_RYDP01000006.1, read as the reverse complement.
TATGTTTTTATCTTTTACTATATTTTTGTAGTCCGTAAGGGAATCGAACCCCTGTTACCAAGACGAAATCTTGGCGTCCTAACCCCTAGACGAACGGACCATTATCCCCTAAGTTTTATCAATTAATCAAAATTGAATTTGTAGCCCGTAGCGGAATCGAACCGCTCTTACATGGATGAAAACCATGCGTCCTAACCGATAGACGAACGGGCCATTTTCCCTCTGAGTTCGGGATCACTTTAACCTGCAAAAAAAATAGTAGCCCGTAGCGGAATCGAACCGCTCTTACATGGATGAAAACCATGCGTCCTAACCGATAGACGAACGGGCCCTGCTTCTCTAATGCGGATGCAAAAATACAACTATTTTTGAAACGTACAATAGTACATGCAAAAAAAATTATTTTTTTTTAATATGCCTTCGCAAACAGTACTCGGCCTACTGAGTTTTCACCAGTAAAAACGCAGCTTCCCGCTTCTTCTATTCGGTCTAAAGGGATGCATCTGATGGTTGCTTTCGTTAAGTCTTTAATCTTTTCCTCAGTTGCTGCAGTTCCATCCCAATGTGCTGATACAAAACCTCCTTTCGCATCTAAAACCGCTTTGAACTCTTCAAAACTGTTTACCTCAGTAACATGTGTATTTCTATATTGCAATGCTTTTTCAAATAATTCTTTTTGAATTTGCGCTAGTAAATCGTTGATATACGTTTCAATTCCATCTTTAGAAACGACTTCTTTAGTCAATGTATCTCTTCTTGCAACCTCAAAAGTTCCATTTTCTAAATCTTTAGGACCTACAGCAATCCTAACCGGCACCCCTTTTAATTCCCATTCTGCAAATTTAAAACCAGGCTTTTGAGTGGTTCTGTTATCATATTTGACAGCGATTTGTAATTTTCGCAAAGCCACAGTCAAAACAGTTACTGCTTCAGTTATTGCCGCTAATTGTTCCTCTGTTTTATAAATAGGAACAATCACGACCTGAATAGGCGCTAAACTAGGAGGCAATACCAGGCCTTGGTCGTCTGAATGCGTCATCACTAATGCCCCCATCAAACGAGTAGAAACACCCCACGAAGTTCCCCAAACGTACTCTTGCTTTCCTTCGGCTGTAGCAAATTTGACATCAAATGCTTTAGCAAAGTTTTGCCCTAAAAAATGTGAAGTCCCCGCTTGTAATGCTTTACCATCCTGCATCAACGCTTCGATACAATAGGTTTCTTCTGCTCCGGCAAAACGCTCGGTTTCAGTTTTTATTCCTTTTATAACTGGAATTGCCATAAAATTCTCGGCAAAATCAGCATACACATGCATCATTTTTTCTGATTCTTCTACCGCTTCTGTTTTAGTAGCGTGAGCGGTATGCCCTTCTTGCCATAAAAATTCTGCGGTACGCAAAAACAATCTCGTTCTCATTTCCCAGCGCACCACATTTGCCCATTGGTTAATCAGTAATGGCAAATCTCTATACGATTGTACCCATCCTTTATAAGTAGACCAAATAATAGCTTCACTTGTAGGACGTACAATTAATTCTTCTTCTAATTTTGCATTGGGATCCACCATTAGTTTACCAGGTCTGTCAGGATCGTTTTTTAATCGATAATGGGTAACAATAGCACATTCCTTAGCAAAACCTTCTGCATTTTTTTCTTCGGCTTCAAACATGCTTTTAGGAACAAATAGAGGGAAATATGCATTTTGATGTCCGGTTTCTTTAAACATTCGATCCAACTCCGCTTGCATTTTTTCCCAAATTGCATATCCGTAAGGCTTGATAACCATACACCCCCTCACCCCTGAATTTTCGGCTAAATCGGCTTTGACAACCAACTCGTTATACCATTTTGAATAATCTTCCGCTCTTGTAGTTAAGTTCTTACCCATGTTTTATATTTTGGCACAAATTTTGTTTAATATTTATTTAACTAATAATTACGCAAAACTAACTATTTTTGTATTGTCCAACAATAAAAACTCCACATATATGAAAACTACCCCTTTTTCCGCCCCGAACACATCAATATATTATACGATCAGTTTTTTAACACTATTGTTGGCCTCTTGCAGCTCTTATCAAAACAGTTCGTACTATGATTCTGACGGAATATATGGTAACACTTCCTACAAAATTACTGAACGAGAACCACAAAATGATCCAAATAACCAATATACTGCGTATTTCAATTCACTTCAAAACAACTACCAATCCAATGAAATTTTTACAGATGTAGATACTTACAGTGATTATGATTTAGAAAATGACACTCTTCAGGAAAACTACACTACTTATCCTGGATGGGGAGGTAATGCGCAATCCGTAAATGTCTATGACAACGGATGGGGTATGAATAACTGGTACGGAAACAATTGGGGTATGAACAATTGGGGCATGAATAACTGGTACGGAAACAACTGGGGATTTAACGGTGGTTTTGGATGGGGAATGAACATGGGATTTGGGTGGAATAACTGGTATGGCAACAATTGGGGATGGAACAACTGGTATGGAAACAATTGGGGATGGAACAATTGGTACGGTAACGGCTGGAGAAACTATGGAGATGGTCAAAACAATGTCAATTATTCTTCTAATGCAGGCCGAAGAGGGTCTTCGTATTCCAATTCAAATACGATAAACAACACCAATCAAACAAGCAGAGAATATTCCCGAAACCAAACCAATACCACTATTGGCAGACGAACTAATAACGCCAACTTTAGAAACAACACCACTGATTTGCGACGAAACGCAACGAATAGCATCAACCGAACAAGTCCTACATTCTCTAGGAATCAAGGTCAACCACAAAACAGTTCGTACAATACTCCCAGAAGAAGATCCGATATAAACAATGTGCGCAATCAAAACAATGCGCCTTCACGATCTTTCACACCAACAAGAAATGACAACAACAGCCCGTCGTCTTATAGCCCTAGTTCAAACATGTCCAGATCTAATAATTCAGGTGGCGGAAGATCTAGTGGTAGTGGTGGTGGTAGATCATCTGGCGGTGGTGGAAGAGGTGGAAGAGGATAAAAAATAGTGCGGAACCATCCTTTTTGATAAAAATTAAATATCCCAACAAAAAATGAAAAAACACCTATATTTATTACTCGCTGGCTTATCGTTTACCGTAGCCCAATCACAAGAAATTTCTGATGCACTTCGGTATTCACAGGACAATTTAAATGGAACAGCCCGTTTCAGAGCCATGAGCGGTGCTTTTGGAGCGCTTGGGGGCGACCTGTCATCTATCAATGTAAACCCTGCTGGTTCAGCGGTGTTTACCAATAATCAAATGGCTGTTACATTGACTAACTTCGATACTAAAAATAATTCAAATTACTTTGGCGGGACAGCAACAGAGAAAGAAAACTCCTTTGATTTGAATCAAGCAGGAATTGTATTTGTTTTTAATACCAGAAACCCAAACAGCAAGTGGAGAAAAATTTCCTTAGCCATAAATTATGAAAACGCCAATAATTTTGATAATGGGCTGTTTTCCGCAGGAACCAATCCAAACAATTCTATAGCTAATTATTTTTTGAGTTATGCCAATAATGGGAACGGTGGTGCTCCAGTTCCTCAAGATTTTGTAAACACAAATCCGGGAGAATCTATATCCCAATTGTATTCTTTCTTGGGTAGCAATCTTCCAAATGGTCAATATCCTAATTTAAGTGGCTTCGCAGCTCAACAAGCATTTTTGGGGTATCAAGGTTATGTTTTAAATGCCGCAGACGAGTCCAATAACAACTCTACTTTTTTATCCAACGTTCCTGCTGGAGGAAATTATTATCAAGAAAATTCCGTTTACAGTACGGGATACAACGGAAAATTATCTTTTAATGCAGCAACCTCTTATAATGACCAATTTTATTTTGGACTAAATTTAAATTCTCACTTTACTGATTTCAATAAATCGTCTAGCTTTTACGAAGACAATAGCAACCCATTAGGCACTAATGATCAAATCACAAGAGTACAATTTGACAATGATCTTTATACTTACGGATCGGGATTTTCATTTCAAGTAGGTGCTATTGCAAAAATTACTAACGAAATTCGAGTAGGTATGGCATATCAATCTTCTACATGGTATACTTTGAACGACGAGCTTTCACAAAAGTTAATTACGGTAAGCGGCAATTCAACCGGTGAATTACCGCAAGATGTGGTAGACCCGCAAGTGGTTAATGTTTACGAGCCCTATAAATTGCAAACGCCAAGTAAGTTGACCGGGAGTTTTGCCTACGTATTTGGAAAATCTGGATTAATCAGTATCGATTACGCTTTTAAAGATTACAGCGACACCAAATTTAAACCTGAAAACGATCCCTTATTCAGAACCTTAAATAATGACATGAATGAATTGCTCAACGTTACCGGAGAGTTAAGAATAGGTGCCGAATATAAAATTAAGGCATTAAGTCTAAGAGCAGGATACCGGTACGAACAAAGTCCGTATAAAAATGCCGTAACCGTGGGTGATTTAACTGGGTATTCCGCAGGTTTAGGATATAATTTTGGATCTACCAAACTGGATTTAGCCTATTCCTATGCCAAAAGAAATTCCCAACAAGGTTTTTTTAACCAAGGATTCACTGATGGAGCAAGTATAGATGCTATTAACAACAATGTTTCTTTGACACTATTGTTTGAGTTGTAACGTCCTGAAAAATGAATTAGAAAAATCCGTTTCGTGATTGTGAAACGGATTTTTTTTAGCCCTGATGGCAGTGAAAATCCTCCCGATTATTTTCGGGAGATTACTTCCTCTAGTAGTCATTTTTATAGGAGTTCAGTGAACTTTGTTTGTAGCGTACAGCAGGAATAGCTCCTTAAAAAGTGTAAAAGAAACAGAAACAAGTTCCGTTTGAATAAAAAAGTGTAATTTTGCAAAATTCCCAAATTATCGGGATTCTAATGTTATGAGAACGAAGTCTTTAAAAAAGAATAAAATAAACGTGATCACTCTTGGGTGTTCAAAAAATGTATATGATAGTGAAGTGCTTATGGGTCAGCTACGCGCAAGCGGCAAAGACGTTACGCATGAAGCTCCGGAAGCCGAGGAAGGAAATATCATTGTAATAAATACCTGCGGATTTATTGATAATGCCAAGGCCGAATCTGTCAACATGATTCTGGAATATGCGGACAAAAAAGAAAGAGGATTAGTTGATAAAGTATTTGTTACTGGATGTCTGTCCGAGCGTTACCGACCTGATTTAGAAAAAGAGATTCCAAATGTGGATCAATTTTTTGGAACTACAGAGCTACCACAATTATTAAAAGCCTTGGGAGCGGACTACAAGCACGAGTTGCTTGGAGAACGACTGACTACAACTCCAAAAAATTATGCCTATCTAAAAATTTCCGAAGGTTGTGACAGACCATGCAGTTTTTGTGCAATACCCTTAATGCGAGGAAAAAACGTTTCACAAACAATTGAAAAACTGGTAAAAGAATCCGAAGGTCTAGCAAAAAATGGCGTTAAAGAATTGATCTTGATTGCTCAGGATTTGACGTATTACGGATTAGATATCTACAAAAAAAGAGCGCTTGGAGAACTACTGGAAGCTTTAGTTAAAGTAGAAGGAATTGAGTGGATTCGTTTGCATTATGCTTTTCCAACCGGTTTTCCTATGGATGTACTGGAAATCATGAAACGCGAACCTAAGATTTGTAATTACATTGATATTCCGTTGCAACACATTTCAGATTCAATTTTGAAATCCATGCGTCGCGGAACAACGCAAGCAAAAACAACAAAATTATTAAAAGAGTTTCGCGAAGCAGTACCTGGAATTGCAATACGCACCACTTTGATCGTAGGATATCCCGGAGAAACACAAGAAGATTTCAATATATTGAAAGACTGGGTTCAGGAAATGAAATTTGATAGAATGGGCTGTTTTGCTTATTCTCATGAAGAAAACACACATGCCTATTTACTGGAAGATGATGTTCCAGATACTGTAAAACAAGAGCGCGCCAATGAGATTATGGAGTTACAATCACAAATTTCATGGGATTTAAATCAGGAAAAAGTAGGTCAAACGTTCCGATGCATCATCGACAGAAAAGAAGGTGGCCATTTTGTAGGCCGAACTGAGTTTGACAGTCCAGACGTAGACAATGAGGTTTTAATAGATGCATCAAAACATTATGTAAAAACAGGAGAGTTTGTGATGATCAAAATTATCGAAGCAACGGAATTTGATTTGTACGGAGAACCGGTATAATTTTTTAAACGATTTTTTAATATTTTAAATGCTACACATGAAAACAATTCAATCAGTACTAGTGATCACATTTGTATTATTATCAGTCCACACCATTTCAGCACAATACGGAAACGGCGGTTATAATAATGGATATGGAAACGGGAACGGTTACGGAGGAAATCGTAGGATGAATAGCGGAATGGATCAAACCAGAACTCCTGAAAAACCTAAAGAAATTCCTGTTGAAGTTTCAGTTGCTAAAATAATGGAAACTATAAAACCGGAACTTAATCTGGATGAACTCCAAGTGGTAGCAATGTCTAATATCTTCATTGAAAGCTTCAGAACTCAAGGAATGCTTCTAAAGGCAGAAACCAGTCAGGAAGATAAAATTAAAAACATCGAGGCACTATCTGAAGTTACCGATAGAAAATTAATGGCATTATTAAATGAAGATCAGAAGGAAAAATTCATTATTTTAAAAAAAGAGCAGAAAAATCCAAAAAAATCAAAGTCTAAAAAGAAATCGAAATAATCGTTTTTTTATTTCATTATAAAACTCAAATCCTAATGAGAAATATTTTTTATACCCTATTTTTCGCCCTTGCTATTGCTGCTTGCTCCACAAATCCATACAAGAAAACTGAAAAGGTATATGACACCAAACTCAAAACATTAAAAAAAACGATTTCTAATAAGGATCCTAAACCCCTTCCGGTTGTTCCTCCGGTTGAATTAAACAGAGATACATTATACACGCAGCAATTACATACCTATAAGGATACTATTTTCAAAATGGGATCTACGTTTTTGGAGAATGGAATCAATACAAAATGGATTGGTACCGTCAATTTTAATTTACGCAAGCCTAATTTCATCATTATTCATCATACAGCGCAAGATTCATTGCAACAAACCATAAATACATTTACAAAAACAGAAACTCAGGTAAGTTCCCATTATGTAATTTCAGATGATGGTAAAGTCGTGCAAATGCTGAATGACTACCTAAGAGCCTGGCATGCCGGAAATGGTTCTTGGGGAAAAAATACGGATATTAATTCAGCTTCTATAGGAATTGAACTCGACAATAACGGATCCGAAGTGTTTTCAGAATCACAAATCAATAGCTTATTAGCCCTTCTAACTAAGTTAAAAAAAGATTATAACATTCCTGCTCAAAACATTTTAGGTCATGCGGATATTGCCCCAACCAGAAAAAAAGATCCCAGCGCCTTATTTCCCTGGAAAATATTAGCCGAAAAAGGTTTTGGAATTTGGCCTGATGAATTTCTACAAACAGCTCCTTTTGATTTTAATGTCGATCAGGGATTACGAATTATTGGGTATGACACTAAAAACATATCTGCTGCTATTATTGCTTTTAAACTTCATTATATTCAAGATGAAGTTACTGATGTTTTAGATGAGAAAACAAGAAATACCATTTATTCTATTTACAAACAACAATAGCAAAAGCCCCTAAAACAATCCTAAACGGTTTTTTGAATTTTCAAAGAGCCGTTTTTTGTGTCCAAAATTGAATAATTAATATTTCTCCAAACCACTGCCGAAATTATTAATGAGTACTGAAGTACAACCAAAATCGGCATTAGTTTTTAGTCATACATTGGCACTCGTTGGATGCAATTGTTCAAAATGTCAGTCCGAGTGTTTTTTGTGGAGTAAAACGGAACAAAGCTTCTCGATATCCTTCGCACTTGAAGTGACGTGTATCGAGAACCGTTTTTAATACTAATTTTCTAGTTCTTGATATAATCCCGCCCAAAAGCGGGATCATTCGAACTGACGAAAATTTCCATCAAAAACTAATTACACCCAACGGGTACTTTAGGAAATTTTAAACAAAAAAAACTGCCAAAATACAAAAGAGTATCCTGGCAGCAAAAAAAATATTGTTTTAAATACTAGAATGAATAGGTTGTAGCGAGCAGTGCAAATGCGGTCAAGACTTTTGGAGCAGCATCATTATTTGAAAAAATAGCTTCAGAGGCGGAGTCAAGTCTGAATTCCGGAATGATAGTCAAGTTACCAACCTTGTAGTTTAATGACAATGTATTCCCTATAACACTAGTTCCAGCAAGCAATCCCAGCGCAGGAGCTGCCTCTTTTGCATCTAAATATTCCAATCTGTATGTCAGACTTAGAGATTCTTTTATAGCAACATTTGCATAGCCTACTAATGCAAACCACTCTCCATCCAATGAACTGTCAAAGTCGTTATCAGTCATTGCATACGTACCATTAAACCCTAAGGAAAATGCGTCACTAAGTTTCTTTGTTCCAACGAAATCAAACTGCGTCTTATTTTCATCAGAAGCTGGATTACTACTACCAGATGTTACATTAAAAAAGGCGCTACCTGTGTCGCCCAGAAACGCAAGTTGCCCTATAAACGTTTTTTGAGTTGAGCCTGCATCAATAGTAGATTTAAAATCTGTAGGATTAGTAACTCCCGCCATAAAACTGAATTTTCCAGTAGTATATTGTGCTTTTACCCCTGTATTAAAAAAGGGTCCGTAAGTAAAGGCATAGGACATACTGTAGTTTTTATTATCGACAGCATCCAATAATTCATATCCCAGATGAGTTCCAAAACTACCAGCAGTAACTTTGAACTTATCTGAAAATTCATATGTGAAATTTAATTGCTTAATCATAAAAGTTGCATTGGTATCATTATAAGTAAACTGAGCGGCTCTGTTACCAAAACCTAAATCTACAAAAACAGAACCTTTACCCCTTTTATGTGATGCTTCAATAGAAACCATTCCTAGTTCAAACGAGTTATGAGAATTAGTAAAACTTGTCAAACTGTTGTCTATTCCGGAAAAATCATATTTGTAATATGCATCTGCAGATCCTGCAAAAGTTGTTGCTGGAACCTCAGAGCTTTCTTGTGCAAATATAAAAGTTGTGGTTAGCAATACTGCTAAGATAGTTACTGTTTTTTTCATCTTTAAGGTGTTTTAATTAATAATACAGCTTGGTAATTATTTGGTTTTGGTTACTATTTAAAAAAATCAGAACTAAAATAATTGCTAAAAACATTATTTTATGCTGCTTTTGGTGTGAATTTTTCCCTAATCCTAAAGCGAATTTATTAACTTTTACTCCACTTAAATTACTATTTCCCACTTTTTTATCTTGTTTAGAAAAGAATTATCAATAACGAAAAATCAATAAAAAAAAATCATTATTCCATATTTTTACGAAAGTATTTTAAAAATTCAATAATTAAATCTTACAACACACCCCACTTTTTTTTGATTAAAATAAATTTAAAGTACAAAAAAATAGAATATTATCAATAAATAAACACTGTAAATAACAACAACCCCTATAAAAAAGACAGTTAAAAAAAAATTAAATTTTTTATACAAAATTTAAATAATTTTGTTTTTTATAGTTTTGCGTTGTGTAACACAAAAAATTATCCTTTTTTTTTAAGTCTAAGAAACGAGTTTCAATGAAAATTAAAACAGTAACAAAAACCGTTTTTTCTATTTTTTCTTTTATGAAAATTTTAATGGTAACTCCCATTCAATTGTATTAAATTTATACCATGATTCGTAGCCTAATTAAATTAAATCTTCAAGTCCTTTTTGTTGCTTTTTCCGTTACATGGATTAGTGAGGCAGTTGCTGTTCTTGTCAATGATAGGAAATACGAATTATACGAAGTATCTGAAAATAATACGGAAGAAAGCAATTTCGAGAATAAACTAAAAACGCTTTTCATAGGTACCGTAGCCCTCCCAAATGCATTAGCATACGATTCCATTGTTCCAAACAGAATAAACGCTTTGGATTTATTCAAAGCAAAAGAGTCGCATTTAAAAAATTCAACTCCACCTCCGGAGTGTATTGCTTGATTCTATTATATGTTTCCTAATACACCAATTGGGGCTAAACCTATTTATAGCCACAACGTACTTGAGATATGATTTGCTATCAATAGTAATCACAGCCATACGCAAGTATTTTTTTTATTAGCTGATAGGAAAGCGCTGTAATTAAATCAAAGAAGCTGGCAAAACAGCAAAAACAAACAATCCCTTAATATCTGAACACATGAAAAATCTATTTATATTATTCACAATTTTATTCAATGTTGCATTAGTTGCACAAACTCACGAAATCATTACGCATGACAACAAAAAAATGGATGTAAACTTCATCAAAATGGAGAATAATCTGGTTTATTTTGCAGTACCAGGCAGTAGTGAAGAAAAAAAAATCAGCCAATATGCCGTTGCTCAATTAAATGAAAAATCAGCTGCCGATTCAAAACTAGTTTCGGAAAAAATCAATGTCCTTGCAAAATCAGATTATAAAAAAGTAATCGTCTTAAAAGACTCTCAGACAATTGGTCTAAAAAAATCCGGGGTTATCACTAGTTTTTATGGAAAATCAAAAGGAGAAACTAATGCCTCCTTTATACATGGAGGAGAAAAGCGATTAAAAGAGAATGCTGCTCGCAAAGGATATCCATTTATTGTTATTCTATCCAATACACCTAACGATATAAAAGCAGCAGTCTATACCTACTAGTCCAAAAAACTAGGACAAAAAGGTTTTACGAAACAAAAAAACTAAATAAAAAAAACGAGAACTGGTTTTGTACTTACAATTCCGGTTCTCGTTTTCTTTTTTTTATCCACACCAACTGAATACTAGTAGCTGAACAAAACTATTCTATAACCAATGATTTCATATTCATAAATTCTTTGATCCCTACGGCTCCTAATTCCCTGCCATAGCCTGATTTTTTTATGCCTCCAAAAGGGACTCTGGAATCAGAACGCACTAATGAATTTACAAATACATTTCCTGCTTCTATTCTCCTCGCCAAGGTGTATGCCTTTTCACGGTCTTCAGTCCACAGGGCAGAAGCCAAGCCATAACGATGATTATTGGCAATGGCAATAGCATCATTTTCATCTTTAGCCCGGATAATTGTTGCTAACGGACCAAAAGTTTCTTCCTGAAAAGCAATACTATCTACAGTTACAAAATCAATCAATGTGGGTTGAAAATTACAATTTTCCCGCTCCCCGCCCACAATTAACTTGGCACCCTGTTCCAATGCTTTATGCAATTGGCGGGACAATTGCTTCGCTAAGTCCAATCGAGCCAAAGGCCCCATATCAATCCCTTGCTGGAGCGGATTCCCTTGCTGCAACAACTGTATTTTTTGAGCAAAAAGAGCAGAGAATTCATCCGCCACTTTCTCAGTAACGATAAAACGTTTTGCACAAATACAAGCCTGACCTGCATTGAGCATTCTGGATTGTGTTGCAATACTGGCGGCTCTCTCTAGATTAGCATCATTCAAAACGATAAATGCATCTGAACCACCCAATTCCATCACTGATTTCTTGATGTGCTTTCCAGTCAAGGAAGCCACTGAGGAGCCAGCCTTTTCGCTTCCGGTCAAAGTCACTCCCTGCACAATATTTGAAGCAATAACACTTTCAACCTGGGGAATATCAATAGTAATTTGCAGAAAAACACCTTCAGGAAAACCCGATTCCAAAAAGGCATTTTCAATAGCTTTGGCACAACCTATAACATTAGGAGCATGTTTCAAAAGCGTCACATTCCCCGCCATAATTGCCGGAGCGGCATAGCGTAATACCTGCCAAAAAGGATAGTTCCAAGGCATAATGGCAAAAACAGCTCCCAAAGGATCGTAAACGGAAAGGCTCTTGAAAGACGTATCATAATATTCATCTTTCAACATTTGTTCCGCATGCTCCGCATAAAAATCGCAGTTTGCTGCTGATTTTTCGACTTCAGAAATACTTTCGGACACAATTTTACCCATTTCATTGGTAATAAGCAATCCTAATTTTTCTTTATTTGCTCTTAAAACGTGAGCTAATTTTTTCATTTTATCCACCCTTTCCTGAAAAGTGGTATTCCTCCACTTTTTAAAGGCCCGCTCAGACAGTTGCAGTTTTTGATTTAATTCCCCATTCGTAAGCACTTCATGTTCAGCGATAATTTCTTGCGAGAATGGATTTATCGATTTAAATATCATTTTTTATGTTTTAATTTTTTTGAAAATGTAGTTTTGAAACAGGAAATTTATCGTCTTACTGTATAAAAAGCGACACTATTTCTTCTTGAAAATTGTATATAACCAAAGACACTCCTTAAAACTTTAGTAAAAATCCAAAAAAAGCCGACAAAAGAATTTGGCTTATGCCTTTCATTAGAGGTTGAGAATAAAAAACCAAAAAGTGTTACAAGAGGAACTCCTCAGATATTTCTAGGAATTAATTTCCATAAAAATAACATCCAATAGCGCAAAGACTTTTTCCTTGTCCAAAGGTTTTGTAATGTAGTCATTAAAGCCGCACTGAACTATTTTTTCTCTCTCTTCTGCGGATGAATACGCTGTCTGGGCTATGACCGGAAGTCCCGGTTTAATTAACTTTATTTTTTCAAAAGCCTCATAACCACTCAAAATAGGCATTTTTATATCCATAAAAACCAAACTGATATCCGGATTTTCGGTACAAATAGTAACTGCTTCCTGACCATTAAAAGCACGCAAAACTGTATGGTTTTTTGACTCAATAATTTTCTTTAACAACAAGAAATTGATAGTATCATCTTCAGCAATTAAAATTATTTCATTCTCCTGGTTTCCTGAAAAAGATATCGTCTTACTTGACACAATGTCTTTTTCAGTCTGATCAAATTTTAATGGAAACGAAAATGTAAAAACAGATCCTACTCCAATTGTAGATGTCACTGTTATTTCCCCACCCAGCATCTCTACATACGCCTTCGAGATGGACAAACCAAGACCTAATCCCGTTAATTCAGTAGTGCCGTCCCCTTCAATTCTTCGGAAACGATCAAATATTACTTTCAGATGATTTGTACTCATACCGATCCCTGAATCTTCAATAGTAAACGCTAAAATTCCTTTTTCTTTGTGGACTGTGTATCCAAAAGCAACAAATCCATTATCGGTAAATTTTACCGCATTTGTAATTAAATTCACAATAATCTGTTTCAGTTTCGTTTCATCAGTAAGAATATTTTCTGTAATTTTAGCTGAATTTTCAAGAATATAAAATTGAATATTTTTATCTTTAGGAATCGTAACTTTGATGGAATCATACAACTCTGTCATACATTTTTCAATGTCTAATCCTTTATAATTAGGTGTAATTTGCTTGGCGTCAATTTTAGACATTTCAATAAGATCTTCAATTATTGAAACCAGGTTGTTCCCACTGTTTTTTATTATTTTTAAATATTCCAATTTCTCACTTTCTGTCAAATTTGCATCCGTTAGCAAATCACTAAATCCCATTATGGCATTCATAGGAGTTCTGATTTCATGCGATAAATTAGCCAAAAAAGAAGATTTTAAGGTATCGCTTTCCTCCGCCTTTTGTTTGGATATCTCTAATTGTCTCCTTTGATTGCTGTTCTCTTCAAAAAGATTCCCTATATACCCAAACTCTCCTTTGAATTTTCTTAAAGAAGCTATCGCTTTAATATTACCTGTTTCTAGAATACTTTTGACTAATTTTAGTGGGTTATAAACCCATCGTTTTGTATAATACACAAAAATAAAAATGTTCAATAAAGAAACCAGCACCACAATAAAAAGAATTTCTTTTGAATTTTTATAATTCAAATTGAACGGCCTTTTGAAAAGCAATGTAGCCACAACGTCATCTTTCCAGTCTTTCAGATCTAAACTTACAATTACAAAATCACTTTCTTCAAGAACCGTACGATGCGCCGGAACTAAATTAACTTTTGAACTGCTTATATTTCCTAAAGAATTCAAAAAAGGCTTATCTAAAAGTCTAGCTATAAAAAAGTAACCGGACGGCGCTGTTTTATTCTTTTTGGGATCTATTGAAGGATGAATCGTTGCACCAAAAACCTCGACAATTCCTTCTGGAATTTTAATATAGAATTTTTTTAGTTTCGATTTATAAAGCACTGTCATCATCTCTTTTGGGATAAAGTCAAGGCTTTTAATCTTAGGGGAAGCTGTTTTATTTATTATTTTTTGATCTAAACCATAAACACCAATGTAATCAGCAGAATAGGTTTCAAATTCGCTTAGAATATATTTATCATACCATTTTTTATCTTTTGTTATAGTATAACTAACCAAATTATCCCAATGGGTAACATCAATAATGGTGGCGGTAGTGGTTTTAGAATTGAGTCTAAACAAAGATCTCACTTCTTTATCGTATTGATTGTAAGTGGTTTTATAAAAATTCCGTTCTTCCTGAATAGTATAAAAATATAAGGTGATGTAAATTACAAAAAAGAAAATACTTGCCGAAAGTATCAACATCAGTAGTTTATAGTACGTATTTAATCTAATCAATCTTTTCATGGAATCACTCGAATAAAACTAAAACACAGCCTACTTTTGTAAGACATATCAGTTTTTTTCTATGCCGCAAGTTAACCATTTTTATCAGTAAAAAAAATAAGCCACTTCAAACTAAGTATTTTTTTTATAATAAAACCTTATTTATCAGCGGTATACTTTTAAAAAAGCATTCTAATCTTTCTTAAATCCCTTTTAAATGGCAACTTTTCATTTTTTTTCAGAATTAAAAAAAGATTGTTTTTTTTTCCTTGTCAAAACAGAAGTGATTCGGTTCTCTTTTAGCAACCAAGCCAAGGCCATTTGTGCCAAAGGAGAAAAAGCAACACAACCCACTCCTTTGTCTTCGAGAACATCTAATAATCCCGCTTCTGGTTGCCACGCAAACATGGAATATTTCACTTGATGAATAAAGCAGGGTGTCTCCAATTGTTTCAGTATTTCAGTAGTTTCCTTAGTTTGCGCTGCTGTATAATTAGAAATTTCCACATACAATGCTTTTCCGCTTCGTACGGCGTAATCCAGCGCCATCATGGTTTCCTCCAATAGCGTTTCCGGATCAAAACGATTCGAATAAAAAAGAAATTTGTGGCAGTAACAAACCACTTTTTCCACATCTGTCCTATTTCATCTAGTTGTTTTTTTAACCAAATTCTAATTTAATTTTTATAGTCCGATTGAAAGATACTAAAACGTCAAATGATCCCCCAAAACACCAACTAGTTTTTGATATTAAATGTAAAACTAAAAACCACCTAAAATAATCAGGTGGTTTTTTCATTTCTTAAAAAAATACTACAACGGAATATTCCCGTGTTTTCTATCTGGAGTAACACTAACTTTATTTTCTAGCATGCTAAAGGCTTTTATCAGTTTGCGTCTGGTGTCTTCCGGTAAGATTACCTCATCCACAAAACCACGTTGAGCAGCGGTATACGGATTTGCGAACAAATCCGCATATTCCGCCTCTTTTTCTAAAAGTTTAGCTGCAGGATCTTCGGCCTCATTGATTTCTTTCTTGAAAATAATTTCAGAGGCCCCTTTGGCTCCCATTACAGCTATCTCGGCACTGGGCCAAGCAAAATTCATGTCGGCACCAATGTGTTTCGAGTTCATCACATCATACGCACCACCGTAGGCTTTACGTGTAATTACCGTAACTCGTGGCACGGTCGCTTCGCTTAAAGCGTACAATAATTTCGCTCCGTGAACGATAATTCCATTCCATTCTTGGTCCGTTCCCGGCAAAAAACCCGGCACATCCACTACAACCAATAACGGAATATTAAAACAATCACAAAAACGAGTAAATCGAGCTGCTTTTTTCGAGCTGTTCACATCCAGACAACCCGCTAAAATCATCGGTTGGTTGGCTATAATCCCAATGCTTTTTCCTCCCAATCGAGCAAAACCCACCAAGATATTTTCGGCATAGTTTTTATGAATTTCATAAAACGAATCTTCGTCAATAATGCCGCTAATTACCTCGTGCATATCGTACGGTTTATTGGGATTATCCGGAATAATAGTCGCTAATTTGGGACGAACCTCATCATTGAGTTCATACCGTAAATTGTGTGCTTTTTCTTTGTTGCTTTGTGGTAAATAACTCAACAAGCGTTTCAAATCTTCCAGACATTCCACATCATTAGCAGAAGTAATGTGCGCCACACCGGATTTCGTAGAATGCGTGCTTGCCCCTCCCAATTCCTCTGAAGTCACCGTTTCATTGGTTACTGTTTTCACGACATTCGGGCCTGTTACAAACATATAACTGGTATCTTCAACCATCATCGTAAAATCAGTCATGGCTGGTGAATATACCGCTCCACCAGCGCAGGGACCCATAATTGCAGAGATTTGCGGAATTACGCCACTGGCTTGTACGTTTCTATAAAAAATATCAGCATAACCACCCAACGAACGAACACCTTCCTGAATACGTGCCCCACCAGAATCATTCAGGCCAATCATGGGTGCGCCCATTTTGACTGCCATATCCATAATTTTACAAATTTTTTCGGCATGAGTTTCAGATAATGATCCCCCAAAAACGGTAAAATCCTGCGCAAAAATATAGACCAATCGACCGTTTATAGTTCCGTATCCGGTAATGACACCATCTCCAAAAAACAGTTCTTTTTGCATTCCAAAATCAGACGTTCGATGGGTAACTAACATCCCGATTTCTTCAAAAGAGCCTTCATCCATCAAATAATTGACGCGCTCTCTTGCCGATAGTTTTTTATTGGAATGTTGTTTTTCGATACGTTTTTTACCGCCGCCCAAATGAGCTTCAGCAATTTTATCGTTTAATGTTTTTATTTTAGATTCCATACTTTATTTAATTGGATACTATTGTTTTTTAAAATTTCGTCACTTCGAGTGGTTTTGAACAGTAATGCGATAGCTTTAATGTTTAAAATTGTATCGAGAAGCCTTGTTAAATGTAAAGTTCTCGATACTTCCCAAAGGTTTTTTGTTTAAAACCTTTGCTCAACTCGAACTGACGTTTTAAGAGTTTAGTAAGCGTACGATTTTTTGATCTTCAAAATACTGTTTCAACGCCACCAAAGCAGCGATTTCGGCTTCTTGCTCCATTTGATTTTTCAATACATCCATATTGTAATAGTTCTTTACAAAATGCGTGTCAAATTTCCCGGAACGAAATGCCTCGTGTTCAAAAACAAATTTCCCAAAAGGCAACGTTGTTTGTACGCCTTCCACATGATAATCTTCAATGGCTTTGAGCATAATTTGAATGGCCTCTTCACGGGTTTCGCCGTACGTAATTAATTTGGCTAACATAGGATCGTAATAAATAGGAATGTCCATGCCTTGTTCAAAACCATTGTCCACACGAATACCCTGGCCAACTGGCAATTGATACACCTCCAAATTCCCCACACTCGGCAAGAAATCATTCATCGGATCTTCGGCATACACACGTAATTCCATTGCATGCCCTTTTATTTTCAAATCTTCTTGTTTTATTGCTAATGCTTCTCCCCTGGCCACTCTGATTTGAAGTTCAACCAAATCAGTTCCTGTAATCCATTCCGTAACAGGATGTTCTACCTGCAAACGAGTATTCATTTCAAGAAAGTAGAAATTATTATTTTCATCCAATAAAAATTCGACAGTTCCTGCTCCTAAATAATCACATGATTTAGCTACCAAAACAGCAGCTTCTCCCATTTTTTTACGCAATTCAGGTGTTAAAACCGAAGAAGGCGCTTCTTCTATTACTTTTTGGTGACGACGCTGGATACTGCACTCTCTTTCGAATAAATACAACACATTCCCGTGGCTGTCTGCCATAACTTGAATTTCGATATGCCTTGGCGAACCCACATATTTTTCGATAAAAACAGAACCATCACCAAAAGCGGAAATCGCTTCACTGATGGCGCGATCCATTTGAGATTCGAAATCAGCTTCACTCTCTACCACACGCATTCCTTTTCCGCCACCACCTGCAGAGGCTTTAATCAGAATTGGAAAACCAATTTTTTTGGCAACCACTTTCGCTTTTTCGACATCCGTAATGGCTTCGTCAAAGCCCGGAACCATTGGAATGTTGTATTGCTTAACAGCCTCTTTCGCCGCTAATTTACTTCCCATGATTTTGATCGCTTTCGACTTTGGACCAATAAAAATGATGTTATTTTTCTCTGCTTCTTCGGCAAAATCAGCATTTTCACTCAGGAATCCGTACCCGGGATGAATTGCATCTACGTTTAATGATTTCGCAACCTCTATGATTTTACTTCCCAATAAATAGGATTGATTAGAAGGAGCTTCGCCAATCCAAACGGCTTCATCAGCAAATTTTACGTGCGGTGCATTTCTGTCGGCAGTAGAATATACTGCTACAGTTTTAATGCCCATTTTTTGTGCGGTTTTCATCACTCTTATGGCGATTTCACCTCTATTGGCAACTAATAATTTTTTCATTTTATATTTTTTAACCGCAGATTCGCTAATTTTAATTCTCTCACAATCAATTTCGTTGTATAATTTAAAATTTTCTTTTAAATTAGTGGTGTTTTATTCGAATTCAATTAACAACTGTCCTTTATCTACGGCATCGCCCATCATTACTGATATGGTTTTGATAACGCCATCACGCGGAGAAAGAAAGCTATTTTCCATTTTCATGGCCCCTAAAATAATAAGGTTATCATTCTCTTTGACGGTTTGTCCTACTACCACACTGATTTCGAGAATTAAACCTGGCATGGGTGCTTTGATAAAATTGACTTGTTTGGTAAGCCCTACTTCGAATCCCATTTCCTTAATCAAAACATCCAAAGGATTTGAAATGGCAACGGTGTAGGTGTTATTGTTTACCTTTACGGTGTAGCTTTTTTGAAGAAAATCAGAAGTGATGATTTCCGCTTGATAAGGAGTGTTTGAGTGCAAAACATGAAACTTATTCGTTTCCACACTTACTGCATCCAGTTGTGAAATACTTTTCTTTTCTAAATCAAAATGAAAAGTGTCATTTACATTAACTTTATAACCAATACTCATTTGCTTTTATTTTATGGTCGTAAAAATAGGCAAAAGAAAACGTTTTCGTAAACCAATGAAGAAAGTTTTATGCTAATTTAGTATAGGTGTCAAAAATAAAATTATAATACTAATAACCCATATTCCCGCAGCGTTTTAATTGGTTTGGAGTACCAAAACAATTCAAAGTCCTCCAGATATGATTCGAAATCTATTTTTATTTCTTGAAAGCTGTGAGTTTTAGAATTCGAAACAGCGATTTTCTGTAGCATTTCTACCAGCCATTCTCCCTCCCTTTTATTCGTTTGAATACTGAAACTTTCTTTTTTATCATGAAATATCAAAGTCATTAGTTCCCAAGAATTTCCTTTTTTAGATTTGGTAAAATGTTCCACAAATGGTTTGCCGCCTAACCAAACGATTTTAGCAGTGGGTTTGACGCTAAAATCATTGTCTTCTTGTAGAGCATCAAAAATAAAATCAGGTGAAATTTTAGTTTTTGGAATTTTAAATTCAAACCAATCCTGCAATTCGTAATCAAAACAGATTCCGTGCATGAAATTGAACAACGATTTCTTAAGTCCAAAACTGAATTTATCATGGTCGATTCCTGTTGCATCGGTATAATTAATATCGTTATTGGCAAAAGTTCCAATGATTTCGGTTTCTTTTGTCACACCAAATTTCTCTGGATACAAGCCTACTGGACTGTGCGCCGTCATAGCAAATTGATGCCAAAATCCCGATTGTAATACCCCAACTTCAAATAACTGACGCACCATTTCGAGACTATCTATCGTTTCCTGAATGGTTTGCGTAGGATAGCCGTACATCAAATAGGAATGAACCATGACTCCTGCTTCGGTAAAATTTCTGGTGACTTTAGCCACTTGCTCCACCGTAACGCCTTTGTCAATCAATTTTAATAATCGATCAGAAGCTACTTCGAGACCACCAGAAACCGCAATGCAACCGGAAGCTTTAAGTAGCAAACACAAGTCTTTGGTAAAACTTTTTTCGAATCGAATGTTCGTCCACCACGTCACGGCTATTTTCCTACGAAGAATTTCGAGAGCTAGAGCCCGCATCAAAGCCGGTGGCGCCGCTTCATCTACAAAATGAAATCCGTTCTCACCTGTTTGGGCAATCATTTCCTCCATTCGGTCGCACAATAAATTGGCCGCCACGGGTTCGTAAATTTTGATGTAATCCAAAGAAATATCGCAAAACGTACATTTCCCCCAGTAACAACCATGTGCCATGGTAAGTTTATTCCATCTCCCATCACTCCACATGCGGTGCATGGGATTCACAATTTCGATAACCGAAATGTATTTATCCAAAAATAAATCCGAATAATCCGGAGTTCCTACTTGTGATTGTTTGTAATCGTGTTTCAGGGAATTATTTTTATAAACTACTTTTCCGTCTTCCAACAGAAAGGTTCGTTTATAAGAATTGTAATCTGTCCCGAAATTTCGGGATTCAATATTAGAGATTAATTCTTCTATTGGCATTTCCCCATCGTCCAAAGTAATAAAATCGAAAAACTCAAACACACGAGCGTCAGAAAGTGAACGCAATTCTGTATTTGGAAAACCACCACCCATCGAAATCTTGATATTGGGATAATGCTTTTTAACCCATTGTGCCGAACGAAAAGCCGCGTACAAATTTCCTGGAAACGGAACTGAAATCAAGAATAATGTAGGTTTTATAGTTTCTATTTTTTCTTTTAAAATAGAAAGAAGAACGGTATCAATATAAGTTGGTTCCTGTTGCAAGGCTTCATACAATTCGTCAAAAGAATTCGCACTTCGTCCCAAACGTTCTGCATAACGGCTGAAACCAAAATTAGCATCAACACATTCCACAATAAAATCTGAAATATCTTCGAGATACAAAGTCGCTAAATGCTTGGCTTTGTCCTGTGTTCCCATCGTTCCGAAAGCCCAATCAAGTTCTTCCAATTGTGCAAAACGGGACGCTTCCGGCAAGAAATCTTCCTGACAAATTTGAAGCGCCAATGTTGGATTTTTTCCTTGCAGAAAAGCAATCACGGGATCAATCGTCTTTACATATTCATCTTGCAAAGCTTGAATTCTTTGGGAGTTGGGTGTTAGCTTTTGGGTCCTAGCTGTGGCAATAGCAAACACATTTTGCAAACCTTCTTTAGAAAACAATTCCAAAATCACCTCAATACCCAAATCCGCCTGAACAGACTCAATGTTTTTGGTATTCAGAAACCCTTTAATATAAGCGGTCGCCGGATACGGTGTGTTGAGTTGGGTAAACGGAGGCGTGATGATGAATAATTTGGTTTTCAAAAGAAATAAGTTTTGTGCAAAAATAAGGGATAATTCTGTTCTTATCACCAAAGTAAAAGTCCATATTATTATTTATTCTTTGGATTCAAATATAAAACAAAGCTATTTTTAGTTTCAACGTAATATATAGGTATTTAATTATATTTATCTTGCTGTAAATCTTACTTCTGAAGCGAATTTTTCCTTTTTCATTTACAATGCAAAGTCAATGTTTTGATTGTGCCAAAAACCTACGTGGTTGCAATGATGATGATGATGATGCTGCCGATTTAAAGAAAGCAAGCGATGGTATATACATAGCAAAGAATTAAACAATTAACTCAAAAATAGTTCATGTGACGGAAGTCTTAATGGTCATCAACTTCCATCAGGTGATTATTGGTATACAGCAACCAGAACTGATGAAAATGAATACAAAGGTCATTTTAGTTTGAAGCGATAGCAAATTATCAAAACTTATGCTCTTTTTTGCTGACCATCAACAATGAAAATAAAGAGACACAGGCTGCCGTACTTAAGTAAAACCCAACGTAGGTCAGGCTATACTGTGTAGCTAACCAAATCGCAATCATAGGGGCAAAAGCGGCTCCGATAATTCCTGCCATGTTAAATGCCAAAGAGGTCCCTGAATAACGCACCGTTGTAGGAAACAGTTCCGATAAAAAAGTCCCCAATGGGCCATATGTGAATCCCATCAGCGCCATTCCAACACATAAAAACAAAGTCACAAGAACCGAACTGGCAGAATTTAAGAAAAATGAAAATGCAAAACCAAAAACAGCTATTGCTATCGTTGCATAAATAAGCATTTTTCTACGCCCAATACAATCCGCAATTAAAGCAGATACAGGAATAAAAAGCGCAAAAAACAATACCGAAAACAATTGCATCAATAGAAAATCCCTTTTGGAATAACCTAAATCTGACGTTGCCCAGCTAAGCGTGAACACCGTCATGAGATAAAAAACCAAGAAAGTTGTAATCGACGCAAATGTGCCAAAAATCAATTGGTTTTTATAAAATTTTAATAAAGTAAAAAAGGGAATTTTAACCTCTTGTTGTTCTTTTTTAGAGTTTTTGAAAGCAGGAGTTTCATCAATTTTTAATCGGATATAGAAACCTACAACAACCAATAACGAACTCCCTATAAACGGAATTCTCCACCCGTAGTCCAGAAAAGCTTCGGCACTCATTGTGTCTGTCAAAATCAAGAAAGTACCACCTGAAAGCAACAAGCCTATTGGAGCTCCCAATTGCGGGAACATACCATACCAAGCACGCTTATTAGGCGGAGCATTTTCGATTGCCAATAAAACCGCTCCACCCCATTCGCCACCTAAACCAACTCCTTGACCAAAGCGACACAACATAAGTAATAAAGGAGCTGTAATTCCAATACTGGCATAACTTGGTAAAAAACCAATACAAACAGTTGAAATCCCCATTGTTAATAATGCAATTACTAAGGTGGTTTTACGTCCAATTTTATCACCATAATGGCCAAAGACTGCGGAACCTAAAGGTCGGGAAAGAAAAGCAATCGAAAAAGTTGCAAGAGATAATAAAACAGAATTAGTATTATCTGTTGAAGGAAAAAACAATTGAGGAAAAACTAAAACTGCTGCATTAGCATAAATATAAAAATCAAAAAACTCTATAGTTGTACCAATTAAACTGCCAAAAAGAACATGTTTTAAAGAATTTTTATTCGTAAGCTTTAAATTATCTTTCATAAAATTGTTAATTTTTTTTGATAAAATTGATACTATTTTTCGAAAGTAACAAATATTATAGTTCCAATATTTTTCGGTAATTTAGCCTCAAATAAAATTCCATATGCCAACCGACTGTATCAGCTATCAAAATTCAGGATATTTCTCTTCTTTGATGAACGATTATTTAGATCAAAAAAATAATTTACATTCTCTATACAATAGATTTCCAACGCTGGAAAACTTTGAAAAGCAAATCCTTGAAAAGCAAAATAACTTCCCCTCCCCAGCCCTCCCCGAAGGAGAGGGAGTCGAAATGGATAAAAAAATTGTCAATGACAATAAAAGAAATATTTTAGTTTCAGTCTTAAAAAAACAATATTCGGCTATTTCAACTTCTGTTTTAACAAAACAAAATATTGAAACTTTAGCCCTTCCAAATACATTTACTGTAACCACTGGCCATCAGCTAAATTTATTCAGTGGACCTTTATATTTTTTATACAAGATTATTTCGACAATTAATTTGACAACCGAATTAAAAGCGAAATATCCCACCTATAATTTTGTCCCCATTTACTGGATGGCTACCGAAGACCATGATTTTGAAGAAATCAATTATTTTAATTTTAAAGGCAAAAAATTCCGTTGGAACAAAGAAAGTACAGGTCCTGTTGGACGATTGTCTACTAAAGGTTTATCCGATTTTCTAGAAGTATATGCGCTGGAATTAGGTTCCGGTACGAATGCAGATACTCTAAAAAAATTATTCAAAGATTCTTATCTGAATCACGATAATTTAGCCGATGCCACACGATTTTTGGCAAATGCATTATTTGGTGCAAATGGTTTAGTCATTTTAGATGCGGATAATTCAGACTTAAAAAGAGCTTTTATTCCTTTTGCAAAAGAAGAATTACTACACCAATCCTCGCATAAATTAGTACTAGAAACTGCCGAAAAATTAAAAGAGTATACGATTCAAGTGAATCCTCGTGAAATCAATTTGTTTTATATTGAAGATAGTATCAGAGAACGCATCATCTTTGAAAATGATCGATACAAAGTAAACCATACTAAAATTGAGTTTTCTGAAACAGAAATTCTATCCCTTTTAGAAAATCATCCAGAGAAATTCAGTCCTAACGTGATTATGCGTCCGTTATATCAAGAAGTGATTCTCCCCAACTTATGCTACATTGGCGGAGGAGGAGAGATTGCCTATTGGCTAGAACTACAATCGTTTTTTGCCGCTGCAAAAGTAACTTTTCCAATACTTTTGCTTAGAAATTCCGTACTATTAGCAACCGAAAAGCAAGCTAAAAAAGCAGACAAATTAGAATTGAATTGGGGAAATTTATTTTCGAAACAGGCAAATTTAGTACCTACTAAAACCAAAGAATTATCAGATTTCCCAGTTGATTTAACGCATCTCAAAATCCAATTGGAAAAACAATTTCAGGAGCTTTATGATGTTGCGACCAAAACCGATAAATCTTTTATTGGAGCGGTAAAAGCCCAGGAAACAAAACAAAACAAAGGATTAGAAAATCTGGAAAAACGATTGCTAAAAGCACAAAAAAGAAAACTAAGTGACGTTTTACAACGCATCACCTACTTGCAAAATGAGCTGTTTCCCAACCAAAGTTTACAGGAACGACAAACTAATTTTTCCGAATTTTATTTGGAATACGGAGACAATCTGATTCCTACATTAGTCAAACAACTCCAACCGCTGGATAATAAATTTGAAATTATTGTACTTTAATCAGATTACGATTATTTGAATGTCTTAATTGTAAAAATATTCAATAAAAAAATGCTAATTTTGCATAAAATTAAAAAAAATAAAAATGGCTACTAATAGAACTTTTACAATGATCAAGCCTGATGCTGTTGCTAACGGACACATCGGAAACATACTTGCAATGATTACTACGGCAGGTTTCAAAATCGTTTCTTTAAAATTGACACAATTAACTGTTGCTGATGCAAAAGCTTTTTACGAAGTACATGCTGCAAGACCTTTTTATGGTGAATTAGTTGAGTTTATGTCAAGAGGACCAATTGTTGCTGCTATTTTAGAAAAAGACAACGCTGTTGAAGATTTCAGAACTCTAATTGGAGCTACAAACCCAGCTGACGCTGCTGAAGGAACTATCCGTAAAGCATACGCAACCTCTATTGGAGAAAATGCAGTTCACGGTTCTGATAGCGATGAAAATGCAGCTATCGAAGGTGCGTTCCATTTTGCCGGAAGAGAGCAGTTCTAGTATCGGTTTTCAGTCGCAATTGACAGTTACGAATTATAATAAAATAGAAATCCCGTTTCAAAATTGAAACGGGATTTTTTTATATCAAAAATCTGAAATCTAAATTCGTTAATCAACAATCTAAAATCATTACCTTAAAACCACATCCTTCACCACATCTCGTCTTAGTTCCTCATTAATCATAGCCACAATTTTTGATTTACCATGACTTAATTCCTCTCGTAAAACGGACGAGGTCAACTCTACATACAACGTACTTCCTTTCAAAACTACATTATTGGTATAACTGTTCACACCGTTACCCATCAAGTTTTTCCAAGCGTATTTTACGTCCATTTGATCCATTCCGGGCTGCAGCTTATTTACTTGGATAATTTGTTTCAAAACATCCCCTATCGTACTTTGATTATTTAGTCTCTTTGCCATCGCCCAGTAAATTTATTGGTGTTGCTTTCTTGTAATGATATGCTGTTTTTTCTTTGTTCAGTAATACTAATTCTTCCGCTGACACTGCAATTATTTCCTCACTCCATTTCATATAAGGTGTTGAATAATCCACAAACGCCTTGTCATCTGCAAATCGAATTGAAACCTTTTCATACGCATCATTCACCATAAAAGTACCGTCCAGTTGTGGCATGACTTTCTTTCGAAACCCTTTATTCTTTTTGTCAACTTCAAAATAATCATACACTTCATTCATCTTATACTCCTTGTTTTCCCCCTTATCAAAAACAACCTTTTTAATTTCCCAATAGCCGTTTATGTTGGCAATATCAGCAGGTATAATTTCTTGCTGGCATCCCACAAAAAGGAATGCAATAAAAAGAAAGCTAAATGTATTTTTCATATAATTAATATTTTTAGGAGCTATTTCCTGCTTTTCACTTCAATCTTTTTATCCGCCGAAAAAACGGCTAAAAAAGGATTTCCGCTTCAATCAGGGCTAGGTATTTTGAAGTAACCATACTTAAATTGCATACAACAAAGTTACTCTTATTAAATTCACAGAAAACAAAAAAAGTAGAACACATTAAACTATTTTATATATTACTAACCATAAGGTAATTAGAACTAAATCAGAGCAAAATGTAAAAAATAATCTACCGTATCGTCCTCACAATATTTTGCATAAGCTACAGTTCTGAAACTTCAGAACCAACGCCTACTCCAACAGATACACTCTATTTCCTTCCACTAACCGGCGCCACTTGGGTAACAAAATCTAGTATCATTCTTGTCAACGGCCGAATTGTTATGGAAAATCATTTCAATGGTCATCACGCCAATTGGAATTCAACGGTAGTTTAATACCAACAGCTCCTGCCGACATGTTTATGGCCTTAGGCAAAACGATCAAAAAATTTATGTCATTCCGAGCAAGAAAATGGTCGTTATCAGAATGGGAGAGGTGGTAAACCTTGACAATCCAACTTTAGCTTTATCTGATTTTGATGAAATATTACAGCAGAAAACTAGTGTTTTATATCAGTAAATCTATTTGGTTTTCAAACGTTTAAGAAACCCTAAAACAAAGAAAACCAATCCCATAAGTATCAAAAAATAATACAGACTGATACTTATATCTCGAATAAGATTAGCCGTTATAAAAGAAACTATACTCCCAAAATAAAGGTATAGTGGTGGTACATTTTTTAAAGAAGAAAAATCCATAATTGTCTTTTATTTAAAGAATGAATCTACAAATTCATATTTATTAAAAACCTGAAGATCCTCAATTCCTTCTCCAACACCAATATATTTTACAGGAATTTTAAACTGATCTGAAATTCCTATCACCACACCGCCTTTAGCAGTGCCGTCAAGTTTTGTAACCGCTAAACAAGTAACCTCAGTAGCGGCAGTGAATTGTTTGGCTTGTTCAAAAGCATTCTGACCCGTTGAACCATCCAAAACTAACAGTACATCATGTGGCGCATCTCCAACAATTTTTTGCATCACTCGTTTTACTTTGGTCAATTCGTTCATTAAATTAATTTTATTATGCAAACGACCTGCGGTATCAATGATAACGATATCCGCATTTTGCGCCACCGCGGATTGCAAGGTATCAAAAGCCACCGAAGCCGGATCACTTCCCATATCCTGACGAACAATAGGAACTCCTACTCGATCCGCCCAAATTTGCAACTGGTCAATGGCAGCGGCCCGAAAAGTATCAGCTGCGCCCAGCACAACGTTGTATCCTTGTTTTTTAAACTGAAAGGCTAATTTACCAATAGTAGTAGTTTTACCAACTCCATTTACACCCACTACCATCAAAACATACGGCTTAGTCTGAGTTGGAATTACAAACTCAGTGGCTTCACCGGAGTTAGTCTCTGATAATAAAGCCGCAATTTCTTCTCTAAGGATCAGATTGAGTTCTTCAATTCCCAGATATTTATCTGCTGCTACCCGACTTTCTATTCTTTCAATGATTTTCAAAGTCGTATTGACACCAACATCGGAAGCAACCAGAATTTCTTCTAAATTATCCAGGACTTCCTCATCCACTTTTGACTTTCCGGCAACCGCTTTGGTTAACTTAGAAAAGAAATTTGTTTTTGATTTTTCAAGACCTTTATCTAATGTTTGCTTCGCCTGTTCGGTTAGGCTCGGGTCTTTTTTGTCTGCTGAAAATATTCTTTTGAAAAAACTCATTGTGTAAATAGTATTAAGAATGAAGTATTTAAGTCCAAAGAACAAATACAATTTCTAATGGTAAATATAGAAAATAAAAAAGCTACTTCCGAATGAAAGTAGCTTTTCTATATACTGCTGTTGTAAATTATTTCTTTTTCAAGAATTCATCAACTGATTCTGGAGTCATAATAGATTCTACGAATGTATATGCACCTGTTTTTGGAGATTTCACCATTTTGATGGCTTTTGATAATCTCTTAGAAGATGTCTGTAACGATGCTACGGTTTTCTTTGCCATGATTCAAATGTTATTTAAATTTAAATAAAATCTCTAAATGTGACCATTTCTAGATTTCTATTAAAATCTCTAATTATTATTTAATTTCTTTGTGAACAGTTACTCTTTTCAAGATTGGATTAAATTTTTTAATCTCTAATCTGTCTGGAGTATTTTTTTTGTTCTTTGTTGTTATGTATCTTGAAGTCCCTGCAACACCTGATGTTTTGTGTTCAGTACATTCTAAAATTACCTGGATTCTATTACCTTTCTTTGCCATCTTGCTATTTTTTTATTTTGGAAGGGATTATTTAATAAATCCTTCTGCTTTTGCTTTTTTCAAAACTGCAGCGATTCCATTTTTATTAATTGTTTTTACCGTAGATGCAGCTACTCGTAGAGTAATCCATCTATCTTCTTCTGGAAGATAAAAACGCTTTTTAACTAAGTTTACAGAAAATTTTCTCTTAGTTTTGTTCATAGCGTGAGAAACGTTATTTCCTACCATCGCTCTTTTACCTGTAAGGTCACAAACTCTTGACATTATACTTATCTTTTATCGTTATTCAAAATCAGGGTGCAAAGAAAAGAAAAATAAACCTATTAAGCAACATATTTACTGCACATTTTTTAAAATTTCTTTCTGTACTAGTTCTAAACTTTTTATTACCGCTCTATCTATCACTTTTTCACGGGGTTGACCAAAATTGAATTCTTCAACAATTACTTCCTTTGGTGTTGCTATTGCAATAAAAACAGTGCCAATTTCTGCATCTGAGTCGCCTTTTGTTGGTCCGGCATTTCCTGTTGTCGCAATTGCATAATCCGTATTCATTCTCTTTTTTATACTCAAAGCCATTGCAGAAGCTACCTCCTTACTGACTACGGAATATTCCTTTATCAGACTTTCCGGAATACCCAAAACATCTATTTTAGCCTGGGTTGAGTACGAAACTACACTTCCTGCAAAATAATTGGAAGCACCGGCAACAGCACTTAAAAGCGTTGCTATTTTACCTCCTGTACAACTCTCGGCTGTAGCTATTGTTTTGTTTTGTTGGGTCAAAAGTTTACCTACTGCAACTTCAATCGTTTCGTCTTCATCATAACCAACGATGATATCATGAATAATTGCGTCCAACAAGTTTACATTTTCAAGTAGCGCAGCCTCTAATTTATCTTTATCTGTACCACGTGCCGAAAGACGCAATCGTACGCGTCCCGGAGCAGGCAAATAAGCCAGCTTAATAAATTCAGGAAGGTTATTTTCCCAATCCTCTATTCGTTCCGCCACCAGACTCTCGCCCTGACCATAGGTCAGAATTGTTTTATGAATTATATAAGGGCGCTCATATTCCCGAACTACTTTCGGGATGATTTCATGCTCCATTAAATACTTCATTTCATAAGGAACTCCAGGGAGCGAAATAAAAACAGTGTTTTCCTTTTTCATCCACATTCCTGGTGCCGTACCTACCTGATTGTGAAGTACCGTACATTTCGAAGGAACCAGCGCCTGATCTTTATTGATTTGCGTAATGGTTCGCTTATAAAAACCTTCTATAAGTTGCGTGACATGAGCTAACACTTTTTGATCAACAACTAATTCATCTTCAAAGTAATCACAAAATGTTTTCTTGGTAATATCATCTTTTGTTGGCCCTAGACCTCCAGTTATAATAACCAAATCGACTTTGTTTTGAAGTGCTGTAAACGTATCAAAAATGTGTTTTTTATCATCACTAATCGAAATCATTTCGTTGATTTCAACACCAATTTTATCTAACGATTTGGCTATAAAACCAGAATTTGTATCGACAATTTGGCCTATTAAAATTTCGTCACCTATGGTAACTATGGTTGCTTTCATTTTTTTTGGTGCTGCTTATTTTGTAAAACTGTATTTAAAAAAGGAAAGTGTAAATTGGCAGATTCCTTTTTTTGCGTGAGGGATAACAGTGAAAATCCTTCCGTTTTTTCGGAAGATTACTTCACCTAAACAATTATTTCAATAGGGGTTCAGTGAACTTCGTTTGCAACGGATAGCCCGACCACGCTGTAACG
The DNA here is from genome assembly GCF_003970395.1 of Flavobacterium sp. GSP27. Lineage (NCBI taxonomy): Bacteria > Pseudomonadati > Bacteroidota > Flavobacteriia > Flavobacteriales > Flavobacteriaceae > Flavobacterium > Flavobacterium sp. GSP27. The sequence continues at coordinate 85,398 of NZ_RYDP01000006.1, read as the reverse complement.
TAAGTGAAAGCGTGGTCACGCCCAAATTTTACAAATCAAAGTCTTTTTTAATTTCTTTAATGGCTTCTTTCACCTGATTTTTTACACTCTTAAACGTTTCTTTGATTTCTTTCTTTTTACCTTCAGTCTTTGTCCAGGCTTCAACTTGAAGAATTTCTTCAAAAGCAACATTAAGTCCCATCAAATCCAGGGTTGGCTTTATTTTGTGTGCATAAGCATAGGCATGCTTGTGGTCTTTCTTTTTTATTCCTTCTTTAATTTGCTCTAGATCTGCCGGAACTTCAGTCACAAACAAAGTCAGAATTTCATTTACAAATTCAGGGTCGTTGTCCGACAGTGCGTACACTTTTGACAGGTTGTAGTTTATTGCCATTATTTTACTTGTATTCTAAATAGTTGTTGCCCTTCTAAAAATCCTTCTAAAACGTCCTCCGGCTTTACTGCTGCCACTCCTTCCGGGGTTCCTGTAAAAATGATATCGCCAATTTTTAATGTGAAAAACTGAGAAACGTATGAAATCAGCTCATCAATTTTCCAGAGCATCAAACTCGAATTACTCATTTGAACCGTTTCATTATTTTTCTTTAATTCAAAAGTAATATTTTCTACGGAACTAAATTCATTTTTTGATACAAATTCACCTATAACTGCCGAGCCATCAAATGCTTTGGCTTTTTCCCAAGGCAGCCCTTTTGCTTTTAATTTGTCTTGTAAATCCCGAGCGGTAAAATCGATTCCCACACTAATTTCGTCATAATATTTATGAGCAAACTTAGGCTCGATGTATTTCCCTACTTTACTTATCTTGACTATAATTTCGATTTCGTGGTGCACCTCTTCCGAAAATTCCGGGATTACAAACGGATGTTGTTTTAATAAAACGGCTGAATCCGGTTTCATGAAAACCACAGGTTCCGTGGGCCGCTCGTTTTGTAATTCCTCTATGTGATTGGTATAATTCCTACCGATACAGATTATTTTCATTTTTTATTAATTAAAAAATTTAATGATTGAAAAATTCAAAAATTAACTTAATTTATTATTCAGTTTTCGTAGTTTAATTGCCGTTAAAACTTTCTTGGTGTACAACGGAAAATCGGCATTTTGAATCCAACTGAAATAACCGGGCTCTGTTTCCAGAATTTTACCCACTTTGACTCCTTTGTGTTTTCCAAAAGTAAAAATCTCCTCCTCATCCTTATCAAAAGCAATCATTCCTGCGAAATCAGCAATTTTTTTTCTTGTTGTAAACTCGGACAATAATTTCATATCGTTTTCAAGTTCCGGATAGCGATCCAGTTGCGCTTTCAGAATCTCGTAAGTTGCCATGGTATCTGCTGCTGCAGAGTGTGCATTTTCAAGTGTTTTTCCACAATAAAATTTGTGAGCTGCGCTCAATGTACGCTCTTCCATTTTATGAAAAACGGTTTGCACATCAACAGAAACCCTTCCTTTCATATCAAAATCTACTCCGGCACGTAGCATTTCTTCAGCCAATAACGGAATATCAAAACGATCCGAATTAAATCCAGCCAAATCACTGTCTTTAATCATATTATACACTTGAGTCGCCAGTTCTTTGAATGTAGGTTCATTTGCTACTTTTTCATCTGTGATCCCATGAACAGCAGTTGTTTGCGGTGGAATTGGGATTGTTGGATTGACCAACCACGTTTTACTTTCTTTATTTCCGTTCGGAAAAACTTTTAAAACTGAGATTTCTACAATTCTATCTTTTCCGATATCAATCCCTGTGGTTTCTAGATCGAAAAAACAAATTGGTTTATTGAGTTTGAGTTCCATTTTTAATTTTTGTGTGGTTACAAATATAGAAATTTGGGTTTAATTTCATTTAAAGTTCACCGTTTAAAGTTTCATAAAATCTTAAAAAAAGAAAACCCGATTGATTTTTAAAAATCAATCGGGTTTTTATTCTAAATATTAGCTTTTAAACATCTCTGTTTACATCAAATGCTTCTAAGTATTCAGCGACTCTTTTTACAAAACTACCGCCTAAAGCTCCATCTACCACTCTATGATCATAGCTGTGTGATAAGAACATTTTTTGGCGAATCCCGATAAAATCTCCTTCAGGGGTTTCAATTACAGCGGGCATTTTACGGATTGCTCCAAGGGCTAAAATACCCACTTGAGGCTGATTTAAAATTGGCGTGCCAAAAACACTTCCAAAAGTTCCCACATTAGTAACTGTATAGGTTCCGCCTTGAGTATCGTCCGGTTTTAGTTTTCCAGCTTTTGCACGACCTCCTAAATCATTGACCGCTTTAGCCATTCCAACTAAATTCAACTGATCCGCATTTTTAATAACGGGAACAATTAAATTTCCGTTTGGTAACGAAGCAGCCATTCCTAAGTTGATGTTTTTCTTCTTGATAATATAATCGCCATCCACAGAAATATTCATTCCTGGAAAATCTTTTATCGCTTTAGCAACCGCTTCCATGAAAATTGGCGTATACGTCAACTTCTCCCCTTCTCTTTTTTCGAAAGCAACTTTATTTTTCTCTCTCCATTTCACAATATTCGTCACATCGACTTCGATAAACGATTGTACGTGAGCCGAAGTTTGTACCGAAGCGACCATGTATCCCGCAATTAGCTTGCGCATTCTGTCCATTTCTATAATTTCATCACCACCGCTTACGGATACCGGAGCTGCTTTTTGAGCTGCTGGCACTGCAACCGGTTTTTGAACTGCTGCCACCGGAACTGCAACTACAGGCTGACTAGTTCTGTTTTTTACATACTCTAAAATATCATTTTTAGTCACTCTTCCCTCTTTTCCTGTTCCCGAAATTGCTGCTAATTCAGCCACAGAAACCCCTTCTTCTTTAGCAATATTTTTTACCAAAGGCGATAAGAATTTTTCAGATTCCGAGTAATCGGAAGACAAATCTACCGGAGTCGCAACACTTTCGTTGGATCCTAAAGCTTCGGGATTAACCATTTTTGTTACTTCAGCAATAACCTCAGGAGCTACAGCTTCTTTAACAATTGGAACAAGCGCTCCATCTTCAGTCTCAATAATAGCAATAGTTTGCCCTACCTGAACTAAATCATCTTTACCAAACAGTTGTTCTACTAAAATTCCCGAAACTTCGCTTGGCACTTCACTGTCTACTTTATCAGTAGCGATTTCAAGTACTGCTTCATCCGCTTCAATTTTGTCGCCAACTTCTTTTAACCAGTTTGTAATGGTTGCTTCTGCAACGCTTTCTCCCATTTTTGGAAGTTTTAATTCAAATCTTGCCATATTGTTAACCTAAAAGGTGATATTGATTTTCAGTTTGCGAAATTACTAAATATTTCAAACATAAATTACATTAAATGTAATTTTCTACTCTATTTCTATAATCTCACCTCTCTCATTACTATTATTACTTCCTATTAAAAAATTAGCGTTTTTTGGTATAATTTTAAAGGTAAATCCTTTATTCCTTGAAGATTCGAGAATTGCGATACATTTTTTGAAAGAAATGAATTCGTTATCTAAAATAATTTCTGTACCTATTTTACTTTTAACAGAAGACGAAATTACTATTTTTTCTGTTTTCAAATCGTGAAACAGGACTTTTTTTTGCAAAACCAAATGGAGCTTATCTGCTAATTTTTGGTTAGCTGAATACAAAAGATATGATTTTGGAATGATTTTTATTCCTGGTTTCCCTTGAAACATTTTCGCCAAAGAAAAAAAGACAATCCCAATTTTCATAAAAAGGGAGAAAAATAAAACACTTTTAAAATGCTTTTTGTAGAAGAAATTCATCGCTTCCTGAAACCGTTTCATATACGTTTCATCCTTAACCGTGCTTTCTCCTTTGTAGTGAATTGCGGTCGTTTCATGGAAATAATAATTGAATCTTCCTTCTTTCAGGACTCGATACGACAAATCAATATCGTCAGAATACATAAAACAATCTTCATCAAATCCGGCTACTTCAAGATACAAATCTCTTTTCATAACCATAAAAGCACCCACAAGAATGGCTACTTTTCCGGTTTGGTTTTCACTTAAATGTTGCGCATAATATTTCCCGAATGTTCCAGGAAATAATTTGTATAAACCTGTGATTTTGGTAAAAGCGACCCAAGGTGTCGGAACGCCACGTTTACTTTCGGGCAGAAATCTTCCGGTTCCATCGATGAGTTTACAACCCACAATTCCTAAATCCGATTGTTTTTGGGCGAAAGCCAATACTTTCATAAACGTATCTTCGGCAACAACAGTATCGGGATTCAGAACGCAAATGTATTCGCCTTGCGCTTGGGCTACCCCAATGTTATTGCCTTTGGGAAAGCCAATATTTTCTTTGTTTTGAATGAGTTTTACGTTAGGAAAAAGCTTTTGCATCATTGCACAACTGTCATCCGAAGAATTGTTATCAATTACAATAATTTCGCCGTCAATGGTTTCTAATGCGTTTTGAACGCTTAAAACACAGAGCTCCAGAAAATAGCGAACGTTGTAATTGAGAATAATGACGGATAGTTGCAAAGCTTATTGTTTTAGTTTTTTGGGATTTTGTTTCGTGTTGAAAATTCTCAAAACTACAACACTTTCTTTCTCTACGGAATAGATAATTTTAAAACTCCAAATGGCCACAAATCTAACTTTTTGGATATTAATTATTGGCTCAACCGGAAATTTATAAGGAAAATTCGGCAGAGAATTTGCCAAATCATAAATTTCATTAAATACTAAAATAGCATTTTGAGGACTTTCTTTTTTTATGTACTTATAAATAGCTTCTAGTTCATTTGATGCTTTTTTACTCCAAAGCACCCTCATTAACCTAGAATTTTTTTTCTGACATCTTCACTAGAATAGGTTTCTAACTTTCCTTCATTCAATTGATGTAAAGCCTCATGAATGTCTTTAGTATATTCTTTTTCAGAAATTGGATTTCCATCTGCGTCATAACCAACTATATTTTCTTCATCAAGAAGTTTTGCTATTTTACTAAGAATCTTATTGTCGTTAATACTTAAGATTCTTTGCGTGATGCTGATTTTTAAAGTCTCCGTTTTCATGATACAAATTTTTAACCACTCAAATTTACGTCATTTTATTGAAAATTAAAAAAAAACATGTTTCTCCACTAGCCCCGAAGGAAGGGAAAAATTTTTTTTGTTCTTTCTTTAAGGACTAAAAGAGTACTTCACCAAGTTAATATTTTCATCGGTGTTCAGTGAATTTCATTTAGAATGAAAGCTGGACCTTTAGTTCCAACTAAAACCAAGTCATTCGCTCCTAAAAAACAGGTTATCATGTTTAGTTTTAACATTACTTAAACGATAAAACTTGAAACCTAATATAAATGAATTACTTTTGCAAAAAAGTTATGTTTAGTAATGCATGCATCTCTTATAATTTATAACTCATACCCTACAAAGTGAATTACTTATCAGTCGAAAATATCTCTAAATCTTTTGGAGAAAGAACACTTTTTGAAAACATTTCTTTTGGAATTAGTAAAGACCAAAAAATCGCCTTCATTGCCAAAAATGGCTCTGGAAAAACGACTATCATGAGCATCATTAACGGTTTGGAAGAATCAGATACCGGACAAGTTGTACTCAGAAAAGGTATCAAAATGGCCTTCCTTTCGCAAAATAACAATTTGCAGGAAGAATTGACGATTGAAGAAAGCATTTTCGCATCGGATAATGAGACTTTGAAAGTGATTGAAGCGTATGAAAAAGCATTAGAAAATCCGGAAGACGAAGAAGCCTACCAAAAAGCTTTTGACGGAATGGATCAGCACAATGCGTGGGACTTTGAAACACAATACAAGCAAATTCTGTTCAAACTGAAGTTGGAAGATTTCAAACTGAAAGTAAAAAATCTTTCTGGTGGACAGAAAAAAAGACTTTCATTAGCTATTATTTTGATCAATCGTCCCGATTTATTAATTCTGGATGAGCCTACCAACCACTTGGATTTAGAGATGATTGAATGGCTGGAAAGCTATTTTACTAAAGAAAATATTACGTTGTTTATGGTGACGCACGACCGTTTCTTCTTGGAGCGTGTTTGTAACGAAATCATCGAACTGGATAACGGAAAATTATACCAATACAAAGGAAATTACTCGTATTATTTAGAGAAAAAAGAGGAACGCATTGCATCAGAAAATTCGAGTGTGGATAAAGCGCAAAACCTTTTTGTAAAAGAACTGGAATGGATGCGTCGTCAGCCAAAAGCGAGAACGACCAAATCTAAATCCCGTCAGGATGACTTCTATGACATCAAAGAAAAAGCACAAAGTCGCCGTCGTGAAAATAAAGTGGAGCTTGAAATTAACATGGAACGCATGGGAAGCAAGATTATCGAGCTTCACAAAATTTCCAAGAAATTCAAGGATCATGTCATTATGGATAATTTCAGTTTTGATTTTCAACGTGGCGAACGCATTGGAATCATTGGGAAAAACGGAACTGGTAAATCTACTTTCTTGAATTTATTGACCGGAAACGTTTCGCTTGATAGCGGTAAAGTGGTGATTGGCGAAACGATAAAAGTGGGTTACTACACGCAAAGCGGAATAAACCCAAAACCGGGTCAACGTGTGATTGATGTAATTAAGGAATACGGAGAATTCATTCCATTGATGAAAGGGAAATTGATTTCAGCTTCGCAGTTGTTAGAGCGTTTCTTGTTTGATGCCAAAAAACAATACGATTTTGTGGATCGATTGAGCGGTGGAGAATTGAAACGGTTATATTTGTGTACGGTTTTGATTCAGAATCCGAATTTCTTGATTCTAGATGAGCCTACGAATGATTTGGATATTGTGACACTGAATGTTTTGGAAAGTTTCCTTTTGGACTATCCAGGTTGTCTTTTAGTGGTTTCTCACGACAGGTATTTTATGGATAAAATTGTGGATCACTTATTCATTTTTAGAGGACAAGGTGTAGTGGAAGATTTTCCTGGAAACTATTCTGATTTTAGAGCTTATGAAGACAGTGCTGATGTTGCTCAAAAAGAGGAAAACAAAGCGGATAAGAAAGACTGGAAACAAAATAATCCAACCGGAAACCTGACGTTCAACGAGCAAAAAGAATTCCAGAAAACAGAGAAAGAAATCAAAGATTTAGAGCTTCAGAAAGTAGCTATTGAGCAATTATTCTCAGATGGGAAAATTGCTGACACTGATATTGAAAAAAAAGCGAACGAATTGAAAAACATCATCAATAAAATTGAAGAGAAAGAGGAGAGATGGTTTGAACTGAGCGCGAAGATAGAAGGATAAAATCCCCCTAACCCCCGAAGGGGGAATAGAAGTGAACATAGCATACTATTTACAACCCCAACACTTTTAGCGGTAACGCTAGAAATGTTGGGGTTTTGTTTTTTAGGAAAAACAGTGATTACAAATTAGTAAGAAATATTAGAATTAATAAAAAGTCCATTTGATGCTTTGTAGTTTTATTTTCACAGCTATCCGAAAGTTTTAATAAAAATCAAAAGTTCCCGTCCTAGCTCATATAAACAGGCTCTAAGTATTTTATTACCCTGAAAAAAAGTCTGGTTTAAATATAATTTCAGATTTTTTCCTTATTTTTTTAGCAGCCCGCTCTTCAAAGCATACAATAGTTCTTGATTATGCTGCGCAAATGTCTCCGACTTTGCGCTCACAATAGTAATCACAAAAAAACCACAACAAATTTAATTCTGTTGTGGTTCTTTTATTTTTAACCATTTTTAATTCCTCCTTCGGGGGTTAGGGGGATTTCTACCAAGGAATCGGATTGTAATCTTTCAAAAACTTCCCGCACCAATGTTTTCCTGTATTAATACCGTCAAACAACGGATCCATCACTCGTGCTGCTCCATCCACAATATCCAATGGCGGTTGAAAATCCTCTTCTTCCTGTTTTCTTTTGGCTAATTCTGCAGGATCTTCGTCGGTTACCCAGCCGGTATCAACCGCATTCATAAAAATGCCGTCTTTTGCTAAAGTTCCTGAGGAAGTATGTGTCAGCATATTCAAAGCAGCTTTGGCCATATTGGTATGTGGATGACGGTCTTCTTTGAAAAAGCGATGAAACTTCCCTTCCATCGCCGACACATTAATGATGTGTTTTTTTCCAGTGTTCTCTTTCTTCATCACTTCCGAAAGGCGGTTACATAATACAAAAGGCGCCACGGAATTTACCAGTTGCACTTCGATCATTTCTGTGGTTTCTATTTGTCCCAAACGTAAACGCCAGCTGTTGGTTTTTCTTAAATCGACTTGCTGTAAATCGGCATCAAGTTCCCCTTCCGGGAAAACTTCATTTGCCACCAAAGCATTATCAAACGAATACGGAATTTGAGACAATTTAGCGGAAGCCCGCAACCCAATTCCAGGTTCTGGTCCGTGCCAAGTCACCGGCATATTCTGATTGGAGGAAGCCCCTGCTGTCAACACTTTTAATTCATCCAGACAATTCGTATGATCCAGTAATAATTCTTGTGCCTGTTGCGGCAAAGAAGCAATGAAACGCTCCTCATTTTCCATTAGATGCGTATAAAATCCCGCAGGACGCCTCACCGTTTGCGCTGCATTATTAATCAGAATATCCAAACGCTCATACTTTTGCTCTATAAAATTGCAAAAAATCTCTACACTTGGAATGTGTCGCAAATCCAATCCGTGAATTTTCAAACGATGTCCCCAATCCATGAAATCGTCTTCCTTAGAAAAACGCAATGCGGAATCCACCGGAAAGCGAGTTGTTGCAATAACGGTTGCTCCACCACGCAACAACATCAATGTAATGTGATATCCAATTTTTAGACGAGAACCTGTGATAACGGCAACTTGCCCATTTACATCTGCGGTTTGAAAACGTTTGGCATAATTAAAATCGCCACAATCGGTACACATTGTATCGTAAAAATGGTGCATTTTAGTAAACTCCGTTTTACACACGTAACAGTTTCGTGGAGTTTCCAGTTCCAATTGTTCTTTGTTCACAAGATCATTGTAAGCCAAAAGTTTTGGCGCCATAAAAACACTTGCTTCACGCGCATGGCGGATTCCGGTTACCTTACGGGCGGTTCTGTCACGCTTTTCCATTTTACGTTTAGCAGCCACTTTACCGTCTTTTTTTCTCCGGGAAAGCTCGTCACGATCGGGTCTGGAAAACATACCTGCCGCTTTGATTAAAGCGGTGCGTTGCTCTTTTGGAATATCAAATATTTGATCCGTATCCGTATTCAATTGTGCTAAAATAGCGATGCAGCGGTCAATTTCTTCAGAGCTTATCGTAGTTTTATGTTCTATTTGTTCAATCATCATCGTAAAAAAATGGATATTATTCTTGTGTAAATTCCAAGGCTGCAAATATAGCCTTTTTAAAGTCGTAATGTTTCGAAGCAATACAGTCGGAAGTCGAAGCGCAAAGATGATAGAATTGTATTTTGACTTTCGACTATTATCTTACTATCTTCGCACCCACAATGTTCTTTCACCAAGATGCACGATGCAACCGCAAAGATTCACAAAGTTGAAAAACTCAGTGTATCTTCGTGTTTTCTCTTTGAGAATCTCTGTGTAACAAAAAAGTTCCATGCTGTTTCAAATCAAATCGTATTTACAATTCCTTTGGCACTCAAAAAATGAGCATGCGGTGCATTCGCCATTTGTGTTTACTTTATTGACGAGATGCTTTTATGATAAAAAATCAAAACCGGAATATACGATTTTAAGAGAATATAGAAACTCGCTTTTAGCAAACAATAATACCATTGAAGTCACTGATTTTGGTGCGGGTTCCAAAGTGTTTAAATCGAATTCCAGAGTTATTGCCAAGATTGCCAAAACAGCAGGGATTTCTCCCAAGCGAGCTGAATTACTTTTTAGAATCACCAATTATTTTCAACCGGACTCTATTTTAGAAATTGGAACTTCATTGGGATTGGCGACTTCTGCCCTAGCTTTAGGGAATTTAAAAGCCCAAATAATCACTTTAGAAGGTTGTCCTGAAACCGCTAAACAAGCTCAATTGCAATTTAAAAAATTCAATTTCAATACTATATGTTCCGAAATAACAGAGTTCAGTACTTATTTACAAACCGAAAGCCTAAAGCCTAAAACCCATAACCTAATTTACTTCGACGGCAATCACTCCAAGAAAGCAACATTAGACTATTTTGAAGTATTACTTCCTACCATTACGAACGAAACCCTTTGGATATTCGATGACATTCACTGGTCGCCAGAAATGGAACAAGCTTGGGAAATTATAAAAAACCATCCCAAAGTAACGGTAACAATTGACACATTTCAGTGGGGATTGGTATTTTTTAGGAGAGAACAACCAAAAGAACATTTTGTGATTCGAACCTAAAAAAAGTGACAGCCATTGCTGACTGCCATTTTCAATATCGAATAACTACTTTTTATTCTTTAGCTTTTTTCATTTCTCCAGATTTTGCTCCCATTCTGTTTAGCGTATAAATTGGTGCAAATTTTAATTTTAAACCCGAAATTTTTCTGTTATCATCCACTGAAAGTCCTTCTTTTTCAACTGTATTTTTTCTACTGTCCAATGCTTCATACATCAATTTGATTTCGTCCCAGTCTTCACGAGAATACTTATCTTTATTCGTTTCAACTGCATCTACAAATTGCTGGTACACGCTAAGAATATTATCTTTATCCACCCAGGCAAAACTCATATCCTCACCCACTTTCCCTTCACCAAATAAAGTATTTCTCATTTGTTGTTTTGGGTTTGCAGCAGCGGCGGCTTTATCTTGAGCCTCTATTTTGGCTTCGTATTTTGCTTTCAAAGCCTCGTATTTAGCATTTGCTTCATCAAGGTATTTCTGCGCCTCCGCATTGTCTTTCATATTTGCCAATGCTGCCTTTGCATTACCACTTTTTAATTGATACGTAGCTTCAATTCCTTGCCAGTTTGCTTTAGCATTCTCGGAAGAAACATTCCCTAATGAATCCACATACATCACATAAGAATCCACTATTTTCTCCGCTTGCTCTGTTTTTTCATCTTTACAGGAGGCAAATCCTAAAGCGACTACCGCTATTCCTAACACCATTTTTGTACTTTTCATAACTTCTTGATTTGATTAATACTTTTAACAAAAATAAGTAATATTATTATATTATCAATTATAACCAAAAAATGTTATAAATAATTAAAATAATTATGAAATAAATACCAATAAAGTGTGAATTACACAAATTTATACTATAATAACATAAAATTTAATAGAATGATTTAACGTATTAAAAAATACATTTACCAAGAAAATAGAAAAAAACGCAAGTACTTCATTAATAAAAAATTATCTGACCGCATAAACCTAAGCTCAAAATGTAACAAATTTAAAAAACATCTACTTATTAATAATTCAAAAGTCTTTTGTACTTTTAAAATCTAATTTAATAGCACCCTACGCACCGTCGAAGGTCAAAAAATCATACATTCTAATGGCAAACCCGCTAATCAAAATAACCAATATCAAACGAGATTTTGTGCTTGGAAATGAAATTGTATATGTTCTCAAAGGCATTGATTTAGAAATAAACAAAGGCGAATACGTAGCATTAATGGGACCTTCAGGATCCGGAAAATCTACCTTAATGAATTTATTAGGTTGCTTAGACACGCCAACTTCTGGTAGTTACATCCTGAATGGGAAGGATGTCAGCCAGATGAAAGATGATGAATTAGCCGAAATTCGCAATAAAGAAATAGGATTTGTTTTCCAAACTTTCAATCTTTTACCCAGAACAACCGCACTAGACAATGTAGCTTTACCCATGATTTATGCCGGTTTCTCTAAATCTGATAGAAATAAACGCGCCACGGAAGTTTTAGAACAAGTAAATCTTGCTGACAGAATGGATCACCAACCCAACCAACTTTCAGGAGGTCAACGCCAGCGGGTGGCAATTGCACGTGCCCTAGTCAATAAGCCGTCCATCATTTTAGCGGATGAACCTACAGGAAATTTAGACAGCAAAACCTCTCTTGAAATCATGAAACTTTTTGGAGACATCCATACCAATGGGAACACCGTTATTTTAGTAACGCACGAAGAAGAAATTGCCGCGTATGCGCATCGAATTATACGATTGCGTGACGGAATTATTGAAAGCGATACGACCAAATAATTTTTTTTAGGAGCTTTTTCCGGCTATACGCTTGTATCTCTTTCTTTTTTAAAAAGAAAAAAGAAACAGGATACCGCTTCTATCCGGGCTAAAAAATCCCACTCACAAATATCTTTTAAACCCCAAATAAAAACTAGTACCTAAAATGAATATCGCCATACTAACCTGCCAAAAACTTCCCGATTTAAATCCTGAAGATCAAAAAATAATTCCTGCACTAGCCAAACATAATATTAACGCCAAAGCGGTGATTTGGAGTGACAAAACCATTAACTGGGCTGATTTTGATTTCCTGATTTTTCGCAATACTTGGGATTATTTCGAAAAAGAAACCGAATTTAATATTTGGCTCCACCAAATAGAAAAACTGGGTATCAAAACACTTAACCCGATTGAAATAATCAAACAAAACATACACAAGTTTTATTTGCGTGAAATGCAAAAGCAAGGAATCACAATATTACCAACCGTATTTATTGACAAAACAGACACTCTGAATCTAGCTGAACACCTACCTTCCCATTGGAAAAAAGCAGTCATAAAACCTGCATTTTCGGCAGGATCGTATCTCACTGAAGTTTTTGAAACATCAGATAGTGAAGAAATAAACCAGAAATATGCGACCATAGCTGCAGAGAAAGAATTGCTGTTACAGGAATTTATGCCGGAGATTCAAACTCTAGGTGAAACTTCATTTATCTTTTTCAATAAAAAATTCTCTCATGCGGTAAACAAAAAGCCGGTAGATGGAGATTTTAGAGTACAGTCCCTATTTGGTGGTATCTATAATTTGGTACATCCCAGTTCAGAATTGATTGAAAAAGCACAAAAAGTTGTTGATACTTTTCAAGAGAACTTACTGTACGCCAGGGTAGATGGGATACTGATTGATAATGAACTTTATTTAATGGAAATTGAATGCATTGAACCTGATTTATATTTCAATTTAAGTGAAGGTTCACTGGAACGATTTGTTACGGCAATAGTGGAATTAATACAGTAAATTTGTTTCCATCAAACAAATTACAAATTAACACAAACCTTGGATGAAAGTATATACAAAGACTGGTGATAAAGGAACCACGGCACTTTTTGGAGGAACCAGAGTCCCAAAAGATCACGCACGAATAGAAAGTTATGGTACGGTAGACGAATTGAATTCTCACATTGGACTAATCCGAGATCAGGAGATGAATTCCCATTACAAAGAAATTCTAATCGAGATTCAGGATCGTTTGTTTACAGTAGGCGCTATATTAGCAACGCCACCGGAAAAAGAAGTACTGAAAAACGGCGAACTTCGTTTGAAAAAACTCGGAATAATTGAATCAGATATTGAACTGTTGGAAAATGAAATTGACAGCATGGAAGAAGCCTTACCACCCATGACTCATTTCGTACTTCCTGGCGGACATACAACCGTGTCATATTGTCATATAGCACGTTGCGTATGCCGTAGAGCGGAGCGTTTAGCAGTTCATTTAAGCCACAACGAACCGGTTGCAGAAATCGCAATAAAGTACCTGAACCGACTTTCTGACTACCTTTTTGTGTTGGCACGAAAGTTGTCTCATGATCTGAAAGCTACGGAAGTTCAATGGATTCCTAGAAAATAATTTGCAGCATTTAAGGTTTTTTCAGTTGTATTTATAGTGAAAAAATGCAAACTTTTTAACCGCAAAATTTAAATCAAAAAAAACGTTCTTAACTTTTTATTAAAATAAATGATTTTTTACTTGTCTTTTTCAGTAAAAAATTTATTTTTGCACAAAACTAAACAGACAACAAGATGTATTGGACATTAGAATTAGCATCCTATCTAAGTGATGCACCGTGGCCTGCTAACAAAGACGAACTTATTGACTACGCTATTAGAGCAGGAGCTCCATTAGAAGTAGTAGAAAACCTTCAGTCTATAGAAGATGAAGGCGAGATATATGAATCAATGGAAGAAATTTGGCCAGATTATCCTACAGACGAAGATTATCTTTGGAATGAGGATGAATATTAAAAAGTAAACCAAGAAAAAGTCTCTAAAGAGGCTTTTTTTTTGTTTAAATTTACAGAATTACACAAACAGAAATAAAAACATATTATGAGTTTTATAAATAGTATTATCAAAGTCTTTGTTGGGGATAAATCTCAAAAAGATGTGAAAGCTTTACAGCCGTATCTTAACAAAATTAAAACTTTTGAAACTCCTCTAATGGCATTATCTAATGATGAGCTTAGAGCGCGTACTGCATTTTTCAAAGAAAAAATAAAACAAGACCGTTCTGAAAAAGATGCTAAAATTAGTGCTCTGAAAGTAGAAGTTGAAAGTATTGAAGATATCGACAAACGAGAAGATATTTACGTCGCTATTGATGCGCTGGAAAAAGAGGCTTATGATATTTCGGAAAAAACATTGTTAGAAATTCTTCCGGAAGCTTTTGCTGTAGTCAAAGAAACGGCTAGACGTTTCAAAGACAGTACACAAGTAATTGTAACTGCCACTGCAAAAGACCGTGAAATTTCGGCAACAAAAAGCTATATAACTCTAGATGGAGACACTGCGATCTGGGCAAATTCTTGGAGTGCTGCGGGTAAAGAAATTACTTGGGACATGATTCACTATGACGTACAATTAATTGGCGGAATGGTTTTACATGAAGGAAAAGTAGCTGAAATGCAAACAGGTGAAGGAAAAACATTAGTGGCAACTTTGCCGCTTTACTTAAATGCATTGACAGGAAACGGAGTACATCTAGTGACTGTCAACGATTATTTGGCAAAAAGAGATAGTACATGGAAAGCACCTTTATTTGAATTTCATGGTATGTCAGTAGAATGTATTGACAATTATCAGCCAAGCTCAGAAGGACGAAAAAAAGCATACGATGCTGATATCACGTACGGAACCAATAATGAGTTTGGTTTTGACTACTTGAGAGATAATATGGCACATTCTCCAGAAGATTTAGTGCAAAGAAAACACAATTATGCGATTGTCGATGAAGTCGATTCTGTTTTGATTGATGATGCAAGAACACCATTAATTATCTCAGGTCCAGTTCCTCAGGGAGATCGCCATGAGTTTAATGAATTGAAACCAAAAATTGAAAATTTGGTTAGTTTACAACGTCAATTGGCAAACGGCTTCCTATCTGAAGCTAAAAAATTAATAAAAGAAGGAAATACCAAAGATGGTGGATTCCAATTGTTAAGAGCCTACCGAGCATTACCAAAAAATAAAGCATTGATTAAATTTTTGAGTGAAGAAGGAATTAGACAATTGCTTCAAAAAACCGAAAATCAATACATGCAGGATAACAAAAGAGAAATGCACAAGATTGATGAGGCTTTGTATTTTGTTATTGAAGAAAAAAACAATCAGGTAGAACTGTCTGACAATGGTATCCAATTCCTTTCCGGAGATACTGATTCTGACTTTTTTGTACTTCCGGACATTGGAACCGAAATTGCCGCTATCGAAAAAAGAAAACTTGATAAAGATGCAGAAGCGGAAGAGAAGGAAAAATTATTTCAAGATTTCGGAATCAAAAGTGAGCGCATCCACACCCTGACACAACTTTTGAAAGCTTACGCTTTATTCGAAAAAGATGTAGAATATGTAATCATGGACAACAAAATCATGATTGTTGATGAGCAAACGGGACGTATAATGGACGGTCGTCGGTATTCTGACGGTTTACACCAAGCCATTGAAGCCAAAGAAAATGTAAAAATTGAAGCAGCAACACAAACATTTGCAACAGTTACATTACAGAATTACTTCAGAATGTACAACAAACTGGGAGGAATGACAGGAACAGCCTCTACTGAAGCAGGTGAGTTGTGGCAAATATACAAACTGGACGTGGTAGAGATTCCTACGAACAGACCAATGGCCAGAAAAGATAAAGAAGATTTTATTTATAAAACTACTCGTGAAAAATTCAATGCCGTAATCGAAGACGTTTCAGAATTATCTAAAGCAGGTAGACCGGTTCTTATTGGCACAACTTCAGTAGAGATTTCAGAATTGTTAAGTCGAATGTTGAAAATGAGAGGTGTTGCACACAATGTCTTGAATGCAAAAATGCACAAACAAGAAGCGCAAATTGTTGAAGAAGCTGGAAAACCGGGTGTGGTAACTATTGCAACAAACATGGCGGGTCGTGGTACCGATATTAAATTATCTGCCGAAGTAAAAGCCGCAGGTGGATTAGCAATTGTAGGAACAGAACGTCATGATTCGCGTCGTGTAGACCGTCAGTTGCGTGGTCGTGCAGGACGTCAGGGTGATCCTGGAAGTTCTCAGTTTTATGTTTCTCTTGAAGACAACCTCATGCGTTTGTTTGGTTCTGAAAGAGTGGCAAAAGTAATGGACCGAATGGGATTGCAGGAAGGCGAAGTGATTCAGCATTCCATGATGACTAAATCGATCGAACGTGCCCAGAAAAAAGTAGAAGAAAATAACTTTGGTGTTCGTAAGCGTTTACTAGAATATGATGATGTCATGAATGCGCAACGTGAAGTAGTGTACAAACGCCGTCGTCATGCCTTGTTTGGAGAGCGATTGAAATTGGATATTGCCAACATGCTGTATGACACCTGCGAACTAATTATTGATCAAAACAAAGCGACTAACAATTTCAAAAACTTTGAGTTTGAGTTAATTCGTTATTTCTCTATCACATCACCGGTTACTGAAAGTGAGTTCATAAAACTCAGCGAAATGGAATTAACAGGTAAAGTGTACAAAGCTACATTAGAATATTACACCGAAAAAACAGTACGAAGCGCCAGAGAAGCTTTTCCTATTATAAAAAATGTTTACGAAGACAAAAACAACCAATTTGAACGTATTGTTGTTCCATTTACAGATGGAATCAAATCGTTGAATGTAGTTACTGATTTGAAAAAAGCCTACGAAACTGAGGGAGCTCAACTTGTTGCTGATTTTGAAAAAAATATTACATTATCTATTGTTGATGAAGCTTGGAAGAAACACTTGCGCAAAATGGATGAGTTGAAACAATCGGTACAACTTGCGGTTCACGAACAAAAAGATCCATTGCTAATTTACAAACTCGAGGCTTTCAATTTGTTTAGAGCTATGATTGACAATGTAAATAAAGAAGTAATTTCGTTCTTGTTCAAAGGTGATTTACCGGCTCAAGAAAACCAACAAATTCAAGAGGCAAAAGAAGTACGTCAGAAAGAAGACTTTCAATTGAGCAAAGACGAGGTGCTGAATTCTGATGAATTAGCAACACAAAATCGTGAAGCGGGACAAACGCAACAACGTCAAGTTACCGAAACTATCGTGAGAGATATGCCAAAAATTAATCGCAATGATACTGTTACGATTCAGAACGTGGCCAACGGACAAACGCAGGAAATGAAATACAAAAAAGCCGAGAGCTTAATCGCTTCAGGACAATGGGTTATCGTTAACTAATAACCGTTTCGATACCTTAAATTAAATTCCTCAATTACGAAAGTAGTTGGGGAATTTTTTTTATCCTGAATTTATTTCAGGATCTAATTTCAGGAGCCATTCCCGCCCTACGCTGCAAGCTATTTGGTTTCAAACCCTTTTTCTAGGTGCTGTCAGGAGCTTCCTCTGGTCGCTCTGCCACCACCAGAAAAAAGTGGTTTTCAACCGGCATAGGCTTTCCGCTGCAGTCGGGGCTAGGGATTTTGCGGTACATAAAAGAGTAGCGATCAAATACACGTTTACAAAAAAACGTACAATAAATAAAAAACGCGTTTGATGATTTGTAAAGAATTATTTATATATTTGGAAATTAATAAAGCGAAAGAAACCTTCGCCAATCTACCCATATATGGGTGTATATGCTAAAGTTTGTATCGCCTATAGACAAGTTATGGCTAATTGTTTCGCAACAACGGAAATTTGTGATTATATGACTCTTTACCGTTTTTAAGAGCAAATATTAATCTATTACCATATTCACTACAATAATCAAAATTTGACGGAAATGTATTGTTTGCTGTTGCAGATGCAACTTCTTCTGGTCTAAATCTGAAACATCCTGCATTATTTTGAAAATGCTTTAAAATTTTATCAGGATATTTTTTTGAATCCTCTTTGTTTTTAGCGATAAAAAAATCTAAAACATTTTGATGCCACAATAAATCATCTTCTCTTTGCTTCCAACTCCCAAACTCAATAAGTGAAATACCAACTGTTTGAAAAATTGAAATTATAAAAGTGGAACAAGTTAATCCAAAATCATCTCCCAATAAAATTAAATTATCTTGTTCATCGAAATCAAATGACGAACTATTATATGTAATACCAAAATTTATTAAACTATTTTTTTCAACAATAAGTTCACATAAAGATGGTATTTGAATTGCAAAATCATCTGGGATAAAATCACGATTATATTTCACGAAAATATAATCTGAATTACCTAAATCACCATACGATAGATGATTCCTGATTTTTCCCAAATAAAAATCTAGTGTTTTTATTTTATCATCCCATTTGTAGATAATTGAACTGTGGGTAAATCCATCTTGATCAATACCAACTGCAATGGCAAAAAAGAAATCTTTTTCTAAATGAATATCAATTACATCTTCAATTTCCATTTATTTCAATCTAAAGTACAATGATTTATCAAAGTTTTCTTTTCCAATTTTGTTAATCATTGTCTTTTTAACTTTATTAAAAACTAATTCTCTATTTTTTAGGTTGCCTTTAAATTTTGAAGTCGAGTTTAGTATTGATATTAAAACAGAAATTGGCAAATCATCCGTATTTTCGTTTAACAATATTCTATCGGCAAGTGCAATGTTATTCACTCTAAATATGTTGTCAAAAGTCTTGTATGACTCTTTTATCGATTCATTAATTTTTCCAATATTATTCAACTTAATCACTTTATTAAAAAATTCATTAACAATATCATTTTTGACAATATCGTTATTAATAATAAAAGATTTACTTGAAATCATTGACACTGTAATGTTAATATCAGCAGAAAAATTAGTTAAAACATTAGATATAACTATATGACTATTTGAAAAACTATTAATATTCTGTCTAAAGGAGCCACAAGAAACAAAATCACATACAGAGATATCAGTACTTATTCTAGATTCATTTAGTGTACTTAATGATATTGTTCTATGCTCTGCAACTTCTGTTTTCATAACAATTTTTTAATTATTTTTTCAGATTCTAATTTATAACTATTATAGTTTTTAATCAAATTATTTAATTCTGACAAAGAATCATCATTAATATCGTAATCTCTATGGAAGTTAAATTCAAATTGAACTGACTTTTTATTTATATCAATATTATTTATTAATATTGGTTTAACATCTAACTTCAATCTAGTGTTTTTAAAATCTTTACTACAATAAAATCCAAATGAAGAAGTTTCAGAATTAAAAAAGTTAGACTGTATTGAATTGCTTGGATTATAAAATTGAGTTTTTACAAAAGCATCTATTTCTGCATCTTCATAAATTGGTTCAATAAAATATCTAAAATTAAATCCACTTGCATTTAAGTTTATTTTATCAATACTCTTTAATACTTTTATTAAAACACCTGATATATCATTGTTGCTGTCAACTTTAGAACTTATTATTAATTGATTATTATTTAAAATAACATTAAACATATCTGTTTCAATATTTACCAATTCAGGTAAAAAAACTGATGTATCAGAAATATCATTTTCTTTAAAAATTTTATTCTTAATAAAAGTATATCTATCAAATTTAGAAGGATTAAACAATCCTATTAATACAATATCTTGAATTTTTAAACCAATTTCCATCTTATCTGTTTGTAATTTAAAACAAAAGTATTGATTTTTAAAGATAAACAATAAACTTTATGCAAAAATTACAACTAGCCATAACAGCGGTTTTGCAAGATTGCGAATTTTCTGGTAAATTCACGTTTACGTTTCGCAAGAAATTTTATCTTTAACGGAAAATAATCGGTTACGAAGTTCGCAACCTTGCAAAGCCACATAACGTCAAACTGTCTAAAAACCTCCATTTTGAGTTTTTGTTCTCGGACTCCTATCTTTAAAAAATCTCAAATATGGGATTCTCAGAGACTTGTTTTAGGTTTTTAGACAGACTGACGTTAGGCGATATTTTACAGAAAAACAGAAAAAACTATGAAAAACATTAAATTAAACCAGATAGCGCGGATTTGCAATCCGTGCCCACAACGATAAGAATTCAATCAAAAGAAAATACTAAATATGATTGCTTCGTTCCTCGCAATGACAAAGTACACGGTTAAAATCCGATAGCGGATTTGCAATCCGTGCCCACAACGATAAAAACTCAATCAAAAGAAAACACTAAATATGATTGCTTCGTTCCTCGCAATGACAAAGTACACGGTTAAAATCTGATAGCTAATGTCTCATCATATATGCAACGCAAAAAATAACAGTGTCATAACGCAACCAAATACACTTTTTGCTATCTTTATAAAAACATTTCGGAATGAAAAAAATAGTACTTCTCCTTCTGGTTTCATTTCTATTTATTTCCTGTTGGCCTACAACAGATAACGGTGAATTTGCTCGTCAAGAATACAAACCTGTTATTATTGCCCGCAGCGCTCTGGAAACATCTATTGCGTTTCAAAATGCACAACCTATTATCAAATCAGGGAAAATTTATATCAAGGACGATTTAATGTTTATCAATGATGTCAATAAAGGTTTTCATGTTTATGATTACACGGATCCTAAGAAACCAATCCGAATCCATTTTATAAAAGCTCCAGGCGCAACTGACTTAGCCATCAAAGGAAATACGGTGTACATCAATCAAGCAGTTGATTTGGTCACTGCCACATTCAACCCTACTACCAAAATTTTTACGGTAACCAACAGAAACAAAAATGTATTTCCGCAAAAGCAAGCTCCAAATGGCTTACAAGGCTACACTAAAGAAAATGAAATAATAATCGATTGGACTTTAATCAAGTAACACATGAAAAAAATTATATCCTTAGTATTATTAATATTTTTAATGGGTTGTTCAGACAGTGACAGCGCACAAAACAGTGAAATAGGACAAGGTGGTTCGCTTGCTGTTTTTGCCATAAAAGGGAACTATTTATACGGTGTTGACCAAATGAAATTAAATGTATTCTCGCTAATCGATTCCGAAAAACCCGTAAAAGTCAATGAGATTTCGATAGGTTTTGACATTGAAACCCTGTTTTCATTCGGAGATAATTTGTTTATTGGATCTCGAAACGGAATGTTTATCTATTCAATCAGCAATCCTGAAAATCCAACAAAATTGTCAAGCGTGCAGCACTTTACCGCCTGTGATCCTGTCATTGCCAATAGCACACACTCCTATGTAACCTTGAACTCGAACACCACCTGTGGCAACAACACTAACGTTTTGCAAGTTTATGATACCAAAGATTTAACGAATCCAAAATTAATTCACAGCAGAACACTCTCGCAACCTAAAGGCATCAGTTTTTACACCGCTGATTATTTACTGGTTTGCGATGATGTTATCAAAATATTCAACATTCAAAATCCTGCTGAACCAGTTTTAGTACATGCCATTAACAAAAATTGTTTTGATTTAATTGTACGAGACAACACCTTATTTGCCATTGGAAATAACGGCGTCTATCGCTATAAAATGAATCCGAACAATATAAAAGACATACAACTAGAAAGTGAAACAACGTTTTAATGCTCCTCAAAATACCGTTCTTCAATTCGCTTAATGTCTTTTATTGAATTTTTAGCCCAAGCCAATCGCTTTTCTAAAATTTCATTTTCGGATAAATGCCAATCAATATTTGAATTGCGCAATCGATTCGTCAGGTTTTGAATGATGATTGCAGCTGAGACTGAAATGTTCAAACTCTCAGTAAAACCCACCATGGGAATTTTTAGAAAACCATCGGCGCGCTTCAAAATTTCCTCGGATAATCCATCTCTCTCTGTTCCAAAAAATAAGGCACTGGGTTTCGAAATGTCAAAATCTTCCATCAAACAATCATTCTCATGTGGCGTGGTAGCGATTATTTGATATCCTTTACTTTTTAACGCGTCCACACAGTTTGTAATGCTGTCGAAGGTATTGATATCGACCCATTTTTGGGCGCCCATGGCAATTTCCTTGTCGATACTTTTTCCGTAGCGTTGCTCGATAACGTTCAACTCCTGAATTCCAAAAATCTCGCAGCTTCGCATCACTGCACTGGTATTGTGCATTTGAAAAATATCTTCTACAGCAATGGTAAAATGATTGGTTCTGTTTTCTAATATTTTCAGGAATTTTTCTTTGCGGTTATCCGTTAGGATATTTTCAAGAAAATTAAGGTAATCAATGTCGACCATTAGAATATTTATTTATGCAAAAATAGTAAAAAAGACTAGCTTTATAGCTTCAAAAGTAGATTCTGACAGCTGCTTTTGGGATTGTTCCATAAAAGCTGAATTATAAATGATTGCGGAATTTGCGTGAGGGATAGAGGCGGTATCCTTTTTGGGCTTTTTAGCCAAAAAGATAAAGCTGAAAGCCCGACCCTTGTGGTCACGCCCAAATTGATATAAAATGAAAAAGAAATTAGTGGTTTTGACAGGAGCAGGGATTAGTGCCGAAAGTGGCATCAAAACCTTTCGGGATAGCGACGGACTATGGGAAGGGCATAATGTGCTGGATGTGGCCACTCCAGAAGGTTGGCATAAAAACCCGGCTTTGGTGCTGGATTTTTATAATCAAAGACGAAAACAACTCAAGGAAGTACACCCTAATTTAGGCCACCAAATTCTGGCTGAATTAGAAAATGAATTTGATGTTTTCATCATCACACAAAATGTAGATGATTTACACGAACGCGCCGGAAGCACGAATGTGTTGCATTTACACGGCGAATTGTTGAAAGTAAGAAGCACCAAAAACCCAAATTACATTCTGGATTGGCAGGACGATTTGAATTTTGGCGATTTCGATGAAAATAAAAATCAATTGCGTCCGCATATTGTTTGGTTTGGCGAGGAAGTTCCAGCACTTGATCAAGCCATTAGAATTAGTGAAGGTGCAGATTATTTTGCGGTGATTGGGACATCTTTGCAAGTGTATCCTGCAGCCGGATTAATCGATTTTACAGCCCGCGAAATACCTATTTTTTATATTGATCCAAAACCCATAAAAATTCCAAATCTCCGAAATCCATTAGATGTGATTCCTGAAGTGGCATCAGAAGGAATGAAAACACTAAAAAAGAAGCTAATCGGCTTTATTTAAAAACCATTCGTTTTCTATTTTGTCACGAAAGGGTTATATTTGCGCCTTTCGAACAAACAACAAAACAATGACTACTTTAAACGAATTGAATGCTATTTCTCCTATTGATGGAAGATATAGAAACAAGACTATTTCGCTGGCTCCATTTTTCTCTGAAGAAGCCTTAATCAAATACCGTGTATTGGTTGAAATTGAATATTTCATTGCTTTGTGCGAAGTACCTTTACCTCAACTTGCAACCGTAAACCCAGATGTATTCGACAGTTTACGTAATATTTATAAAAATTTCTCTACTGAAGATGCCCTTTGGATCAAAGAGACGGAGAAAGTAACCAACCACGACGTAAAAGCGGTAGAATATTTCATCAAAGATGCTTTTGAAAAACTAGGCTTATCCCAATATAAAGAGTTTATTCACTTTGGATTAACATCTCAAGATATTAATAACACGGCGATTCCGCTTTCGACAAAAGAAGCTTTCGAGAAAGTATACATGCCTTCCTTGATCACTTTGACATCAAAATTAAAAGATCTAAGTGTCGAATGGCACGATATTCCAATGCTTGCCCGTACCCACGGACAACCGGCTTCACCTACTCGTTTGGGTAAAGAAATTGGTGTTTTTGTAGAACGTCTGGAAGAACAAATGCGTTTGTTGTTTAATATTCCTTTTGCAGCTAAATTTGGCGGAGCAACTGGAAATTACAATGCGCATCATGTGGCGTATCCTCAAATTGACTGGAGAAAATTTGGAGGGAAATTTGTGGAGGACAACCTTGGTTTACACCACTCCTTCCCTACTACTCAAATTGAACATTACGATCATTTTGCTGCATTTTTTGATGCGTTGAAAAGAATAAATACAATCATCATTGATTTGGACCGAGACATTTGGACGTATGTTTCGATGGAATATTTTAAGCAAAAAATCAAAGCGGGAGAAATAGGTTCTTCAGCTATGCCACATAAAGTTAATCCTATTGATTTTGAAAATTCAGAAGGAAATTTAGGAATGGCCAATGCGATTTTCGAACATTTATCAGCTAAATTACCTTTGTCTAGATTGCAACGTGATTTAACGGACAGTACCGTTTTGAGAAATATTGGTGTACCCATAGGACATACGTTAATCGCTTTTGAAGCTACTTTGAAAGGCTTGAACAAATTGTTATTGAACGAGCCAAAATTCCACGAAGATTTAGAAAAAAACTGGGCTGTAGTTGCCGAGGCAATTCAAACAATTTTGCGTCGTGAAGGATATCCTAATCCGTATGAAGCATTAAAAGGATTGACCAGAACCAATGAAGCTATTGATAAAAAAGCGATTCACGGTTTTATAGCAACACTTGAAGTTTCGGATGCCATTAAAGCAGAATTAATGCAAATAACTCCTAGTAATTTTTTGGGAATCAGCTAAAAAAAATAACCCGTCTTCTTATTAAATTCTGCTTCTATAAAATTTTAACGTTTTATGGGAGCAGAATTTTCTTTTAAGACTAAAATTATCATAAAAAAAAGTTATCCTTTAACGTTTTTTTTGATAAATAATAATAAAATTATATATTACAACAATACCAAAAAACATTTAATACAAATCAGTACATCCATCAATGAATCCCATAGAAGCAACATCACAAATAACACAACATTTACATCCCCTGATCAGTGATTTAGGATTAATATTAATGACCGCTGCAGTTGCGGTACTTTTATTCAAAAAAATAAGACAACCTTTAGTCCTAGGATATTTAATCGCTGGTTTTTTAGCGGGGCCAAATTTTATTTTTTTTCCATCAGTACAAGAAATAAACAGTATCGAAGTCTGGGCTGAGATTGGTGTTATTTTCCTTTTATTTAGTTTAGGCCTGGAATTTAGTTTTAAAAAACTGATGAAAGTTGGAGGTACAGCCGCTATTACGGCGCTGTTTCAAATAACCACTATGATCGTTTTAGGGTATCTCGTCGGACAATGGATGGGATGGTCCTTGATGGATAGTATTTTTTTAGGCGCTATTTTATCGATGTCTTCAACAACAATTATTCTTCGTGCTTTTGATGAGCTGAATGTAAAGGGGAAAAAATTTGCTGGAATTGTTTTTGGAACCTTGATAATAGAGGATATTGTAGCCATTTTGCTGATGGTCTTACTTTCAACAATAGCTGTCAGTAAACAATTTTCAGGAATGGAGTTATTCGAATCTGTTTTAAAACTCTTTTTCTTCTTAATATTATGGTTTGTAGGTGGTATCTTTTTCATACCCACCCTTCTTAAAAAAGCAAAAAATTTATTCAATGAGGAAACCCTATTGATAATATCAATCGCACTCTGTTTAATGATGGTTATCTTAGCTACAAAAGCAGGTTTTTCCCCAGCACTAGGTGCCTTTATAATGGGCTCTATCATTGCTGAAACCATTCATTCAGAAAGAATTGAGCATTTAATTAAACCCGTAAAAGATTTATTTGGAGCTGTTTTCTTTGTATCCGTAGGAATGTTAATCAACCCAAATACTTTAGTAGAATATGCAGTCCCTGTTGTAGTAATCACGTTAATTACAATTTTTGGAAAATCGATAAGTACGATGTTTGGAGCGCTAATTGCCGGTCAGCCCCTAAAGCAATCAGTCCAGTCAGGGATGAGTTTAGCACAAATTGGCGAGTTTTCTTTTATCATTGCCACCTTGGGAATGACATTAAAAGTGACAAGTGATTTTGTGTATCCAATTATTGTTGCAGTTTCAGCAGTAACGACTTTCACTACCCCATTTATGATCAAAATAGCGTTGCCAGTTTATGAACGCTTAATAAAAATACTGCCTAAAAAATTGATAGATGCTATAGATCGATATAGTGTGAATTCACAATCTGTAAAAACGACCAGTAATTGGCAGATTGTTTTGAAAGCAAAGTTGTCACAAATTGTGGTTCATTCTGTAATTATTATTGCCATAATTATTTTATCTGACCGCTATATTATTCCAATGACAGAAAGTTCTAAATTTGGAAACGCAGCAGCAGCCTTGGTAACATCCATAATAATAGCTCCTTTTTTATGGGCGTTATCCTTCAGAAAAGTGGCGGTAGAGCAGATTGAAGCTTTACAAAAAGCAGGCAAACATCGTGGTCCAATAATGGTATTGATTCTAATCCGAATTAGTTTAGGAATCTTTTTTATTGGCTTCTTATTAAATAATTTTTTGTCGCCTTGGATAGCCTTCGTCGCTTTGATCGCTGCAATATCTGTTTATTTATTGTTCCCAAAAAAATTAAACACTTTGTACAATAAAATTGAACTTCACTTTTTTCGAAATTTCAATGATAGAGAAATTTCTCAAGCACAGAAGAAACGAAGTGATTTAACTCCTTGGGACGGGCATATGGCATTTTTCGAAATTACCAAAGAATCAAATCTGGCAGGTAAAGCATTGAATGAACTTGAAATCCGAGAAAACATGGGTATTAATATTGCTTTTATAAAACGTGGAGGCATTACTATAAATATTCCTGATGGCAATGAACGTGTATTTCCCGGTGATGAAATTTGCGTCATTGGAACCGATGACCAAGTTCAAATATTTAAATCTTATCTGGATCAGAATGAAATTGAAGTTCCTGAATTAGTACAAGAAACCGCTATAATATTAAAACAAGTAGAACTAGAAAATGAAGAATTTATCGGAAAAAGCATTCGGAAATCACAGCTAAGAGAAAAAACGAATGGTCTGATCGTCGGGATTGAAAGAAATGAAAAACGGATTCTTAACCCGAATTCGGATATTATCTTAGAGAAAAATGATATTCTTTGGATTGTAGGAAACGAAAAATTACTCACTGCCTTTTTTGAAAAGTAAAACAAGGTCTTTTGTTGTACTCCAAGTTTGATAAAATTATAATTCAACAGGGTCCTCTTTTATTTGAGATGTATTTTACCATCGTCTAAAATAAATTATTATCTTTATTAAGAGACGTTCTCAATAAATCTATCGATTTTTTTGCCAGGATTTCTTGTTTTATTTTTAGTAGTACTGTAGCAATTAATATCATTATTAAATTTTAAATGCGAAAAAAAAATATAATTCAATAAGCTAATCACCTTATCAATTTTATGTCAAAAAACAAAATATTAATCCTATTTTCCCATCCACTTTACGAGAAATCGCACGCAAATAAAGCCTTGGTGGAAAATATTCCAGAATCAGAAAACATAACTTTCCATGATTTATACGAAGAGTATCCGGATTTTGATATTGATGTAAAACACGAACAGGTTTTGTTAAGTCAGCATGACATCATCATTTGGCATCATCCCATGTACTGGTATAGTTGTCCGCCATTGATGAAACAATGGATTGATATGGTACTGGAACACAACTGGGCATACGGAAAAAAAGGAAAAGCCTTGCAAGATAAAATTATTTTTCAAGTAATTACTACCGGCGGAGACAAAGAAAATTATTGCAAAACCGGCAGTGAACGGTACAGTATTCCCGAATTGCTCGAGCCGTTTAACCAAACCGCAAAAGTATGCAACATGATTTACTTACCCCCTTTTGTTGTGCATGGCACACACAATATGTCCAAAGATGATTATAAACAAAACGGTTTAATGTATGGCCATTTTCTAGATTACATAAACAACAATAATTTAGATACGGAAGTACTTTTGCAGTACCATTATTTGAACGAATGGTTTGCCACAATACAACAATAACATGGATACCAATTTTTTACTTCAGGCTATTATTTATTTATCAGCTGCCGTTATTTGTGTTCCTATTGCTAAAAAATTAGGATTAAGTTCTATTTTAGGCTATTTATTTGCCGGCATAATAATAGGGCCTTATGTAATGGGGTTTATTGGTCAGGAAGGCCAGGATATTATGCATTTTGCTGAATTTGGCGTTGTGATGATGTTGTTTTTAATTGGTTTAGAACTGGAACCCAGTAAGTTTTGGAAAATGAGGAAATTTATTATTGGAATGGGTTCCGCACAATTAGTAGGAACAACGCTTCTTTTATTTTTTGGATGTCTTTATTTTATGGATTGGAAATGGGAAACCACACTGGCCGTTTCCTTAGCGCTCGCATTATCCTCTACGGCCATTGTATTGCAAACTTTAAAAGAAAAAGGATTATCTAATACTTCCGTGGGACGTTCGTCATTTGCTGTTCTTCTTTTTCAGGACATCGCCGTAATTCCGATTTTAGCATTTTTGCCGCTTTTATCTACCGTAAATCTAGAAACTACAAATGAAATTCAACAATCCCTAATTACAGGTTTCTCCAGCTGGTTGCAAACTTTAATAGTCATCGGATGTATATCAACAATATATTTTGCAGGCCGCTTTTTATTTGTTCCGCTATTGCATATTATCGCCAAAACTCGGTTGCAGGAATTGTTCACCGCATCGGCATTGTTATTAGTTGTAGGCGTTTCTTATTTGATGCAGCTGGTTGGGTTAAGTCCCGCTCTAGGAGCATTTATGGCTGGAGTCGTACTGGCCAACTCTGAATTTCGTCATGAGCTGGAAGGGGATATTGCTCCGTTTAAAGGATTACTGCTTGGTCTTTTTTTTCTTGGAGTAGGCGCATCGATAAACTTTAAACTGATTCTTGACAATCCCCTTTTCATATTTGTTTTTGGAGCTATTCTTACTTTGGTTAAGTTTTTCGTTTTATTTATAATCAGCCGCTTTCATAAAAAGAAAATAGACCAAAACCTATTATTTGCTTTTGGGTTAAGTCAGGCAGGAGAATTTGGTTTTGTAATCATGAGCTTCTCTATGCAGCTAAACATCATTCCTAACATTTTGGCCAATCAAATCATGGCTGTTATTGCTATGAGTATGATAGCAACACCTTTTTTACTGTTAATAAATGAACGCTTAATTTATCCTAATTCAAAATTTCAAGAAAAGGAAACAAAAAAAGACAGTGATTATATTGATGAAGACAATCCTGTAATCATAGCTGGTTTTGGTCATTTTGGGAGTACAGTTGGACGCCTATTAAGAGCCAATAACGTAAAATCAACGATCCTAGATTATGATTCTGATCGAATAGATGTATTACGAAAAATGGGATTCAAAGTATATTATGGAGATGCCACTCGTTTAGAATTATTGAAAGCTGCAGGTTGTGATACTGCCAAACTTTTTATTGCTGCCATTGATAATCCTACGGTAAATTTGCAAGTAATTGAAACCTTAAAAAAACACTTCCCAAATTTAAAGATCTTAACTCGTGCCCGAAACCGGATTGATGCCTATGAATTAATTGACCATAAAGTAGAACACATTTATCGGGAAACGTTATACAGTGCGGTCAATATGGGGGTAGATGCCTTAGTAGAATTAGGTCACAGGAAATATACCGCTACCAGACAAGGGCAGCAATTTATAAAATATGATGAAATTACCACCCGAAAATTGGCGGAAAAACGTCATGATAAAATGGCCTATCTGATCACCGTAAAAGAAGAAATTGAATTACAGGAACAATTGTTGAAAAGTGATATTTATTCCCAAGTTGCTGCCACCAATCACAGTTGGGACAGCGAGCATTTGAAAAACAACTTAGCAGATACTACAGAATAACGATTTTCCGAAAACTGAAAAAAGACATAATTAAAACCTTAAGCGGAATTAATTATGCCTTTTTTTATTGTTTAAAAAAACTAAAAATTATCTTGAATAATTAGGCGCTTCTTTTGTAATGGTTACATTATGAGGATGACTTTCATTGATTCCGCTAGCTGTTATGCGAACAAAACGACCGGTTTCCTGTAAAGTTGGAATGTCTTTAGAGCCACAATACCCCATTCCGGCACGAAGACCACCAATAAATTGTTGCATGCTTTCGTTCAATTCCCCTTTGTAAGGAACCCTTCCTACAATTCCTTCCGGAACCAGCTTTTTTACATCATCTTCTACATCTTGAAAATAACGGTCTTTAGAACCTTCTTGCATTGCTTCAACAGAACCCATTCCACGGTACGACTTAAATTTTCTGCCTTCGAAAATAATAGTTTCTCCTGGAGATTCCATGGTACCTGCTAATAATGATCCTAACATTACACAATCAGCTCCTGCAGCAATAGCTTTTGGAATATCTCCAGTGTAACGAATTCCACCATCAGCAATAACTGGAACTCCAGAACCTTTGATCGCCGCAGCTACTTCAAGAACAGCTGAAAACTGAGGAAAACCAACGCCTGCTACAATACGAGTCGTACAAATAGACCCTGGACCAATCCCTACTTTTACTCCATCTGCACCATTCTCAACTAGATATTTAGCTGCTTCAGCAGTGGCAATATTACCAACAATAACGTCTAAGTTAGGGAATTTCGCTTTAACTAATTTTAGTACATCGACAACTCCTTTCGTATGTCCATGAGCAGTATCGATAATAACTGCATCTACTCCGGCATTAACCAAAGCAGTAGCCCTTTCAACAGCATCGGCAGTTACACCTAACGCTGCAGCTACACGTAAACGTCCGTATTTGTCTTTGTTTGCATTTGGTTTTTGAGTCAATTTAGTGATGTCTCTAAAGGTAATCAGGCCCACTAATTTATAATCAGCATTTACTACTGGAAGTTTTTCAATTTTATGACCTTGCAAAACTACTTCTGCTTGTTCCAGAGAGGTACCTTCGGCAACAGTTACTAAGTTTTCACTGGTCATAACCTCAACAATAGGTCTTGAACTATTTTTTTCAAAACGTAAATCTCTATTGGTAACGATTCCTTTTAATATTTGATTTTCATCTACAATTGGAATACCTCCAATACCAAATTCTTTCATGGCATTTTTGGCATCTGCTACTGTTGAAGTTAATGGCAAAGTAACGGGATCGATAATCATACCGGATTCGGCTCGTTTTACTTTTCTAACTTTCGCAGCTTGCTGTTCGATGGTCATATTTTTATGCAAAACGCCTATTCCACCTTCTTGAGCCATCGCAATTGCCATCGCGCTTTCGGTTACGGTATCCATAGCAGCGGATACAATAGGAACATTTAACGTTATATTTCTTGAAAATTTGGATTGAATACTCACTTCGCGAGGAAGCACATTTGAGTAGTTGGGAACTAATAGAACATCATCGTAAGTTAATCCTTCACCGATAATCTTAGAGTTGTGTGCGATCATTGCAATTGTAGTTGGAGTTTAATTGCGTGCAAATATAGATAATTTTAAGCAAAAAATCGCTATCATTTTCCAATAAATAATTAAATTGCCGTTCAAAGTCAATTCTTTGGTTCTAAAATACACCTTGGTTTCCAATCCAGAAAATCGGTTTAATTTATTTTGCTATGACAGAAACCCACACCAATTAAAAGGACTTTCTAATGAAGCCGTTTTTCTTTCGAGAACAAAATTTGGCTCGAATGCAATAGTCAATCAAGATAAAAATCAGTTCTTGAAATCCCTATTCGAAATGGTAAAGGAACTAATGTTCTTACTATTACTCTCCGCAACTAGTGCTTATTTCATTATTAGTGATTATGGAAACTGAATTTTGATGAGTGTAGCAATTGTATTGGTTTCCGCTATTTCACTGTATCCGGAATCCAAAAGCAGAACAGTAATTGAAGCCTTAAAAAAATTATTCCGATACAAAAGCAAAGTCATCTGCAACGGCTAAATCATTGAAATTTCAAGCGAGGAAATAGTTGTTGGCAACAAAACTCAACTAGGCATAAAAATAGGGCAATCATTCGGGAACTCTTGAATTATGGAAAAATAGCAGCTTAAAAACTAACGAAGTATTGTTAGATAGTACTTTATTTTTTATTGTTTTTGAAAATAACATTTAACCCCAGTTGAAAAGAAAGACTATTTGCCTTGGTAACATCGCGGTATTCCAAAAGATTATCAGCAAGAATATAGAAATTTACTGGTCCAAAATGACTGGACAATCCCAATCCTATATTCTTATACGAATACGAATCTATGGTGTACGTGGCTTTCATTTGCAATGCCTTGAAGAGTTTTCGCCTGTAATAGGTGGTAAAAGCGACTAGTGGAGTTCGTGGTGTAGACATAACAAATAATTGAGCGCCAACTGCACTTTTATAAATAGTTTCCGGATCATAATTAAGACAATTGCAATCTTCTGGTCTTTCTTCGTCAAACGAATACTGAACCGAAGTATTAAATTTTGCCGGTCGCCAAGTTGTATAATCCGCATATAAGGTGTCCAAAGGAATGGCATCATTGAATTCCTTGTATCCGTTTCCTGGTGAATTACCGGAGCTGAAATTCGGAATCACACCTTCATACTTATAGGTTCCTTTGTATGTTAAACTCTCTACTTCTTTGCTGTGTTTAATAAAACCCACATCAATAACACTGGCCGTAAGCTGTATGTTTTTCTTTGGATAATAGGTAAAACCAGCATCAAATCCCAGTCCTAAATTACCTCCTAAAAAAGCTCTTTTAGTAATGTCTTTCGCCACATTAGGTTCGTAATTCTCATCATTATATTGAGCAATTCCAGACGTATTGAGTTGTAATTGTGAATAAATTATCTGTTCATAGACTCCTGTAGTGGAAGGAATAGTGTAAATGTAGCCTGAGTTATTGGTAGAATTAGCATTGTAAATACTCGAATAAATTTTCCCTCGTACTCCTAAAATAAACTTTTCATTGATGTTTTTATGAAATCCAACATGAAATACCGTTAGCAATTCTGCTTTGACATTCAGATCTCCCAAATTAAAAACTTTTCCCAGATAACCTTCATTTCCGTCTAAAGCTAAAATGGCAATGTCTTTAGGAACATAACTTAACATATCAAATTCCTGATACATCCCAAACGAAATATAAGAATCATTTTGTTCTCCTTTGATTTTAAAACCTCCGTTAAAAAGTTCTATTTGTTCATTGATTGCTACCCTGTCTTTTCTAGAAGATGAGAATACTGCATTGCGTAATTTTACATTAAAATCGACTCCGTTATCCGCAAATAAATCATACGCCGAAAATCCGCTTGAGCCTACATTTGCAGAAATTCCGGACAATAAAGGAACTCCAAAATACCAATTATATTTGAAATCTGCTCCCGGATTAGTCATCAAAGACTGAGGAACTGAGGTGAAATTATATAAAATTTGTTTGTTTTGCGAAAAGCAATCTACAGCTAGAAATAAAATAAAAATTAAGATTACTTTTCTCATTCCAGCACTAAATAAGCGGTTGCACCTGAACGCAGTTTCAAACTCCCAGCACTATCCTCGTTCAATGGTGCACCAGGCGACATTGTCAGTGTAAAAGCAATTCTGGTAGTTCTTTTTAATAAATCAAGCTGGGAGTTTTCGAAAGTTTCTGTCTTAGTCATTTTGTTTTCCGAACCGGTATAAGCCGGAACAGTAAAATTTATAGCGTGAACGCGTTGGTAATTTTTGTCCAAAAACACTAGATCCACTGAATATGCTCTACTAATGGTATTTTCCATTTCAAATGAAAGTTCCACTTTTTTTAATCGCTGTCTAAAAAAATCATCATTAAACACATCCAATACGGGTGCATCAAAGATCACGCTTTGCTCTACTCCATTAGTGACAAAATCTTTTGCCAGAATGTCAAAATGTGCTAAATTAGATACAAAAACAGGCTCTAACTTTAAAGTGTCCACCTGATCATAATCTAAATCACTCGCGCATGAAAAAGAAAACAACAACAATATTAGTATTCCTATAACTCTATTGAAAGCCAGTAGTCTCATGGTATGATTCGTTA
Organism: Flavobacterium sp. GSP27; assembly: GCF_003970395.1. Classification (NCBI taxonomy): domain Bacteria; kingdom Pseudomonadati; phylum Bacteroidota; class Flavobacteriia; order Flavobacteriales; family Flavobacteriaceae; genus Flavobacterium; species Flavobacterium sp. GSP27. The sequence goes on along the minus strand of NZ_RYDP01000006.1, from coordinate 51,209 downwards.
AAGAAAAAAATTTGATTCGTATGATTAACGCATCAATGATAAACTTATTATTGCCAAAATAAAAGAGTTCCACTCCAGTTTCCTTTCTTTTATTTCTAATGAAACTCTCCAAACAACTTAGAAGCCTCATTATAAGCACTTTCAAAACTCATTGGACTGCTATTTGTATATTCTTTTTGGGCAGTAAAATATGATAATAATTTCTCCGTGGGCATGTTCCCAGTCAGATCATCAGTAGCCATTGGACAACCACCAAAACCCTGAATGGCTCCATCAAAACGACGACATCCTGCTTTATAAGCGGCATCAATTTTTTCAAACCATTTATCAGGTGTGGTATGGAGGTGAGCACCAAATTCTATTTCTGGATATTGTGGAATTAAATTTGAAAACAAATACGAGATTACATCAGGGGCAGAACTTCCTACTGTGTCCGAAAGCGACAGGATTTTGACTCCCATACTGGCTAATTTTTGAGTCCATTCGCCAACAATTTCAACATTCCATGGATCACCATAAGGATTTCCAAAACCCATTGATAAATACGCCACGACTTCTTTGTTGCTTTTAGCTGCAATTTCAAGAATTTCCTGTAAGGTAATTAACGATTCAGCTATGGTTTTGTGGGTATTCCGCATTTGAAAATTCTCAGAAATCGAAAATGGGAAGCCCAAATAGCGTATTTCAGGATGAACAGCCGCAAGAGTTGCTCCTTGTGTATTGGCAATAATAGCCAATAATTTGCTTTTGGTTTGAGATAAATCAAGTTGTGCCAGAACTTCTGCTGTATCCTGCATTTGCGGAATTGCTTTTGGTGAAACAAAGCTTCCAAAATCTATAGTATCAAAACCCACACGCAACAAAGACTGAATATAAGTCACTTTTCTTGCCGTAGGAATAAAAGGTTTGATGCCTTGCATGGCATCCCGTGGACATTCTATAATTTTTATTGGTTCCATAGAAAGCCAAAGATAGAAAAACAATTAAGATTATTAAATTATGATTTTTAAAATTTCTAAAATTGATATTATTACCTATTTTGGTAATAAATTAAAATATTACGTAATTTGGTAATAACAAATATTATTACGTAATTTGGTAATAATTTAATTCTAATCTTTTGAAATTGAATTTGATTTTTTAATTACAGTTGAAATATGATAAGTATAATCACAGGAGACATTATTAATTCGAAACAACTACCTTCTGCAATATGGATTGACGGCTTGAAAGAGCTATTGAATACCAAAGGTAAAAATCCGAGTGAATGGGAAATTTATCGGGGTGACGAATTTCAAATAGAAATTACAAATCCTGAAGAAGCACTACTCACAGCTTTGCAAATTAAAGCGTATCTAAAAACGCTGAAACTCGATGCGAGAATGAGTATTGGTTTTGGTGATAAAACCTATTCTGGAGCAACAATTTCCGAAAGTAACGGAACTGCATTCGTTCGATCCGGGGAACTTTTTGAAACTTTAAAAAAACTAAAAACGACCTTAGCCATTAATTCCGGCACTAGCGATTTAGATACTGAAATAAATTTAATGCTGCGTTTAGGATTGACCTTTATGGATAATTGGCTGGCGCAATCGGCTGAATTTATTGTGGTTTCTATGGCAAACAAAATGCTTTCTCAAGAAGAAATAGGCACAAAATTAGGTATCAATCAAGCCGCTGTAAGTCGGAGACGAAAACGAGCACAATTTGATTTGGTATTAGAATTAGACAATCATTTTCGGAAAAAAATTAAAAACCTCCGTGTATGATTATTTTTGTAAAACTACTATTGGCCCATTTACTTGGTGATTTTTTGTTGCAACTCACATCTTGGGTTTTAGATTAAGAAAACAGGAAACATAAAAGTATTTATCTTTATATCCACACGTTTATTCACTTTTTTCTGGCTTGGATTTTAATTGGTAAGACTAATTTTGTTTAGTTTGCGACTGTACTAGCGGTAACACATGGAGGAATTGATTTTATGACATTACACGTTCAAAAAGACAAAACAAAACGCAATTGGTTCCTAATTGACCAACTTTTACATCTTATCGTACTCATAGCAATTACACTATTTTACAATAACGACCGTATCGATTTTGCATCATTTGACAATCAATTTTGGATCTTTGCAACCGGAATACTTTTACTGACACAACCTACATCGATACTGATAAAAAATATCATTTCGATTTGGACTCCAGAAAACAAAAAAAACGATGATTCTCTAACCAATGCTGGAAATTACATCGGAATATTAGAACGCTTATTTGTCTTTTACTTTGTAATTAGTACCCATTTTGAAGCCATCGGTTTTCTATTGGCTGCAAAATCTATCTTCTGTTTTGGAGATTTAAAAGAAGCCAAGGACCGAAAACTTACTGAATATGTTCTTATCGGAACCTTATTAAGTTTTGGAATTGCTTTATTGACAGGGCTTTTAATACAATATGGGATATTAGAATTTTTCTAAAATTTTCATATTTATGGCTTTCACTAAAGCTGGTCCTTCATAAATAAAACCGGTATACAACTGAATTAAACTTGCACCAGCGTCTAATTTTTCTATTGCATCTTCGGCAGAATGAATTCCCCCTACTCCAATAATCGGGAAGGCTTTATTGCTTTTCTCAGCTAAAAAACGGATTACTTCAGTAGACCGTTTTGATAATGGTTTTCCTGACAAACCCCCTAATTCGGCTTTATTTTCGGATTGCAATCCTTCACGGGAAATTGTAGTATTAGTAGCAATAACGCCCGCGATTTTAGTTTCCTTTATAATAGCAATAATGTCAAGTAACTGCTCATCTGTCAAATCAGGAGCAATTTTCAGCAGAATTGGCTTTTGCTTTGGCTTTGCCAAATTCTTATTCTGCAACGTTTGCAACAGTTGCGCCAATGGCTCTTTGTCTTGCAAAGCACGGAGATTTGGCGTGTTTGGCGAACTCACATTCACTACAAAATAGTCCACATAATCATATAAAGCGTCAAAACATATTTCATAATCTGAAGTCGCTTCTTCGTTTGGTGTCAACTTATTTTTTCCAATGTTTCCACCTATCAAAATACCTTTATTTTTTTTTAATCGTTCCACCGCTTCTTGAACTCCACTGTTGTTGAAACCCATTCGGTTAATAATGGCGCTGTCTTCTTTCAAACGAAACAAGCGTTTTTTAGGGTTTCCTTCCTGCCCTTTTGGGGTAAGTGTTCCTATTTCGATAAAACCAAAACCAAAGCTGGACAATTCTTTATACAACTTGGCGTCTTTATCAAACCCAGCCGCAAGTCCTACGGGATTTTTAAATTTTAGTCCAAAAACTTCTGTTTCTAATCGGGGATCCTTGACTTCATAAAGCAATTTAAAAAGAGAAGAAAACCCTGGGATTTTAGACAAAAAGTGAATTAATGAAAAAGTAAAATAGTGCACTTTTTCAGGATCAAACCAAAAAAGTATGGGACGTAAAAGTAATTTGTACATGGGTGCGTTGTTATGGAGTACAAAAATAGAATTATCTAACCGATAAATAAATATTTAGAAAATAATTTATATAAATCATTTTGATTACTAAAAATATCCGGGAGTACAACGCGTATTAGAGTTACTGATCCGTAAAAATGGTGACTCGGCAGGAATTACAAATTGTAATGCTTTTAATTCATGATGCCCAACAGTAAAGCAATAGTAGTCCGAAAAAATCTAATTCCTATTTTTAGTGGTTTAATAAAAGACGGAATCACCAACTTTTATATAAAAATAGTACCTATATTGATAGAGGAAAATCACTGGGACTTTGGACAAAAAAAATGGAAAATGGAAACTTTTCCGCGATTGTTTTAACGCTGATATACCAATGGCAAAAATGTAATCGTTAATTATTTGCCTATACCGACACAAAAATAATAGTGCAGGCATTGTTATTTCAAAAGATTAAAATAAACAAAATTCACACCAACATTTACTTAAAAATGCTCCTTAAAAAATGATTATATTTGCATAAAACAAAGAAAAATGCAACATATCATAGACCGTTTTATCAGTTATGTAATTATTGATACCGAATCTGATTCAAACTCAGAAACTACTCCAAGTACCACAAAACAATGGACTTTAGCCCATAAACTGGTTGACGAATTAAAAGCTATAGGAATGCAAGACGTAACAATAGATGACAAATCATATATTATGGCTACTTTGCCCAGTAATGTGGCTCATGAAGTGCCAATCATAGGATTTATTTCTCATTTTGACACTTCTCCGGATTTTTGTGGAGCCAATGTAAAACCTCAAATTGTGCGCAATTATGATGGAAAAGATATTGTATTAAATGCAGATAAAAACATTGTATTATCCCCGAGTTATTTCAAAGATTTACTGCAGTATAAAGGACAAACACTAATCACTACAGATGGCACAACATTACTAGGAGCTGATGACAAAGCCGGAATTACAGAGATTGTTACCGCAATGGAGTTTCTGATCAATAACCCGGAAATCAAACACGGAAAAATACGAATTGGCTTCACACCAGACGAAGAAATTGGTCGTGGTGCCCACCATTTTGATGTAGATAAATTTGGAGCTGAATGGGCGTATACTATGGATGGTAGCCAGGTAGGCGAATTAGAGTATGAAAATTTTAATGCAGCTGGTGCCAAAATCACTTTCAAAGGCAAAAGCGTACATCCTGGTTATGCCAAAGGGAAAATGATCAACTCTATGCTGATTGCCAATGATTTTATCAATGAACTCCCCTCCGGAGAAACACCTGAAGAAACTAAAGGATACGAAGGTTTCTTTCACGTACATCACATAACAGGAAGCATCGAAGAAACCGTTTTAGAACTTATTATTCGGGATCATAACAAGAAAAAGTTCGAAAGGCGTAAAGAATTAATCGAGAAAATTGTTCGAAAAATCAATAAGAAATTTGCAAAACAATTTGGTGAAGACATAGTTATCACTGAGATTAAAGATCAATATTACAATATGAAAGAAAAGGTTCTGCCTGTAAAACACATTGTAGATATTGCTGAAAAAGCAATGAAAGAAATAGGAATCAAACCGCTTATTAAGCCTATTCGTGGTGGAACAGACGGTTCACAATTATCCTATAAAGGATTACCATGTCCTAATATATTTGCAGGAGGACACAACTTTCACGGAAAATACGAATACGTTCCTGCTGAAAGCATGCAAAAAGCAGTTGAAGTAATCGTGAAAATTGCTGAGCTAACAGCATTAGGAGATTCAATTATAAAATAAGCCTAATTTAGAATATTCAAAAATCAATACCTATTCTTGGGATAAAAATAATAATTGGTATGCCTAATTATAATTTCTCAAATTAATTATTGCCACAACAGAATTAGCAGCAGTATTTCAGAAATTCTATCCTTGCAAACAATACGAATTCTTAGCATATCTTGAAACAGCAAAACGAGACGAAATTAAACGTTCCGGTATTGAAAAAAGAATACGAATACTATCAGAAAATATTAGTCTTAATGACAAATATGGATGACATTAAGTCCCATTTCTAAGAACTCAGAGTGGGACTTTTTAATTTAAAAAACACTAAGAAAAGAACATTCACTACAAATCATTCAGAGTAAATCTCCCTAAAATCTTACTTATAGTCTTTCATCAACAATTGTCTCCTACCTCTATTTCTGGTATACTTGAAACTTCCAATTTAGAATATTGAAAAGCTTAACATTCGAAAATAAATTAAATCACTATATTTGCTAACAATTACTTAACCATTTATTAACATTGAGCCATTTTTTTTAAGTTTTTAATAAAATCAAAAACGACACTAATAATACACACTATGATACAAAAAAAAGAAAATCCTACAGTACCTACTTCCGTAAAACCTGAAATTGATAAACCCGTAAGGGCACCCAAAAACAAAGTTATCCAACCTTCTGAAGAAACTATAGTCCCACTTAATGAAGTAGTAATAACTGAAACAATAGAAGAAACCATAGAAATTTCAGTAGAAGACAAAGACGATACAACTGTGGAAGTTCTAAATAAAAAGGACGATACAAAAGATCTTAAAAAGAAGTTAAAAATAAAAGACAAAGACATGAAAGACAAAGACAAGAAAAAGGCTAAAAAAGCTGACGCAAAAGAGAAAGCAAAGCAAAAAGCGAAAGCGAAAGCGAAAGCAAAAAAGGCAAAAAAAGCAAAAAAGGATAAAGCAAAAAAAGCAAAAGTAAAAGCCAAGATAAAAGCCAAGAAAGCCAAAGCAAAATCTAAAAAAGCAAAGAAAGCAAAGAAAAGCAAAAAATAATCCGATTATTTTTTATCCAAAAAAGTCCCAATCCGAAACCGGATGGGACTTTTTTAATTTCTCAAACCAAAAATTATTTTTTGTTCAATACTGCACTCATTTCCATAGAAATAGCAGAACGCTCCATTTTTAATTTTCCTGACATCGTCTCTACAACAACCGTTGTATCCGCTAGTTCAGAAACTTTTCCGTGAAGACCACTTTTTGTAATGATTTTATCACCTACTTTAAGTGTGCTTTCAAATTCTTTTTCATTTTTCGCTCTTTTTTGTTGTGGTCTGATCATGAAGAAATAGATCACCACAAACATTAATATAAACGGTGCAAATTGAGTTAATTGTTCCATAATTTTAATTCTCTTTTTATTTGTTAATTATTACATTAAGCCGCGACCGGCTTTTATAATTCTTTTGCTGGCTTGAAGCTCTTTTACGAGACTATCTAAAATTCCGTTGATAAAAATACTACTTTTTGGTGTAGAATATTCTTTGGCAACCTCTAAATATTCGTTAAGAGTTACTTTGACGGGAATTGATGGGAATTTTAAGAACTCACAAATTGCCATTTTTAGAATGATAGTATCTATTTCGGCAATCCTATCACTGTCCCAATTGGGCGTTTTATCCACGTACTCCTTAGCTAATTCCGTTTCATTCAAGACTGTTTTTCGGAACAAGTCTTTCACGAAATCCTTATCTTCATTGTCTTTATATAACTTTGGCACTCTGAAATTATCATCTTCACCAGATTTGATTACCTTCAATTGCTTGATAATATGTGTGTTTACTAACGGAATATCATCCACCCAAGTCAATTTGTCATCTTCCAGATACTCATACAATTTCTCGTTAGGAACAATTACATCCATGAATAAATCAACAATAAACTGTCGGTCTTCCTCAAAGGTGTTCACCGCATTACTCATGTATTGCGCATACAATGTGCTGGCTTTAATATCATTCAAAAGCAATAAAATATAATCGTCGTTTAACGTCCAATTATTGATTTTACGGTTTTCCAGCGCGATACTTAATGAATTATTTTCGGAAAGAATTTGAAAAATTCTATTTTTGATGAATTTTTCGTTTGGTTTACGTTCCTCAGGAGTTGCAAGATGTTTCAAACTGGATTTATGCAAAAAGATAGTTTCTGTTTTGCAAATTTCAATCAGCGAAGAAAGCATTATAAGATATAAATCTTGAATATTGTCGATACTGTAAAAAAGGAATTTTTCTTCTTTTTCCAGATTATCTGAACCGCTTTGATGCATCGCATAAATGGATTGCATAACCTTGACGCGAATGTGTCTTCTATTTACCACCTTGTAAGAACTTTTATTAATTAGGGTGCAAAAATAAGTATTTCATTTTTTAAAATAAAATATATAATCGGTTATTTTATTGCATTCAATCAACAGTATTCAGTGAATGGTACAAAAATGTTCGCTGAATACTGAAAACTGAGCCTTGAAAACTACTTTTTATTGTTTTCTATTTTTCTTTGATAGATGCGATTTTGAGCAATCGTCAAAGCCGCATGATGCGTTGTCATGTTGTTTGCAAGGGCAAAATCAAATATTTCTAAGGTTGTGTTGTAAATATTTTCTGTTTTACGCATGATCTCCGCTTTGTCATAATGTGCTAATTCAGCATACACATTGATAATTCCTCCGGCATTAATCAAAAAATCAGGCGCATATAAAATGCCTCTTTCTTGCAGAATTGCTCCGTGAACATTCTCATCCGCTAATTGATTATTAGCAGCTCCAGCAATAACTTTGGCTTTAATTTTATAAACAGTATTGTCATTTAAAGTTGCTCCCATGGCACAAGGCGCGTAAATATCAACATCAGCACTGTACAAATCGTCTCCTCTGAAAATTGCTGCATGGTACTTCGCTCCTACTTCATTCAGTTTTTCTTCATTGATATCAGCAATGGTGACAATAGCTCCTTCTTTAGTCAAATAATCAACTAATGTTTCGCCAACATGACCAATTCCTTGTACCAATACTTTCTTACCACTCAAAACATCCGACCCAAATTGTTGTTTTGCAGCCGCTTTCATGCCTAAATATACTCCGTAAGCCGTAACAGGTGATGGGTTTCCGGAACCACCTCTTGATTCAGAAATTCCAGTAACATACGGCGTTACATCTCTTACGGTATCCATATCTTTAGTTTCCATTCCCACATCTTCAGCAGTAATATATCGTCCGCTTAAAGAATGCACGAATTCACCAAATTTACGCATCAACTCTGGTGTTTTTTGTGTTTTGGCATCGCCAATAATCACCGCTTTACCGCCACCAATATTCAATCCTGTAATTGCTGCTTTAAAAGTCATTCCGCGTGAAAGTCGCAGTACGTCGTTTAGGGCTTCCCATTCATTCGCGTAATTATACATCCGCGTACCACCCAAAGCAGGACCCATAACCGAATTATGAATACCAATAATTGCTTTTAAACCTGTATCTTTGTCGTTGCAAAATACAATTTGTTCATGATCATCAAATGATAATTGACCAAAAACGGGATCCATTTTTTGAAGTTCCTTTACAGTAGTGAAAGCTGCATTCATAGTGTGAAATTTTTATAATGATAAAATTATGAATTTGTCAAAAAGACGATCCAAAATTACACAAAAAATAAATATGCGGTAACATCTTATATAAAAATTGTTTATTCAGCAATTTACACAATCGAAAAATTATTATTAAAATTACTAAAAGAAAAATTTTACACCATCAATAAAACTATTTCAACATAGAATATCATAAAAATGAAAGAATTACGTTATTTAAATAAATATTTCGTCAAATACAAATACAGTTTTTTACTGGGGATTGTTTTTACCATTATTGCACAGATCTTTATGCTTTTTACACCCAAGCTGATCAGCAAGTCTTTTAAGGTAATTGAGGCTTTCGCCAAAGATAAAACCGTAGCCAAATCAGTCATTCACGAGGAATTAGTTGCGAATATTTTACTAATTATTGCCACAACAATCATTGCTGGTTTTCTTACTTTTTTGATGAGACAAACCCTAATCGTGATGTCGCGCCACATCGAATTTGATCTAAAAAACGAAGTGTTTCGGCAATATGAGAATTTATCTCAAAATTTTTACAAACAAAATCGTACCGGCGATTTGATGAACCGAATCAGCGAAGATGTATCCAAGGTCCGAATGTATGTAGGTCCTGCGGTGATGTATACTATAAATACCGTAATTCGTTTTGCTATTGTAATTGTGTATATGTATAACGTATCGCCAAGATTGACTCTGTATACCTTGCTGCCTTTGCCGCTATTGTCCTATGCCATTTTTAAACTTAGTTCCGAAATCAACGTAAGAAGCACCATTTTTCAACAATATTTATCTAAAGTTTCTAGTTTTTCGCAGGAAATATTTTCAGGAATCCGAGTGATCAAAGCATATTCATTAGAAGATCAACACCAAAAAAACATGGTGAATTTAGCCCATGAGAGCAAAAGCAAAAGCTTGAATTTAGCCAAAGTACAATCTTTATTTGGACCATTAATGCTTGCCCTTATAGGAATCAGTAACTTAGTGGTCATCTATTTTGGAGGTCTGATGTACATTGATGGAACGATCAAAAGCATTGGAACCATCGCTGAATTCATCCTATATGTCAACATGCTGACCTGGCCCGTGGCTTCACTAGGTTGGGTTTCGTCAATGGTTCAGGAGGCCGAAGCCTCTCAAAAAAGGTTAAATGAATTTTTAAAAATTGAACCCGAGATAAAAAACAAAAACGAAAACAAATCCATAATTGAAGGTTCTATTTCTTTTGAAAACGTAAGTTATACCTACGAGGACACTAACATCAAAGCGTTACAAAATATTTCGTTCACAGTAAAAAAAGGAGAAACCTTAGCCATTTTAGGAAAAACAGGTTCCGGAAAATCGACTATTTTATCGTTGATTTCCAGAATGTATGATGTTACAGCCGGGAAAATAAATATTGACGGAAATGAAATAAGCGCCATTAATCTGTTTGATTTACGCAACAGCATTGGTATTGTGCCACAAGATGCCTTTTTGTTTTCGGACAGTATCAAGAATAATATTATGTTTGGGAAAGAAAATGCTTCAGAAGAGGAAGTGAAATCTGCTGCCAAAAGTGCTGTGGTACATGACAACATTATGGGCTTCAACAAACAATACGAAACGGTTCTGGGCGAAAGAGGAATTACACTTTCCGGAGGTCAAAAACAAAGAGTTTCCATTGCCAGAGCAATTATTAAGAATCCCCCTATTTTACTTTTGGACGATTGCTTGTCAGCAGTGGATACTGAGACCGAAGAAGCGATATTAAACAATTTGCAAGAAATCTGCAAGGACAAAACAACTATTATAGTGAGTCACCGCGTATCATCAGCTAAAAATGCCGATCGAATTATCATTATCGAAAAAGGACAAATTATCCAACAAGGCTCTCATAATCAATTGATAAATCAAGAAGGGTATTATGCTGCTTTGTATTTGAAACAACTTTCAGAAAAAGAAATGCTATAATTGTTGTATAATACATATTTTTTATAGATTTTTGGATACTAGTTAACAACCATAAATTGACAGAAAGGATTATGAGAGAACATGACATGTTAGAAAAAGAAGAGATATTTTCTAAAGTTTTAAGAGCTGGAAGAAGAACGTATTTCTTTGATGTGAGAGCGACAAAAGCAGATGATTATTACATTACCATTACTGAGAGCAAGAAATTTACGGAAGAAGATGGATCTTTCCATTTCAAAAAACATAAAATCTATTTATACAAAGAAGATTTTGCTGCTTTTGCAGAAATTCTTGGCGAAATGACTTCTTATGTTTTGAACCACAAAGGCGACGAAGTAATATCAGAAAGACACCAAAAAGATTTCAAAAAAGAATATGCCTCTGAGAAATCAGAAGATGAAATCATACCGCAAACATCAACTTTTACCGATATAGAATTTGATGATATTTAATATTTAGTTCCTTACTTACCAATAAAAAAGTCCAAAAATCATCTGATTTTTGGACTTTTTTGTTATAGAAAATTAATTTACAGTTGATTGCAAGAATTCCTTTCACAAATTAGCCAATTCGCAATCCGTTTTGAATTTTGAAATCCGGCGCCAGTAAAATCACGTCCCCTTCCTGACCAACTGCTCCTAAAATTAAACATTCACTACTAAATTTTCCAATTTGTTTTTTAGGAAAATTGACTACGGCAACAATCTGTCGGTCTAGCAAATCCTCTTTCCGGTACCGTTTCGTTATTTGTGCGGATGTTTTTCGGATTCCAATTTCGGAACCAAAATCTATTGTGAGCTGATACGCTGGTTTTCTCGCTTCGGGGTAATCATTCACTGCCAGAATTGTTCCTATACGCATCTCTACTTTTTCGAATTCAGTCCAGGATAATTCCATAAAATCTTAGTTTTAGTTTTGAGTTATAAATATACTATTTTAACTATTTATACAACGCCAATCCGCAAGGAAAAACCAGCTCTTCATCGACAAACTCAAATACAGCAATAGTGATAGAAATATCCGTGACATATTCCTTACCAATAAAAACCTAAAACACGAGTTCTTCACACAAAGGAATAATATGGCCTTTTTTTACTTTTTCATGTATAAGTTAATTATATTCGTAGTTTTGTGCCTCAATAAAACAGTAACTATACATTGAATCAATCCTACGCAATGATCACCATACAAGAAGCAAAAACAAAAAGCGAATTAACTGATTTTATCAAATTCCCTTTTTCTTTATACAAAAACAATAAGAACTGGGTTCCGCCATTAATTGCTGAAGAACTGGAAGGATTTGATAAAACAAAAAATCCCGCTTTTGAAACTGCCGAAGCCTATTTTTATGTTGCTAAAAGAAATACCGAAATAGTAGGCAGAATTACGGCAATTATCAATTGGAGTGAGGTAAATGATCAGCAAAAAAAGAAAGTGCGTTTTGGCTGGTTTGACGTCATTGATGACATCGAGGTAACTAAAGCCCTTTTAGAAAAAGTATATGAATTAGGACGGAAAAACAATTTAGAACATGTTGAAGGCCCGATGGGATTTTCAAATCTAGACAAAGTAGGTATTCTGACCGAAGGTTTTGACCAAATAGGAACCATGATTACTTGGTACAACCATGAATATTATGCACGTCATTTTGAGCAATTGGGCTATGTAAAAGAGAAAGAATATATTGAGAGTAAATTTCCTTTTGAAAACGTAAAACTACAATTTTTTGAAAAAGCAAATGATTTAGTCAAAAAAAGATACCAGTTAAGTCCGCTTAATTTCAAAACAACTAAAGAGGTCATGCCTCATGTGGATAAAATGTTTGATTTATTTAATAAATCCTACGCTTCCCTATCGTCATTTGTGGCTATTTCCGACACTCAAAAAGAGTATTTCAAGAAAAAATACATCAGCTTTATCAATCCTGAATTTATAAAATTTGTAGAAGACAAAGATCATAACATCGTGGCCTTTAGCATTGTGATGCCTTCTTTTGCAAAGGCAGTACAAAAATCCAAAGGGAAATTATTCCCGTTTGGATTTCTACATTTACTATTGGCAAAAAAATACAGCAAAGATGTCATTTTCTATCTGATAGGCGTATTGCCGGAATATCAAAACAAAGCCGTTACCGCAATTATTTTTAAAGAATACTATGAAACTTTCCGAAAAAAAGGGATTGTTAATTGTTTTAGAACCCCTGAATTAGCTGATAATGCTCCCAGTCTAAACTTGTGGAAACATTTTAATCCATTAATTCACAAACGAAGATGCACGTATCGGTTAGAATTGTAGTATTTGACAAGTATTGAATTAAAAAAATTCATCAGTTTTGCTGATGAATTTTTAGTTTTAAATGCCTGCATGCTAAATTCTTAAAAGGAAATTATAAATCAAAGGATACAATTTACTTTAGACAACACCACACTTACATTAAATTTTAATTGCTTTCTATCTTTAAACGTTACTTTCCCTTTATTATCAACCACATCACCATAACCTTCCACATAAGTATTCCCTTTTTTTAAGAAAACAACTTGCCGTACAGTCACAAGCCCTTCGGACATGAAGGTATACGCTGCATAAAGCGTATCTCCTTTTATTTCTCCAACTAATGTCCCATTATTTTTATCTTTTTCATAGAAATTATACCTTAATTTTCCTGAAACATATTGCTCATTTTCTATTTTCAAAATCATAGAAATGCTATCATTCTTTATAACGCCGGTGTAACATTCTTCCAGAATAGACTCTTTAACATCCTTTTCTATAGAAACATTTGGACTTGCGGCTTCTTCCAGCTGTTTACTTTTATGACATGAAATTAAAAAACTAAAAAAAATGACACCCAATACAATCCCTTTTTTCATACCCTTTGTTTTTTGTTGTATAAAGATATCACTTCTTTTTAAGTATAAAAAAAAATCCATCCTGCTAAAGAAAGCAGGATGGATTAGAATAACTTATTTTATAAGACTAAGCGTCTAAATCAACTTTTGTTTTACTTGCAATCTCTTTATAGGTTCCATTTTCTAATTTTTCACGAATGGCTTCAAAAGCAACTAGTGTTTCCTCAATATCTGATAATTCATGTGAGGTTGTAGGTATCATTCTCAATAAGATAATTCCTTTTGGAATAACAGGATAAATTACAATCGAAAGGAAAATTCCGTAATTCTCTCTCAAATCGTTCACCATAACCATAGCTTCCGGAACACTGCCTTCTAAATAAACAGGAGTAACACATGTGTTTGTGTCTCCAATATTAAAGTTTCTGGTTCGTAATCCGTTTTGTAATGCATTAACATTCTCCCAAAGTTTGTCTTTCAATTCTGGGTGATTACGCAACAATTCCAATCGTTTCAAAGAACCAATTGTTTGAATCATTGGCAAGGACTTAGCGAACATTTGAGAACGCATGTTGTATTTAAGATAATCGATAATGTCTTTATCCGCAGCTACAAAAGCACCAATATTAGCCATTGATTTAGCAAAAGTGGAAAAATAAACATCAATATCATCCTGAACTCCTTGCTCTTCACCTGCTCCGGCACCTGTTTTTCCAAGTGTTCCAAATCCATGTGCATCATCAACAAGCAAACGGAAATTATATTTTTGTTTCATGTCCACAATCTCTCTCAATTTTCCTTGCTGTCCACGCATTCCAAAAACGCCTTCCGTTATAAAAAGGATTCCTCCTCCAGTTACTTTAGCTAATTTTGTGGCGCGTTGCAGGTTTTTTTCCATACTTGCAAGATCGTTATGACGGTATGTAAAACGTTTTCCCATGTGCAAACGAACACCATCAATAATACAAGCATGTGCATCAACATCATACACAATTACATCATTTTTAGTTACTAATGCATCAATTGTAGACATAATTCCTTGGTAGCCAAAATTCAATAAATATGCTGACTCTTTGCTTACAAAAGCAGCTAATTCATTTTCTAATTGCTCATGATATTTGGTATGTCCACTCATCATTCGGGCGCCCATAGGATAAGCTGCTCCATATTGTGCAGCCGCATCAGCATCTGCCTTCCGTACTTCCGGGTGATTAGCAAGACCCAAGTAGTCATTTAAACTCCAATTCAAAATATCTTTCCCATCAAACCGCATTCTTGGACCTAACTCACCTTCTAATTTAGGAAAAACGAAATAACCTTCCGCTTGTGAAGCCCATTTTCCTAATGGTCCTTTATTGTTTTGAATCCTTTCGAATAAATCTTTTACCATAATATATTAAGTAATAATTTTAATTTTTAAGAAGTTGCAAAAATAATTATTTATATTTTATAAAGGACTTGAAAACAAATTTATTTTTAGTTTATTACAACGATAATCCCTGACAATTTCCTACTATATGCGATATCTGTTACATTATCTAAAAAAAAATGCTTCATTCCTGCTAATAACACAACAAAAAGTATATCTCACAAAACTTTGAAACGATTTTGATTCAAAATCGTTTTATCAATAAACATTGTATCTTTGAATAAATATTTCAATACTAAAGTTTATGGCACAGGACACAAAAGAGTTAAAATTAGCGGTTCTAATTGATGCTGATAATGTTCCCTACAGCAATGTAAAAGGAATGATGGAAGAAATTGCTAAATTTGGCACACCAACCACCAAACGTATTTATGCTGATTGGACGAAACCTAATGCTGGTGGATGGAAAAGTGTTTTATTAGAGCATGCCATTACGCCTATTCAACAATACAGCTATACTGTAGGAAAAAACTCCTCAGATTCAGCGATGATTATTGACGCAATGGATCTATTATATTCTGACAAAGTGGATGGTTTTTGTATTGTATCCAGTGATTCTGATTTTACCCGTTTAGCAATTAGGCTTAGAGAATCCGGTATGAAAGTAATTGGTATTGGAGAACAAAAAACACCCAATTCATTTATTGTTGCCTGTGATCGCTTCATCTATATTGAGGTTCTGGATGGCGCAATCAAGAAAAAAACAAAAAAACCAACGGCCACTGATCCTAAAAAAGTTGCCCCAAAAACGTTGAACAAAATTGATTTGCACACCATTGAATTAATAGAATCAACCATTGAAGACATAGGTGATGACAGTGGATGGGCATTTCTCGGTGACGTAGGAAATCTTATTGTGAAGAAAAAACCAGAGTTTGATCCTAGAAATTATGGCTTTTCTAAATTAACTCCAATGTTGAAATCATTGACCGATATTCTGGAAATTGACGAAAGAGACTCCGATAAAAAAGGAATCAAACACGTTTATGTACGATTGCGATTTAGTTAACTAATTTTTTGATTGCCTCATATAGCACTTCTTTTTTGATTGGTTTAGACAAATAATCATTCATTCCTATTTCCTTAACCCGCTGTTTTGTGGCCTCCATGACATCCGCTGTTACAGCAATAATAGGAATATGACTATTGTGTATACCTGCTGCTCCATTTCTTATTGCAATTGTAGCTTCATAACCATCCATCACTGGCATTTGAAGGTCCATCAGTACAATATCAAATTGATTTTTAATCAATGCCATTATCCCTTCCTGACCATTATTAGCAAACATAACTGTGGTATTCAACCATTTTTTAGTAATCATTTTGATCACCATCTGGTTTATAGGATTGTCTTCAACTACTAAAATGGATTTCCCTTCTAAATCATTTTCAATTCCCATTTTAGCAGTTGTTCCTATGCCTTTTTTTTGTTCAGAGACCTCAAAATCAATCGTCATGACACAGGTGGTTCCCACATTAATCACGCTATCCATTTTAATACTTCCGTTTTGCATATCTACCAATGTTTTCACGATATAAAGTCCTAATCCAAGTCCGCTGAATTTTTTCTTATTATCACTACTCTTTTGATAAAAAGAATCAAAAATACGTTCCCTTTTATCAGGAGAAATCCCCACCCCGGAATCTGAAATGGTCAATATCAAGCTCGCCCTGTTGCCGGGCAATAATTCCGCATCAATAGTAAACTTCACACACCCTTTTAAGGTGAATTTAATGGCATTACTTAATACATTATTAACGATCTGAACCAATCGATTAGCATCTCCAATCAAAAAATCAGGAATATTCTTTGATTTCGAAAATTGAAACTCAAGTCCCTTTTCATTCGCTATATTGATCGCATTATTATTTAAATACTCTAAAACCTGTACGGGATCAAATGGATTGTTTTCCAGTTTTAATTCCTCTTTTTCAATTTTAGAAAAATCAAGAATATCATTGACCGAACTCAATAAACTATACGAAGAATACTTTATGATTTTGCATTTATGTTTGATCGTATCATCTTCAACTTCATTAGAAATTGACTCAATCAAATTCATAATAGCATTCAATGGAGTACGTAATTCATGACTAATATTGGATAAAAAATAAGATTTCAAATCATTCATTTCTTCAGAACGAATCAAAGCAAGACGATTGAGGTTGTCTTTTTCATTTTTAAGATTCCGAATCAAATTAGCCATAGAAAGGGAAAGAAAAATAACTTCCAAACCAGTACCTAATTTAGAGCTGTTATCTGTTAGAAACGAATTGGGAATTTGACTGAAGTTATTGAGAATAAAAATGCCAAAGCCGAGCACCAAAAAGAAAATACCCATTGTAAAAAAACCATCTACATGTATTTTTTTACAATACAGATACACGACAGAACTTATAATCAAGATAAGAATCAGCAATCCCAGCACGTTTGCCAATGGATAACACAAAGCTAAAGCCTTAGGAACAAATAAAATACATACAATTAAAACAAAAGCTAAAAAATAAAGAACAGTAAACAAAAAGTAAATTATTTTATTATGTTTTTTGATATTCAAAAAAACTTCACTGTATTTGCCCAGCAAAAAACCTGCAATCATCGCAAAAAGCAACACTGCACGAAGCGAAAACCAACCGCCTTTAGGGGTAATTAACTCATAAAAATAACCATCTAAAGAGAACTGCATTAAGCCGATAAAAACAACATATAAACTATAATATAAAAATGCTTTTTGGCGTAAGGCAAAATAGAAGAATAAATAAATAATAGAAACAATGGCCAGAATACCATAGAATATACCAAAAAACAACTGCTCGTTTGAAATCAACTTTATAAAGTTTTCTGAAGAGTACAACATGACCGGCATGTTGACAACTTCACCATCACTTTTTAGATGCAAAAATAATTGCTGCCTCGAATTTGGCAAAATTTTAATCTTAAAAATAGTTTTACGATTATCAAAACTTCGCTCAGAAAAGGGCATATTATCACCGCTTACCATTTTGGTGATTTTCCCCGAAGTGCTATCAATAAAATACAATTCTACTAAATCCGTTATAGGTCTGGCCGTTTCTAAATAATAATTCAAAGTCCGATCACTAGCGTTTATAAGCTCCGTTTTTGACCAAAAATTATTTTGAGAAAAACCTAAATCATCATTTTCAGTTTGAAGTTTTTTAGGATTAAATGAATTAAAGTTGGCAAGAACATAGTGAATATCTAGATTTCTTTGACCAACATCTGCAACTGTAGTGTAATTGTGCAATGAAACTTCTTTGGGTATAGTTCCATTACTGAATTCATATTGAGAAAATGATTTAGTAAAAAACAATACAACTAAAGAAACATAAATCCATTTATCTATTTTTTTACCCATCGCCGCAAACTGTATAATTAAATATTAGTTTATATACGTTGAAAGATAAAGTTTGGTTTTATAACAGGTTTTAAAATTGCTAGCGTTTGATACAAAGAAGTAACTCGTTGGGTTTACTAATTCAAAGCATAATAACCCCCTTCAAATAGAGCTTACAACACACGAATTAAAACGTTCATTTTCAAATTTTTAAATGCAATGTTTAACAAATATTTCCTTTATGATAGCGTTTAGAAAGCACCATAAAAAAATACTGCTGCTTTATTTGATACAATTATTAATTAAAACATCCTATTTTGACAAACACCTAGCCCAGATTGAAACGGCATCCTTTTCTTGCTTTCTTTAAGCAAGGAAAGATACAGTGTAAAGCTGGAAATAGCTCCTGAAGAAAAGTTTAATCGCTGAATTGGTAAATGGTTATTTGAAAACCTTGGCATCTTTGTACCTTTGCCCTTTTCAAACTAAGATTTAAAATTATGCGCATTGATATTGTTACTGTTCTGCCAGAATTATTGCGAAGTCCGTTTGAGGCTTCGATCATGAAACGAGCTATTGACAAAGGTCTGGTGGAAGTTCATTTTCATAATCTGCGGGATTACACGACCAACAGACAAAAAAGCGTAGATGATTATCCCTATGGCGGTGGCGCCGGAATGGTGATGACCGTACAGCCTATCGACGCCTGTATTACGCATTTGAAAAGCGAGAGAGCCTACGATGAAATCATTTACATGTCGCCGGACGGGGAAACCCTAAACCAGAAAATGGCCAATACGATGTCAATGTATGAAAATATTATTATCCTTTGCGGACATTATAAAGGAGTAGATCAGCGAGTACGCGATCATTTTATTACCAAGGAAATCTCTATTGGTGATTACGTTTTGAGTGGTGGTGAATTAGGCGCATTAGTATTATCAGATGCATTGATCCGATTGATTCCTGGTGTTTTGAGTGATGAAACCTCCGCATTGACGGATAGTTTTCAGGACGGATTATTATCAGGTCCTATATACACTCGTCCGGCAGATTACAACGGATGGAAAGTTCCGGAGGTTTTGACCAGCGGGAATTTTGCCAAAATTGACAAATGGCGCGAGGATATGGCCTACGAACACACGAAGAACAGACGACCGGATTTGTTGGAAGATTAAAATTTGTTTGAAGTTTAAGGTTTAAAGGTGGTATTCAAGAACTTCTAAACTTTAAACAAGAAAAACTTTAAACTTTAAACTTTTTTATTTACTTTTGCACCCACATTAGTTCAACCTCTGGCGAGATCCGTGAATGTTGACTTAATACAAACCATAATTAAAAAATATCATGGCAGATTTAATGAAATTCGTTCAAGACGAATTTGTAACAAGAAAAGATTTCCCAGTTTTTGCAGCTGGAGATACTATCACTGTTTACTACGAGATTAGAGAGGGTGAAAAAACAAGAACTCAGTTTTTTAAAGGAGTTGTTATTCAAAGAAGAGGTTCTGCTAATACAGAAACGTTCACGATTCGCAAAATGTCAGGTGCTATTGGTGTAGAGCGTATCTTCCCAGTAAACTTACCAGCTTTACAAAAAGTGGAAATCAACAAAAAAGGTGCAGTTCGTAGAGCTAGAATTTTCTACTTCAGAGAACTTACTGGTAAAAAAGCTAAAATTAAAGACAAAAGAAGATAGTCAAATATCTCTTTATTATAAAAGTCCTGACGTTGTCAGGATTTTTTTTTGGTTTAAAGTCAAGCTATTCAATACTATTCTACCAATTTTATTAAAATTGAATGCATTTGAAGCACTTATTTTTTGACAAGAAATAAGGAATATATTTTCCATATTCTTATTTTGACCATCCTAAAGTAATAATTTGACAATTCATTTTAAACAAATGAAAACGCATTTTCTTTTACGATAACGTTTTATTACATTTGTAGCTACATTTAAAAAATAAGAATTACATATATCAATACATTATGACAAAAATTAAAGTAGCTAATCCGGTAGTTGAATTGGATGGTGACGAAATGACACGAATTATTTGGTCCTTTATCAAGGAAAAATTAATTCTTCCTTATTTAGATTTAGATATTAAATATTACGATTTAGGAATGGAAAGCAGAGATGCTAGTAATGACCAAATCACTATTGACTCTGCTGAGGCAATAAAAAAATACAATGTTGGTATTAAATGTGCCACAATTACTCCTGATGAAGACCGTGTTACCGAATTTGGTTTAAAAAAAATGTGGAAATCTCCAAACGGAACCATCCGTAATATTGTAGGTGGAACCGTTTTCCGTGAACCAATTATCATGAAAAACGTACCTCGTTTAGTACCGGGTTGGACACAGCCTATCGTTATTGGTCGTCATGCTTTTGGAGACCAATACAAAGCTACAGATACTGTTATCAAAGGAAAAGGGAAACTAACAATGACTTTTGTTCCTGAAGAAGGAGAAACTCAAACTTGGGAAGTATACGATTATAAAGGAGACGGAGTCGCAATGGCAATGTACAATACGGATGAAAGTATTTACGGTTTTGCACATTCCTCTTTCCAAATGGCTTTGACAAAAAAATGGCCTTTGTATCTTTCTACAAAAAATACTATTTTGAAAGCCTATGACGGACGTTTCAAAGATATTTTTGAAGAAGTATATCAATCTACCTACAAAGCACAATTCGTTGAAGCAGGAATTGCTTACGAACACCGTTTGATCGATGACATGGTTGCCTCTGCAATGAAATGGAGTGGTGGTTTTGTTTGGGCGTGTAAAAACTATGACGGTGATGTTCAATCTGACACTGTTGCACAAGGTTTTGGTTCGTTAGGATTAATGACTTCAGTATTAGTTACTCCTGATGGAAAAACTCTAGAAGCAGAAGCGGCTCACGGAACAGTTACACGTCACTACAGACAACACCAACAAGGAAAAGCAACATCAACAAACCCAATCGCCTCTATTTTTGCATGGACAAGAGGATTGGAACACAGAGGTAAACTGGACGAAAATCAAGCTTTAATTGATTTTTGTCATACTCTAGAACAAGTATGCATTGATACTGTTGAAAGCGGAAAAATGACTAAAGACTTAGCAATGTTAGTAAAACCAGAAGGGTTGACTGCTGCAGATTACTTGACTACCGAGGCTTTCTTAGCAGCGATACAAGAAAATTTAGATGCTAAACTAGCTTAATTTTTTAACTACATAATATTAAAAAGACAACTGGAAACAGTTGTCTTTTTTTTTACCTTAGCAATACCTTAACGGTTGTTATATGTCAAATGCTGTTCTATTTAATGTAATTTACATTTTTGTATTTAGAAAAATTTAAACAATGACTCCAAAGAAAATTATTCCCTTTTTAGTGGTATTATTAAGCTCCTTTTCATGCTTCGCTCAAGAGAAATTTACGCTAAGCGGAACTATTATTGACGCCAACAGCAACGAAACTTTAATAGGCGTCAACATTGTAATCCTTGAACTCAAAACCGGAGTAACTACCAATGAATATGGATTTTACTCCATCACAGTTCCAAAAGGAATCTATAACGTACAAATTAGCTATTTAGGATTTCAAACCAAGGAAGAGCTAATCGACTTGAGTCAAAACCTAAAAAATAATTTTAATTTATTCAGTGATGAAACCGCCTTGAAAGAAGTTGTTATTACGGATAATGAAACCAAAATAGACATCAAAAAACCCGAAATGAGCGTCAATAAACTCTCCATTTCAGCGATCAAGAAAATGCCCGTTGTGCTGGGCGAAGTCGATGTTTTAAAATCTATTTTATTACTGCCCGGTGTTACAAATGCTGGTGAAGGCGCTTCAGGATTTAATGTTCGTGGTGGCGGTGCCGACCAGAATTTAATTCTGCTCGATGAAGCTACCATATTCAATTCTTCACACGTTTTTGGTTTTTTCTCTGTTTTTAATCCGGATGCCATCAAAGATTTGAAGTTGTACAAAGGCGGAATTCCAGCTCGTTATGGTGGAAGAGCCTCTTCTGTGTTGGATATTTATCAAAAAGACGGCAACAGCAAAAATTTTCATATCAATGGAGGAATCGGATTGATTTCCAGTCGCATTTTGGCTGAAGGACCATTGGTAAAAGACAAAGGTTCCTTCCTGATTGGTGGCAGAAGTTCCTATGCGCATTTATTCCTGAAGCTATCCGAAAAACAAAAAAACAACTCCGCTTATTTTTATGACCTAAATACCAAGTTGAGTTATAAATTAGATGCAAATAACAGTCTGTATTTATCGGGTTATTTTGGCCGAGATGTCTTCAGCCTGAACAAAAGTTTTACCAATATTTATGGAAACACCACTTTAAACTTGCGCTGGAATCACTTGTTTTCTGAAAAATTATTTTCTAATTTATCGCTCATTTACAGCGATTATTATTACGGTTTGGATTTGGATTTTGTAGGGTTCAAATGGGATTCCGGCATCAAAAATTACAATATCAAATACGATTTCAAGAATTACATTTCAGATATATTCAAATTGAATTACGGAGTAAACGGAATTTATTACGAATTCAATCCGGGAACCATCAAGCCATCTGATACGGACTCCGGAATAAATTTTGCTCAATTGGATAAAAAATATGCTTTTGAACCCGCAGTTTACATCAACGCTGATCACGAAATATCCGACAGAATAGCCCTTTCCTACGGACTTCGATACAGTATATTTTACCGTTTAGGGCAATCTACCGTGAATATTTATGAAAATGACAATCCGGTTATCTTCAATTCGGAATTACAGATTTATGAAAAAGCGACTCCAATTAACACTAAATTTTACGACAAAAATAAAGTCATCCAAAGCTATAATTATCTGGAACCTCGTTTTTCATTGGCGTACAAAATCAATGACAACCAATCCATAAAAGCAAGTTACAACAGGATGGTACAGTATTTACAATTAATTTCGAACACCACATCGCCAACTCCACTTGATGTCTGGACGCCAAGCGATAATTTCATTAAACCCCAAATTGCAGATCAGGTGGCTTTGGGTTATTTTAAAAACTTTCAAGAAGGAATGTATTCCCTTGAAGTAGAAACGTATTATAAAGAAGTGCAAAACCGCTTGGATTATATTGATGGTGCTAATTTGATTGCCAATAAAGCCATTGAACAAATAATCCTGAACGGGCAATTACGATCATACGGTTTAGAAATCATGTTCCGAAAAAACGAAGGGAAATTTAATGGCTGGATATCGTATACATTATCCAAATCCGAGCAACAAACTCCGGGAAGAACCTCAATCGAAACCGGAATCAACAACGGCCAATGGTACAATTCCGTATATGACAAACTGCACAATATTGCAATAACCAGTTCCTACAATCTAAATGAAAAATGGTCTTTTGGAGCTAATTTTGCCCTGCAAACTGGGCAACCGGTAACATATCCTGTTGGACAATATGAATACTTAGGCATCAATCTACCCAGTTATGGATTGAGAAATAGAAATCGGCTCCCCGCTTACCACCACCTGGATATTGCCGCTACTTTGACTCCTAAAAGCAACAAAGACCGCCAATGGAAAGGCGAATGGGTTTTTAGCATTTACAATTTGTACAATCGGAAAAATGCCGCTTCTATTAATTTTAGACAAAATACAGATACAGGAATCAATGAAGCTGTAAAAACTTCGATATTTGGTGTAGTTCCAGCGGTGAGCTATAACTTTAAATTTTAAGCTTAGCATTCTACAAGGCAACTAAATAAAAAATAAAATCATGAAAAAAACAACACTATATCTGGTACTTCTCATCGCTATTTTTTCGGCAAGTTGTGAAGATGTTGTCGAAGTAGATTTAGATAATGCTCCACCAAAACTGGTAATTGAAGCAGCAATTAATTGGAAAAAAAGAACTTCGGGAAATCAACAAAAAATAAAACTGACTACAACAACTGGATTTTACGGTACAACTATTCCAAAAGTTTCCGGAGCAACAGTGTCTATAAAAAATAGTGCTAATGTGGTTTTTACTTTTTCGGAAATTGCAAATACCGGCGAATATACTTGCGCTACTTTTATACCGGTAATCAACGAAACCTATACACTGACAGTTATCAGCAATGGCAATACGTATACCGCAACCGATACACTAAAACCCGTTACGCCAATCACAAAAATTGTTCAAAACAATCAAGGCGGTTTTACAGGGACTGACATTGAAATTAAAACATTCTACCAAGATCCAGCGGGTGAAACCAATTATTACCTATACAAATATGTGTATTCAAACCAAGCAAAATCAAATTTTTATGTTGACCAAGATGAGTTTTTCAACGGAAACGAATTTTTCAGTATGTCACAAAATGATGATTTAAAAAAAGACGATAAAATTGAAATAATCCACTTCGGAATTTCAAAAGCATACTACAATTACATGAGTGTATTAGTGAGTATTGCAGGAAATAATGGTGGCGGACCGTTTCAATCTCCGCCTGCTACCGTAAGAGGAAACATCATCAACACCACGGATTCGGTTAATTATCCTTTGGGTTATTTCTCCCTTAGCGAAGTTGATGTTAGAAGTTACACGATTGAATAATCAGGAGCTAATCCGGCTGTTCATTACAACCAAAAACAGGCTCTAAACAGTTTTCCAGACCGTATAAGGAGCTTCCTTTGGTCGCTCTTCTACTGCCGGAAAACTAAAGTTTACAACCTGTTTTGGTTTTCATTGCCATCCGGGCTAGTACGTGAGAGATAAAACGAGAACTTTTATTTACTTTTACACCATAATTCATAATTCATAATTCACAATGTCTTCACACCATATCGTTCGCGACGACCAAGAACCTGCTTTAATCATTGCCAATGGCGCTTCCTGTAACCCGGAACTATTGGGTCAATTACTGGAATGGTCACCACTCGTGGTCGTATTAGATTCGGCTATGGTTCGCGTTATGGAACTAGACATCAAAGTCGATGTGCTTTTAGGAGATTTTGACCGAGGATTTGACCCAGAAATTTATAAAACGTCTCAATATCCCATCGAAATTATTCATACTCCGGATCAGAATAAAACCGATTTAGAAAAAGCTTTTGACTATTTAATCGAAAGAAAAATTCCTGCTGTAAACGTCGTTTGGGCCACCGGACGAAGAGCTGATCATACCATAACCAATATTACCAACATTACGAGATATAGAAATTTATTGAAAATTGTCATTCTGGACGATCACTCAAAAGTATTCCTTTTGCCTAAAAAATTCGAAAAATGGTATACGGCAAACACTCCTATTTCATTAATCCCTGTAGGTCACGTCACTGGAATTCATTCTGATAATTTATTTTATCCGCTGAAAGATGATAGTTTGACTATTGGTTACAGAACCGGCAGCAGCAACCACGTCCTCAAAGACGGAATCGTAACAATAGAACATAATGAAGGTGATCTATTAATGATGGAATGCCTGGATTAGTTTTATTACATTTTTAACAATATATTTCTTATAATTTCATAGTAACTCCAAGGAATAAAACGATTCGCTTTTTTGATCGTTATTGCATCGATTGATTTAGCATTGGTAAACTTTTTTTGCATAAAGGCAACATTGCTGTACGGCACCAAAACATCTTTTGTTCCATGAATAATCGTAACCGCACAAGTAATTTTTTTTAGTTCTGGCTCTAAAGCTACCAAATCCTGTTTCAGCCACCACAACTCATCATTAGAAGGACGCAATGCTCCGGGAATCAAATACCGCAAAGGCTTTGCCTTGATAACCGTTCTCCATTTCTCTGGGTTTTCAGCTTTCGGGTCCAATGATCCTGCCAGTATCACCAATCTTTTGTACCAAGAAGGATTATCCGCAGCCAATTGAGCCACAACTGGTCCGCCTACAGAATGCCCAACCAAAATTAGCGGCTTTTTATTATCGGTTTTTTTTATAAACTCAGATATTCTTTGAGATTGCTCCCTTAAATTTTGAGCATCACCAAAATCACTGTATCCAAAACCCGGTCGATCAATCGCAATCATTCGGTATTTTTTCAGCAATAAAGTATCTTTAAGATATTCTTTGAAGGCATTCCAGCTTCCGGGCGAACCGTGTACAAAAAACAATGTCGGATTTTGCGCATTACCCGTTTCTACATAATGTATTTTATAGCCTTCAAAAGCAATTGTTTTATCCTGAAATTCTATTTTTGATGGAGCAAAAAATTTTGATGTCTCTTTATTCGAAAATCGCATCGTCATACAAGACTGACACATTACGATATACAAAAAAATTAAACTGTAAACTATGTATCTCTTTTTGAAATGAAAAGTAGCGGGTATAAAAGTCATACTATTTGTGTGTTTTATAAAAGTAACCGTTTTTATGGTTCTAAAAAACGGCAATATTCTAATTTTATGATTTATTTTCGATCTGTTTAATGGGTCATAGTCAGATCAAACGCATTAAAACAAATTGAAGTTTAAACCACATAGAAACATAGTGTTTATTCCTGTAAAAATAAATTTTGACAGTGATAAGAGTTCACAATAGAAAAAAAAGCATTGGCTTTTTTTCTATGTCACCTAAATTTTGACTGTTCGGAACAGATTTAAATCAAAAATTAAATTAAATTCTATGTTTCTATGTGGTTCATTTTTTCATCTGTTTAATGAGTCAAAGTCGTCTTTGTACTTTTACAAAATAGTTATGCCTATATTTGCATCGAAATAAAAAAAATGAAAGCGAAAACGATTACCGAAAAGACTAATTTACATCCCAGAAATCTGGATAGATTTGGATATGATTTTGAGGAACTAATTCAAAAATCCCCTGAATTAAAGCCTTTTGTTTCCGCCAATAAGCACAATCCAGACGCTTTGGAAGAAACAATTGATTTTAGTAATCCCGATGCGGTAAAGTCGCTTAACAAAGCATTATTGTTGTCCCATTACGACATTCAAAACTGGGATATTCCTAAAAATTATCTTTGTCCGCCCATTCCCGGAAGAGCGGATTACATCCATTATATAGCAGATTTATTAGCTTCAAGCAACAACGGAATCATTCCTGAAGGAGAAACCGTTCAAGGCTTAGATATAGGCGTAGGTGCGAATTGCATTTATCCTATAATTGGTAATTCAGCGTACGGATGGAGTTTTGTAGGTACAGATACCGATTTAAAAGCAATTGAAAATTGCAGTGCCATTATTGAAGAAAATCCAAAATTGATTGACGCTATCAGCTTACAACAACAAACGGAATCGCGCTTTATTTTTAAAAATATAATCACTCCCGAAGACAAATTTACGTTTACCATTTGTAACCCACCTTTTCATGCCTCGCAAGATGAAGCCACGAAAAGCACGATTCGAAAAATCAACAATTTAGAAAATGCTAAAACTACAACCCGAGGTACAGCCGAACGAAGTGACGCTAAACCTGTTTTAAATTTTGGTGGTCACAATGCAGAATTGTGGTGTGAAGGCGGTGAATTAGGTTTTGTAACCCAGATGATTTACGAAAGTGCAAAATATCCGATGCAGTGCTTGTGGTTTACAACTTTGGTATCTAAAAAAGAGAATCTTTCCAGTCTTTACAAAACATTAAACAAAGTAAGTGTGGTCGAAATTAAAACCATCGATATGGCTCAAGGCCAAAAAACTAGCCGAATTATTGCTTGGACTTTCCTCAGTGAAGCACAACAAAAAGCTTGGAAATTTTAAAAAATCAGCCTAATTACTCCTCATTCTGGTTAGAAATGAAAGATCTTTATCAATAAAAATAGTACATGTTCAATAAGAAGAACTCAAACTAGTTTTTTCATAAAAAAAAATGTAAATAATAATTATTTGCCATTTAACAAATATCTTGATTGTTTTTATTCTAATTAACGCCATTTAAGTAGTATTTTTACGGTTCTAACATTAAATTACCAAAAATGAAAAAACTTTTCTTTATTCTAACTTTAATTTTTTCAGCAGTAATAACTGCCCAAGAAATTAGAGTCTCCGGTGTTGTTACTGACGACTCCAACGCCACCTTACCTGGAACAACCATTATGATCAAAGGAATTGCAAAGGGCACTACTTCAGATATAGATGGTAAATACACCATTACTGCAAAAATTGGAGATATTTTACAATTCTCCTATGTAGGTTTAGAAACAAAATCAGTTAAAATCACAGGAAGTACACTAAACATTACTTTAACGGGAAGTGGCGAAACATTACAAAATATAGTTATAATGGGCTCCCGTAATCCTACAAGAACCGTAACGGAATCTGCAGTACCTATTGATGTTATTTCTATGAAAGAGATCGCTTCACAAGGTGCTCAAACGAATTTGAATCAGATTTTAAATATGGTTGCGCCATCATTTACCTCAAATACAACCACTGTAGCTGATGGAACGGATCACATTGACCCTGCACAATTAAGAGGTTTAGGACCAGACCAAGTATTGGTTTTAATAAACGGAAAAAGAAGACACACTTCTTCTTTGGTAAATATTAATGGATCACCTGGTAGAGGAGCTGTAGGTACCGACTTGAATTCCATTCCCGCTTTTGCTATCGAAAAAATTGAGGTATTAAGAGATGGAGCTTCAGCTCAATATGGCTCAGATGCTATTGCTGGTGTAATCAACATCAACATGAAAAAAGATACTAAAAAATTAGAAATAAACCTTTTTGGAGGAAGTCATTTTTCTAAAAATGCTAACGACCATACCGGTGGAAATGATGGAAACAACATTCAAATTGACTTGAACTACGGAACAAATTTAGGAAAGGAAAAAAGTTTCATTAATATTACGGCAAGTGCTCAATTGCGAGGTCAAACAAGTCGTGCTAAAGAAGTTAAAGGAAATTTATTTAACCGATACAATGCTGTTGAAGAAAGAGCTAGAATAGCAGGTATTAACATTAATAGTTTGTATGCGAATACGTTAAACACTACCCCTGGTTTTTATAACGGTTTGCTGAACACAATTAATACGTATGCGCAACAAGTAAGTTATTTTGATGCAACAACAAAAACTGCTATTCAAACTGCCGCATCGAATGGAAATTTATCCGGGATGAGAGCTTTATTAGGAGTTGACGTAACTTCGGAGGAACTTGGTGCTAGAGGTTTAGTACGAAATGATTTTAATATGCGAGTAGGTCAATCATCACTTCAAAGCTCACAATTCTTTGTAAATGCTGCCTATCCTTTAACTGATAAATTAGAATTGTATGCTTTTGGAGGAAACAGCAACAGAACTGGTGAAGCCGCCGGTTTTTACAGAAGACCAAATCAATCTAGATCGTATACCGGTTTGTATCCAAATGGTTTTTTACCAGAAATACATTCAACAATCAACGATATCTCAGCAGCAGCGGGTCTTAGAGGTATAATTTTCGAAAATTGGAATTTTGACTTAAGCAATACTTTTGGAAGAAATGCATTTGATTATGGCGTTGAAAATACCGTCAATTCTTCCATGAGAGAAAACTCTCCTACTGAATTTGACGCTGGTGGATTAGCCTTTAGCCAAAACACAACCAATTTCGACATGAACCGAAAATTTGGTGATTTGAACGTTGCTTTTGGAGCTGAATACCGAAATGAAAACTATAGTATTAGTGCAGGACAACCAGAATCATATAATTTATATGATATAAATGGTGATGTCGCTTTACCAGGAGTAACCCCCGCTAATCTGATCGTAACTGATTTCTTTGGATCTATTAGAGGGAATGGCTCCCAAGTATTTCCGGGTTTCAGGCCAACAAATGCTATTGACAAAGGTCGTAACAGTACCGCTATTTATGGAGATCTTGAATATGATGTTACAGAAAAATGGTTATTGAACGGAGCCGTTCGTTTTGAAAACTATTCTGATTTCGGAAACACTACTAATTTTAAAGTTGCCAGTCGTTATAAACTAACAGACAACATTAATTTGCGTGGTGCTGTTTCCACAGGTTTTCGCGCTCCTTCTTTACATCAAATCAATTTTAATGCTACAGCGACTCAATTTGTTGGTGGTGTACCATTTGAAGTAAGCACATTTAGTAATGATTCCCCGGCAGCACAAGCCCTTGGAATCCCACAATTGAAACAAGAAGAATCTAAAAGTGCCAGTATTGGTTTTACCGCTAAGATTCCAGAAGGAAACATTACTTTGACTGCCGATGCTTATATTGTAAGAATAGATGACAGAGTAACTTTGACGGATCAATTTTCTCGTCCATCGGGAACGTTTGCTGACGGAACGCCACAGAGAGAGCTTCAATTACAATTTGATCTCGCTGGAGCAAATGCGGCAACCTTTTTTGCCAATGCTATTAGTACAGAGTCTAAAGGAATTGATATCATTATAACACATAAGCTAAATTTAGGAGCTATAGTAATCAAATCTGATTTAGCTACTACTTTTTCTCAAACAAGACAAGTGGGCGCGATTAAAGGTTCACCTACTTTAGTTGCTAATGGTCAAATCAACCGCTATTTTTCTGAAATGAGCAGAGTCTATCTAGAAGAAGCCATTCCAAGAGTTAAAGGAAATTTAACCAACTCCTTTACTTATAAAAAATTCGATTTCTTTTTGAGAAATGTTTACTTCGGCCAGGTTACTGATCCAAATACGGCTGATGTAAATGGAGATGGAAGAGTTGAAGGAGCAATAATAAATGGTCTAGCAGTCGAAATTGAGCATCCAATCTGGGGCGCAAAAATAATCACTGATTTATCTGTTGGTTTCAAAATTACGGAAACTACAAAAGTTGTAATTGGGGCTAACAATATTTTTGATATCTATCCTGATGTAAATCTTGGTACACAAACTGCAAAAAGAGCAAATGGTGTTGACACAAATGGCAATGTAACTTATGCTGCCAATGCAACAACAATTGACTTGTCAAATGCAAATCAATTTGCATATTCAAGAAACACCTCTCAATTTGGTCAAAACGGAAGATTTCTTTTCGCTCGATTAAGCTTGAGTTTCTAGAACTCCCTGTTTTACACTAAAAACCATTCGCCCACGCGAATGGTTTTTTTTTGGCTCATCCTTTGGTAAAAAAAAGAATCCAAACTTGTATCTTTACAGCTCTAAAACTTTGCCACTTAACACCAATGAATTTTCAAGTAGTATCCGATTACCAGCCCAAAGGCGACCAACCACAAGCGATTGACAAATTAGTTCAGGGGATTATTGATGGTGATAAATTCCAAACTTTATTGGGTGTTACCGGATCCGGAAAAACATTTACGGTAGCCAATGTAATTCAGGAAGTACAAAGACCCACTTTGGTTTTGGCACACAACAAAACGTTGGCGGCACAATTATACTCGGAATTCAAGCAATTCTTCCCGAACAATGCCGTGGAATATTTCGTTTCCTATTACGATTATTACCAACCCGAAGCTTTTATGCCTGTAACCGGCGTTTTCATCGAAAAGGATTTATCCATCAATGAAGAACTGGAAAAAATGCGAATGTCAACCACTGCATCCTTGCTTTCTGGACGAAGAGACATTTTAGTTGTGGCCTCCGTTTCGTGTTTGTACGGTATTGGAAATCCTGTCGAATTTCAGAAAAACTTGATACCAATTGAGAAAGGACAAATTATTTCCCGCACCAAATTATTACATCAACTGGTGCAAAGTTTATATTCCAGAACGGAAGCCGACTTTAATCCTGGAAGTTTTAGAATAAAAGGAGACACCGTTGATGTGTATCCTAGTTATGCTGACGAAGCCTACCGAATCCATTTCTTTGGTGATGAAATCGAGGAAATCGAAAGTTTTGACACCAAGAACTCTCAAGTACTTGAAAAATTTGATAAACTGACGATTTATCCGGCCAATATGTTCGTGACTTCACCGGATGTTTTACAAGGTGCGATTTGGGAAATCCAACAGGATTTAGTAAAACAAGTCGATTATTTTAAGGAAATTGGAAAACATCTGGAAGCTAAACGACTGGAAGAACGTACCAATTTTGATTTGGAAATGATTCGGGAACTGGGTTATTGCTCCGGAATTGAAAATTATTCTCGTTATCTGGATGGTCGTTTACCTGGAACAAGACCTTTTTGCCTGCTGGATTATTTTCCAAGTGACTTCTTAATGGTTGTTGATGAAAGTCACGTAACACTTTCACAAGTCAGTGCTATGTATGGCGGGGATAGAAGCCGAAAAGAGAACTTAGTGGAATATGGTTTCCGACTTCCTGCAGCAATGGACAATCGCCCTTTGAAGTTTGAAGAATTTGAAGCCATGCAAAATCAGGTAATTTATGTTTCAGCAACACCTGCTGATTATGAATTGCAAAAAACGGAAGGTGTCGTTGTGGAACAGGTAATTCGTCCGACAGGATTATTGGATCCCATTATCGAAATCCGACCAAGTTTAAACCAGATTGATGATTTAATCGAAGAAATTCAGGTTCGGGCAGAAATTGACGAACGCGTTTTAGTGACAACTTTAACCAAAAGAATGGCAGAAGAACTCGCAAAATATTTAACGAAAGTCAATATTCGCTGTCGCTATATTCATTCTGAAGTCGACACTTTGGAACGAATAGAAATCATGCAAGATTTACGAAAAGGAATTTTTGATGTATTAATTGGTGTCAATTTACTTCGTGAAGGTCTGGATTTACCGGAAGTTTCTTTGGTGGCCATTTTAGATGCAGACAAAGAAGGTTTTTTACGAAGTCACCGCTCACTTACGCAAACAATTGGTCGCGCAGCAAGAAACCTGAACGGTAAAGCAATTATGTATGCGGATAAAATAACCGCCAGCATGCAAAAAACCATTGATGAAACAAATTATCGCAGAACCAAACAAATCAATTATAACACTGAAAACAATCAGACACCACAGGCATTAAACAAAAAAATAGAAAGTGCATTTACCAAAAATCCTTTGGTAGACTATGAATTGGGTCTCACTTTGAATGCCGCAGCAGAACCGGAAACTACATATCTATCAAAAACGGAAATCGAGAAACTTATCCGGGAAAAACGGAAATCGATGGAAAAAGCCGCAAAAGATCTGGACTTTATGCAGGCGGCAAAATTACGGGATGACATCAAGAGATTGCAGCAACAATTAACTTAATTATGTTGCTCTTGAAAAACAGTCAATAAGACTTCAGAATTAATAATTGCGTTTGGCGCTTCATCCATCAGCTTCAGAATTCGTTTTGTTGCAGCAGGATTAAGTCCCATTTCAATTGCTATTTGTTGGATGTTAACAGCTTCTTTCTTGTGCAAAATTCCGTCGCTATGCATCAGTAAAGCCAATCTATAAAATTGCTGTATCCGCTGAAATTCGGATTTAATGGGCAACTGTGGCAATTCTAAATGAAACAAATCATTGAAACCTCCTTTTTCTATATTCAATTCATTGGCTACAATAAACAAAAAATCATATTCTTTCTTGTGTAAATGACCATCAACTGTAGAAAAAGCAATCATCTCCAAAAGTAAACTTCTCTTTTCTTCGAATGTATCCATCAAATTATTATTTTTAGCTAAAATATTGTTTTTAAATTGAATTACAAAACGAACTAATGATTCAACGATACCTATTATTGCTGTTTATCCTTTTTTTGATACCAGAAATCAACGCTCAAGAGCCAAGACCTTCAGTTAGAACTTCGAAGCAGCGTACGGCATCAAAACAAGTTTCCACTTTTACTATCGAGGCTCCACAGCTTCAATCGACAAAGAAAATTTGGGTGTATTTACCCCAAAATTATGCCACATCCAAAAGAAAATTATCCGTAATTTACATGCATGATGCTCAAAATTTATTTGACGCTACAACTTCTTATTCAGGTGAATGGAATATAGACGAAAAATTGGATAGCCTAAAAGCACCCGTTATTGTTATAGGAGTTGAACATGGAAATGAAAAACGCATTGATGAACTGACGCCTTTTAAAAACGAGAAATATGGAGGAGGAAAAGCAGACCGTTATTTAGAATTTATCGTAAAAACCTTAAAACCGCACATCGATAAAACGTTCAGAACCAAAACCGACAAGAAAAACACTATCATCATGGGAAGTTCCCTTGGCGGTCTTACTTCGTATTACGCTGTTTTAAAATACCCAGAGATATTTGGAAAAGCGGGAGTATTTTCCCCTTCCTTTTGGTTTACCAAAGATATTTATGATCTGACTGAAAAGTCTAAAAAAATAAAGTCTAAAATCTATTTTCTATGTGGAGACAATGAAAGTGAAGATATGGTGACCGATTTGAATAAAATGGAATATTTACTGAATTCCAATAGATGTTCCTGCCTTAATTTGAATGAAAAGAAAATTGTAAAAGGCGGACAACACAATGAAAAATTATGGCGTGATGGTTTTGTAAAAGCTGTTTTATGGCTTGGTTACTAAATTATTCTGCTGCAAGTAAACACAACAAACATTAAAATCACATTCCTTATGGAACTAATCTTAAGAGCATACAACCTTAAACTGAAACATACATTCACGATTTCGAGAGAATCTATAGACTTTCAGCCTTCTTTGATTGTGGAATTACAAAGTGATGGTTATTCAGGTTTTGGCGAGGCAACTTCTAATCCGTACTACAAGACAACTGTTCCGGTGATGATGCAGGACTTGGAAAAAATTCGATCTGTAATTGAAACTAAAACAAATGAAACCCCTGAAGAATTTTGGGCTGCGATTCATCCGTATTTAAAAAACAATATGTTTGCCTTATGCGCTTTGGATATGGCCTTTACGGATTTGTATGCTCGTAAAAAAGAAAAAAAACTGTACCAATTGTGGAATTACACTACCGATAAAAATCCATTGACAGATTACACAATAGGAATTGCATCGATAGAAAAAATGGTGGCTAAAATGAAAGAATTACCTTGGCCAATTTATAAAATAAAATTAGGTACAAAGGAAGATATTGCCATTGTTACTGAACTTAGGAAACATACTGACGCTGTTTTTAGAATTGATGCCAACTGCGGCTGGGGTGTAGCAGAAACCATAAACAATGCCGTTGAACTAAAAAAATTAGGTGTCGAGTTTTTAGAACAACCCATGAAGGCAAACAATTGGGAAGAACACAAGGAAGTTTTCAAACATTCTGTTTTACCAATTATAGCCGACGAAAGTTGTATTATAGAAGAAGATGTAGCCAAATGTCACAATCATTTTCATGGGATAAATGTCAAATTAGTAAAATGTGGCGGACTAACTCCCGGAAGACGAATGATTCAGGAAGCCAAGAAATTAGGGTTAAAAACCATGGTGGGCTGCATGACCGAATCAACAGTTGGAATATCCGCAATTGCGCATTTATTACCGCAACTGGATTATGTAGATATGGATGGCGCACTATTATTATCCGAGGATATTGCCACAGGTATTACCATTGATTTCGGCAAAATAAGCTATTCTGACTTGAACGGAACCGGTGTAACTTTAATGTAGTTTTAAATGAAAGTCAATCAATTTCCAGATCGAATAATTGAAGTAGAAAATGAAGAATATCTTTATTTTGGCGGAACAGCTTATTTGGGTTTGCCTACACATTCCGAATTTCAAAACTTAATTATCAAAAATATTTTGCAATGGGGAACGGCGTACGGAAGTTCCAGAAGTGCCAATATTCAACTGACTGCCTACGAAAACGGAGAACGCTTTATAGCCCATTTTATCAAAGCAGATGCTGCACTTACTCTTTCATCCGGTATGCTGGCAGGGAAAATAGTTATTGAAATACTCGAGTCGCAAACCAATTGTTTTTTTCATTTTCCAGGCACACACGCCGCCATCAAAGCTCCTAACAGCTTACCTGTTTTTACTGAAAATGAATTAAATCCTCGTTTACTAGATACCGCAACTGAAAAAATTACGATTCTAACGGATTCTGTTCCATCCTTTCAGATAAGACCAATCGATCTTTCGATTTTAAATTCGATTCCGTCCAATAAAGAAATCACTTTGGTTATTGACGAATCGCATTCGCTTGGAATTTTGGGAACAAATGGTTGCGGAATTTATTCGACCATAAATCTTCCTAACATCAAAAGAAAAATCATGGTGGCCTCTTTAGGGAAAGCCTTTGGATTAACGGGTGGCGTAATTGCCAGTGATTCTGAATTTATTAATCAGATAAAAACTTACGATACTTATATTTCCAGTGCCGGAATGAATGCCGCATTTGTACAAACTATGGCAGATGCAGCAGCAATTTATTTGCAACAGCATCAAAAACTAAAAGAAAACATTCAGTATATAGATGCTCATTTAATTAAAAACAAAACCATTCATTTTGACCCTAAGTATCCGCTTATTTATCCGGAAATCATTGGACTTACTGAAATTTTGACTGCAAATAAGATCATAGTGACCAATTTTAAATACTTGACAGATACTCAGAATTTAAATAGAATTGTAATTACTGCCAATCATAGGAAAGAAGATTTAGATACTCTAATTCAGATTTTGAATTGCAACCAATTCTAAATCTAAAATTGTGTTGCAATTGCTTTTAAACCGTACCTTTGTAAAAAATTAGAATATGATGACAAACAACGATATCTTTAAAAAACTTCGCGTCGCTTTAATGCTGCGTGACGATCAAATAGTTGAAATATTGGAATTGGTAGATTTTAGAATCACTAAATCCGAATTGGGTGCATTTTTTCGCGATGAAAAACATGAAAATTACATAGAATGTGGTGATCAGGTGTTGCGTAATTTTCTAAATGCATTGGTTATTCACTTGCGTGGAACCAAAGAAAATCCAAAAAACCCAAATGATGTTTTAGCCAAGCACAAAGCTCAAATTCCTGCAAAAGAAGGAGCTAAAGATAGACCCGAGTTTAAGGCAAAACCAAGAGACGAAGAAAAATCAAGAGGTGATGAAGCACCTTCAAAATCAAGACCTGCTACAAAAAACACTTCTAAAAAACAGTATCCAAAAGGAAATTCAAAAGTCCAAATAGTGGAGAAAGTGAAATTTAATTTCGGAAAAAATAAAAAATCATAAGTAGTAAAGATTTATATCCTCTACTATATTAAATTATAAAATCCTGAACGAGAATTCAGGATTTTTTGTATATTTAGTTCATCTTAATGAATTTACGTCATCAAAATGAAACAGCTCCTAACCTTTTCTATATTATTTATTACAACATTATTTTTTGGACAAAACACTAAAAATCCAGATGCAGCTATGTTTTTTGATTCAATTTTAATGCCTGTAAATATGATGGAATATTTTGACCCAAATGAAATTGAATCTGTGAATGTAATCAAAAAAGACACTACAATAAATGCTGTTTTGTATCATGGCCAACTTTATATTGCTTCTAAAAACCCCAAGAAATATGATTTTATAGGTTTAGACCAAATTAAATCTGAATTCACAAAAATCAAAAGTAATGATGTCATTTATATGGTAAACGGAACACTAATAAAAGACAATATTGAGACTTTCAAATTAGACCGAAACTATATTTTAGAAGTTGAAGTCACCAATACAGAAGCACATTACAATCTAAGAAAAAGTGACACCAAATTTGACATTATAAACATTTTGGGAAAAACCAAAGAAAATTTAGATAATAAAAATAATATTTTAATAAGAGGTCAAGAGATAATTGGTGTTAAATAGATTTTAAAAAAAAATATTAAATGACTGTGCTTTGTGAATACCAATGTAATTAATTTTATTCATAAAATGTAGCTTGATGCAACGAACGGACAGAACTAATTTAATATTTTTTAAACCATTTTAAGAACTACAGCTTAACATAGAACACCCCACTTTATCTCTGGCCCAATCGGGTCTTTTGGCAAACCACTTTTGAAAATTTGGTTGTTCATCATACGGCTTTTTAAGCATTTCGAATAATTCGTTTAGCAACGAATAATCTCCTTTATCCGCGTCATCAATACACAATTGTGCCATATAATTCCGCAATACATATTTTGGGTTCACGGCATTCATTTGATTTTTTCTTTCTGTATCCAAAAGTATTTCTTCATTGATTCGAATACTGTATTTCTCCAACCAATCGTACCAATCTTTCAAGACCGTTTCATTTAAATCATTTTCATTGTAAAAAGCGTCATTTATTGAACCGAAAGCGGTAATTGCAAGATCAGCTTTAGTAACATCACTCAGATTTCTAAAGAAAATCGTCATATCTGTTTCTACCCGTTCCAGCAATTGGGTCAAACTCTGAATCAAAACAATATCGGATTCTTTTTTAATTTGGAAACCGAGTTTATTTCGCATCATATCCAAATACTCCTTTTCGTATTCCGTACTAAAAGCGTCCAAAATAGTTTCAAGTGGTTTTGCATCTTTAATCAAAGGATACAACGCATTCGCCAATTGATACAAATTCCAGAGTGCAATTTCAGGTTGATTGCCAAAACGGTATCTTTTATGTTGACTGTCCGTTGTATTAGGTGTCCAGCCGGAATTATAATCTTCCAACCAACCGTAAGGCCCATAATCAATCGTGATCCCGTGAATAGACATATTATCAGTATTCATAACGCCATGAACGAAACCAACGCGTTGCCAGTGTACAATCATTTTAAGTGTAGTTCGGGTTACTTCCTGAAAAAAGGCGAGATATTTTTCGATACCTTCCCCTTGAATGTGAGGAAAATGATGTTTGATCGTAAAATCAGCCAGTAATTTGAGATTAACATAATCTTCTCGAGAAGCAAACATTTCGAAACTACCAAAACGGATAAATGACGGAGCCACTCTGCAAACGATAGCGCCTTTTTCATAGGCAGGATTTCCATTATACATTACATCGCGCAATACCTGATCACCAGAAAGCATAAGCGATAGCGAACGTGTTGTGGGAACACCTAAATAATGCATGGCTTCAGCGCATAAATGTTCCCGTATGGAAGAACGCAATACCGCAAAACCATCTGCAGTTCTGGAATATGGAGTTGGACCTGCTCCTTTTAGTTGTAAAGTATATATCTTATTTTCATGAATAACTTCGGTGAGATTGATGGCGCGACCATCTCCCAATTGTCCGGCCCAATTCCCAAATTGATGTCCGGCATAACACAAGGCAAAAGGATTTGTTTCCGGATAAACGGTGCTTCCTGAAAAAATGTGCAAAAAATCAGCTGAAAGTAGGTCTTCATCAGAAATGCCAATGGCATGAGCCACTTCATTAGAAGCATGAATTAGTGATGGGTTGGATGGTTTTTTGGGCAACACATACGAATATGCCGATTGCTGAACCTGTCTTGGTGTATTGATTTCAATGGGGTCAGCAGGCAATTCAGAAGTGAAATTATTTTTTATGTGGAGTTTCATAATACTAAAAAACATTAAAAACAAAGATAATTGTTATAAGCCAGAAAACTTTGCACTTTCGATTATTATTATGATTTGTTCGGTCAAAATAATTAAAAATTAATCCAAAAAAAATCCTGTTTGCCGCAGCAAACAGGATTTCAAATTTATAACAATTTTCTAATTAAGAAAGTGCAGCTTTTACTTGATCTGCAGCCTCTTGAAATTCAACAGCAGATAAAATTGGCATTCCTGAATTATCAATTAATTCTTTTGCAATAGCTGCATTGGTACCTTGTAAACGAACAATGATAGGCACTTTAATGGCATCTCCCATATTTTTGTATGCATCAACAACTCCTTGCGCCACACGGTCACAACGAACGATTCCACCAAAAATATTAATCAAAATAGCTTTTACATTTGGATCTTTTAAGATAATACGGAAAGCAGTTTCAACACGTTTTGCATCAGCAGTTCCACCTACGTCAAGGAAATTAGCAGGTTCAAAACCAGCATATTTAATTAAATCCATAGTTGCCATCGCTAATCCAGCTCCGTTCACCATACATCCTACTGTACCGTCAAGATCTACATAGTTCAAACCTACTTCTTTTGCTTCCACTTCGATTGGGTTTTCCTCACGAACGTCACGCATATCAGCATATTTCTTTTGTCTGTATAAAGCATTATCATCGATATTTACTTTAGCATCTACAGCCATAATTTTATTGTCAGATGTTTTCAAAACCGGATTGATTTCAAACATCGACGCATCAGAACCTATGTACGCATTGTACAAAGAATCGATGAATTTAACCATTTCTTTGAAAGCATTTCCAGAAAGACCTAAGTTAAAAGCAATTCTTCTGGCTTGAAAACCTTGCAGTCCAACAGAAGGATCCACTTCTTCGGTAAAAATTAAATGTGGGGTGTGCTCCGCAACTTCTTCAATATCCATTCCACCTTCAGTAGAATACATAATCATGTTACGACCTGTAGCTCTATTCAATAAAACAGAAACATAAAACTCAGAAGTTTCACTTTCACCAGGATAATAAACATCTTCAGCGATTAAAACTTTATGTACTTTCTTACCTTCCGCAGAAGTTTGAGGTGTAAT
Organism: Flavobacterium sp. GSP27; assembly: GCF_003970395.1. Lineage (NCBI taxonomy): Bacteria > Pseudomonadati > Bacteroidota > Flavobacteriia > Flavobacteriales > Flavobacteriaceae > Flavobacterium > Flavobacterium sp. GSP27. Next base: position 10,298 of record NZ_RYDP01000006.1, on the reverse strand, counting down.
CAATTGCATCCCGATGATTTGTTCTGCAATTTCTTCTACTTGTTGTAAGTTTTTTGCTAGTTTAACTCCACCACCTTTTCCGCGTCCACCTGCATGAACTTGGGCTTTTACAACATACCAACTTGTACCAGTTTCGGTAGTTAATTGTTTAGCAGCAGCAACCGCTTCTACTGGACTATTAGCAACGATTCCGCGTTGAATGCGAACCCCGTAACTAGCTAAAATCTCTTTTCCTTGATATTCGTGTATGTTCATAATATAGAATTTGTCTGGATTCTGAATTTATTCCAGAATAAAAGTGCCACAAAAATAGCAAAATTAAACGTAACTGTTATTTTTTTTTTGATTTAAATGGTGTCTAAATTTCAATAGTCCAAACGAAACTACAACTCCTTTCAAAATAAAAAAATATAAAGATTAACTCCAAATTTGTTATAAATTCAAAAGCAAAATGATCAGTAAAATATTTCTTTCAAAACTATCAATCCATCGGCTTCTATTTGGTTTTCTCGTTGTAGAAAAATCAAATCGAATGCGTTAAAATCCTATTATTATGTTTTATTTAACCTTTTTCTACTATAACTGTAAAAACAAGCCGTTTTTAACTTTTACACCTATTATATGTTACTAAATCTTTAATTTTGTATAAAAAATATTAAGCATGAAAGTTAAAGAACAAGGCCTTTATTTGCCCGAATTTGAACACGACAATTGCGGAGCAGGATTCATTTGTAATCTAAATGGAATCAAATCAAATGATATCATACACAAAGCATTGGATATTCTAATCAAATTAGAACATCGAGGTGCGGTGAGTTCAGATGGCAGAACGGGAGATGGAGCGGGAATATTATTTGATATCCCTCATGATTTTTTTAAGAAAGTTTGTGATTTTGAAATCCCCGAGACAAAACAATATGCCGTAGGAATGGTCTTTATGCCCAAAAGTAAAAACCAAGTTGTTTTTTGTAAAACGACTTTCGAAACTTCGATACGCGATCAAAATTTAGAAATATTAGGATGGAGAGACGTACCGGTTGACGCCACTAATTTGGGACGAATTGCCGGTGAGAAAGAACCAACCGTGAAACAAGTGTTTGTGGGTAAAAAAGGCTTAGACCTAACGGAACAACAATTTAATGCTAAATTATTTGCAGCGAGAAAAATTGCAGAACATGCGATCCAAAATTCAAGGATTTCAGAAAGCCACATGTTCTATTTTTCCAGTTGTTCCACCACCACAATCATCTATAAAGGATTATTGATGCCGGAAGACATCAGTAGGTATTATACGGATTTATTAGATGACGATTTGGTAACCCGATTAGCTTTGGTTCATCAACGTTTTTCTACCAACACATTCCCATCTTGGGAATTAGCGCAACCGTTCCGTTACATGTGCCACAATGGTGAGATCAATACACTACGTGGTAATATTAGTCGCATGCGTGCTCGTGAGGAATTGATGAAGAGTGATGTTTTTGGTGACGATATCAAAAAATTATTTCCAATCATTTTAGAAGGAAAATCAGATTCTGCTTCAATGGATATGGTAATTGAACTGTTATTGATGACGGGCCGCTCCTTGCCGGAAGCTATGATGATGGTTGTCCCTGAGGCGTGGGAAAAACACCAGACGATGTCCGCCGATAAAAAAGCTTTTTACGAATACAATGCTTGCATCATGGAACCTTGGGATGGCCCAGCCTCTATTCCTTTTACTGATGGTAATGTTATTGGTGCTTTGTTAGATAGAAATGGATTGCGTCCATCTCGTTATACATTGACTAAAAGTGGTTTCGTAATTATGTCTTCAGAAATTGGTGTTCTTGATATTAAACCCGAAGATGTAGTGCAACATGGTCGTTTAGAACCCGGAAAAATGTTTCTCGTGGACATGAATGAAGGCCGGATTATAGAAGATGACGAGATCAAAAATGCAATTGTCACAAAACGTCCTTATCAGCAATGGCTGGATGAAAATTTAGTACAATTATCTCAAATACCGTATACTCATAATCAAATTCCTGTAGAAAATATTGATTTTGAGACCAGACAAAGACTCTTTGGATATACACTGGAAGACTTAAAGACCATCATAAATCCTATGGGAATCCAAGGGGCAGAGGCATTAAGTTCTATGGGAAATGATACTCCTTTAGCGGTTTTGTCAGATCAGCCACAGCTTTTGTACAACTATTTCAAACAGTTATTTGCTCAGGTTACCAATCCACCATTAGATGGTATTCGCGAAGAAATCATTACTGATATTAGCCTGGCTATTGGGGGAGATTATAACATATTTGACATTGTTCCAAAACATTGTAAGAAACTAAAAATTCAAAATCCAGTAATCTCAAATGAGGATTTAGATAAAGTAAAAAATATTGATCATGCTGATTTCAAATCAGTAACAATTACAACTTTATACGACATCGAAAAAGGAGTAAATGGTTTAGAACGCGCTTTAGAAAGAGCAGTTCAAGCTACTTTCAAAGCCGTTTCTGAAGGGTGTAATATTGTAATCATTTCGGATAGAGGAGTAAGCGAAAAAATGGCTCCAATCCCAATGCTATTGGCTTGTTCCTATATTCATCATTCGATGAACATCCTGAAATCTCGTTCTAAGTTTGGAATCATCATTGAATCTGCAGAACCACGAGAGCCGCATCATTTTGCCTTATTATTTGGTTATGGTGCCAGTGCAATCAATCCTTATATGGTGAATGAAATTATTCACAACCAGGTAAATGAAGGTTTCATTACTGGTATTAAAGCAGATTACGCCATTAAAAACTATAATAAAGCGATTGCAAAAGGGATCCTGAAAATCATGAATAAAATTGGTATCTCTACGCTACATTCGTACAGAGCAGCACAGATATTTGAAATTTTGGGATTAAATAAAACATTCACTTCTAAATATTTTCCCTACACTCCTTCCAGAATTGAAGGAATTGGTCTAATGGAAATCGAAAAAGAAATCAAAAAAAGATACCAGAAAGCTTTTCCAAATTCGAAAGTGAGTAATTTACTGCCTCTGGAAATTGGCGGAATTTACAGATGGAGAAGATCAGGAGAAAAACACATGTTTAATCCAACAACGATTTCTAAATTACAACAAGCGGTACGTTTAAATAGTCCTGAAAGTTATAAGGAATACTCTGATATGGTTAATGACCAAAGTGAAAATCTAATGACAATTAGAGGTTTGTTTGAGTTCAATAATCTGGATCCTATTTCAATTGATGAAGTCGAACCTTGGACCGAAATTGTAAAAAAATTCAAAACTGGAGCCATGTCCTATGGTTCAATCAGTCAGGAAGCCCATGAAAATCTAGCAATTGCTATGAATAGAATTGGTGGAAAAAGCAACTCTGGAGAAGGTGGAGAAGATCCAAAACGATTCCAAAAAGACTTAAATGGAGATTCAAGAAATAGTGCTATCAAGCAAGTCGCTTCCGGAAGATTTGGAGTTTCTATTAATTATCTGACCAATGCCAAAGAGATTCAAATAAAAATGGCTCAAGGTGCAAAACCCGGAGAAGGTGGACAATTACCCGGCGAAAAAGTAGTGCCTTGGATTGCCGAAGTACGAAATTCTACGCCTTATGTTGGATTAATTTCGCCTCCACCCCACCATGACATTTACTCTATTGAAGATTTATCCCAATTAATTTTTGATCTAAAAAATGCCAATCGTGAAGCCAGAATTAATGTAAAATTAGTTTCAGAAGTGGGCGTTGGAACGATCGCTGCCGGTGTTGCCAAAGCAAAAGCCGATGTGATTTTGATTTCAGGATACGATGGAGGAACTGGAGCTGCACCATTAACTTCACTACAACACACCGGTATTCCATGGGAACTTGGCCTTGCCGAAGCGCAACAGACTTTAATCTTGAATGATTTAAGAAGCCGTGTCGTATTAGAATGTGACGGACAATTGAAAACAGGACGTGATGTAGCTATTGCAGCTTTACTTGGAGCTGAAGAATTTGGATTTGCGACTGCTCCTTTAGTCGCATCCGGTTGTATTATGATGAGAGCCTGTCACTTGAACACCTGCCCCGTAGGTATTGCGACACAAGATCCAGAACTGAGAAAAAATTTCAAAGGAACACCGGAACATATTATTAACTTTATGTATTTTATTGCTGAGGAGTTAAGAGAAATCATGGCACAACTTGGATACAGGACCTTAAAAGAAATGGTGGGACAATCTCAAAAATTAAATGTCAATAAAGCCATCAAGCATTATAAAGCCAGCGGATTAGATTTATCGGCTATTTTGTATAAACCTGAAAAAGCAAAAGAGGTTCCAAACCACAATACTACAACACAAGATCACGCACTAGAACACGTGCTTGACTTTGACATCATAAAAGCCGCTATTCCATCCATTTACAGGAAAGAGAAAACGAGAGTTACATTTGATATTAAAAATACAGATCGTTCCGTTGGCGCTATATTGAGTAATGAAATTTCAAAAATATATGGTGCACAAGGATTACCAGATGATACCATATTGGTAGATTTCACAGGTTCAGCAGGTCAAAGTTTTGGTGCTTTTGCAACTAATGGCTTGTCCTTTAAAATACATGGAAACTGTAATGATTATTTAGGAAAAGGACTTTCTGGTGCAAAATTAATTATTAAAGTTCCTCCTACTGCTACTTTTAAACCAGAAGAAAACATCATTATTGGTAATGTAGCACTGTATGGCGCTATTAGTGGCGAAGCCTATATTAACGGTATGGCGGGAGAACGTTTTTGTGTTCGAAACTCGGGAGCAACAGCTGTTGTTGAAGGAATTGGAGATCATGGATGTGAGTATATGACAGGTGGAACAGTGGTGATCCTTGGCAAAACAGGAAGAAATTTTGCAGCAGGAATGAGCGGTGGCATTGCGTATGTTTTTGATCCAAATAAAAAATTCGACGCTACTCTTTGTAATATGGAAATGGTCGCTTTTGAAACATTAGAAGATGATGACTTTACTAAACTGAGACGTTTAATAAAAAATCATTCATTATACACCAATAGTCCACTTGCAAAAAGAATTTTAGAAGATTGGGAAAACCAACGCAACCATTTTGTCAAAGTGATGCCTACTGATTACAAAAAGGCATTAGAAAGATTAGCCGAAGAAAAAAAAATTGAAGAACTACTAGCACTATAGTTATGGGAAAGATAGGAGGATTTAAAGAATATAATAGAACAGATGAAAGCACTGTACTAGTTGAAGAGCGTGTATCAAATTACAATGAGTTTACAATTCAGTTAGAAAAAGATAAAATTAAAGAACAAGGATCCAGGTGCATGGATTGTGGGATTCCTTTTTGCCACAGCGCCTGTCCGTTGGGAAATTTAATTCCTGATTTTAACGATATGGTGCATCAGGAAGAATGGGAAGGTGCCTTGAAAATATTACAATCAACCAATAATTTTCCTGAATTTACGGGTCGTTTATGCCCCGCTCCATGTGAAAAGTCATGTGTTTTAGGAATTATAAGTGAGCCAGTAGCAATTGAAAATATTGAAAAAAATATTATCGAAAGAGGTTTTGCTGAAGGTTGGATCAAACCACAACCACCAGAAATTAGAACAGGAAAAATAGTCGCCGTTATTGGCTCCGGTCCTGCTGGATTAGCAGCAGCACAACAGTTAAATCGTGCAGGACACACCGTTACCGTTTTTGAAAGAGACAACGCCATTGGTGGATTACTACGTTACGGAATTCCAAATTTCAAATTAGAAAAAGGAATTATCGACAGACGTGTTGCTGTTTTAGAAGCTGAAGGAATCACTTTTAAAACGAATATAAATGTTGGCGTAAACTATAGTGTTGAAGAATTGAACGCTTTTGATTCAATCGTATTATGCGGTGGCGCCACAGAAAGAAGAAGTTTACCTACCAAAGGAATAGAAAGTCAAGGAGTGGTGCAGGCAATGACTTTCTTGACACAACAAACTAAATCACTATATGGTGAAGTAATTCCAGGTCAAATAATGGCTACCGGTAAGGATGTGATCGTTATAGGTGGCGGAGATACTGGTTCTGATTGTGTGGGAACATCAAACAGACACGGAGCTAAATCAGTGACTAATTTTGAGATTTTACCCAAACCACCCGTTGGAAGAAGTGAAACTACCCCTTGGCCGTTTTGGCCATTGCAATTAAAAACGTCCTCTTCACATGAAGAAGGGTGTAATAGAAACTGGTTGATCAATACCAAAGAATTCATTTCTAATGAAAGCGGCCAACTTGTAGGTTTAAAAACCGTTGAAGTGGCTTGGAAAATGACAGCGGGACAAAGACCTGAATTGATAGAAAAAGAAGGTTCAGAAAAAATTTGGCCATGTGATTTAGCTTTATTGGCACTCGGATTTACGGGTCCTGAAAAAACATTAAGTGATCAATTAGGATTAGAAACTGATATGAGAAGCAATTATAAAGCAACAAATTATCAAACGAATGTTCCTCATATATTTACTGCAGGTGACATGCGAAGAGGACAATCTTTAATTGTATGGGCAATATCTGAAGGTCGTGAGGCAGCCAGAGAAGTTGATAAATACTTGATGGGGTATACCAATTTACCTACCAAAGGAAATGGTGATTTACCCAACTTATAATTCTTGCTACCATTTTGTAACCCTTGACAGAAAAATTTGTCAAGGGTTATTTTTTTTTAAATCAACAATAGATGTTCAAATTATAACTTTTTGTTATAATTTGTTAGAATTCAGTTATTAGCTTGTAGGACTAAATAAAGAGTAATAAATTTGCTGAAAATTAATAACCATGCAATCAAAAGACTTACTACAATTAGCAGAACAATTTGGCAGTCCAATATACGTTTATGATGCCGAAAAAATACAATCTCAATACAATAGATTAACTAAAGCTTTTTCTAAAGTAGATACGTTACGCATCAATTATGCCATGAAAGCATTGTCAAATGTTGCAATACTCCAATTATTAAAGGATATGGGAGCTGGTCTAGATACCGTTTCTATTCAAGAAGTACTATTAGGCCTTCATGCCGGTTATGCACCCGAAAAAATATTTTATACTCCAAACGGAGTTTCTCTCGAAGAAATTGAAGAAGTAAACGCGATGGGAGTTCAAATAAATATTGATAATTTATCAATATTAGAACAATTTGGGACTAAACATCCTAACGTACCTGTTTGCATTCGAATCAATCCACACGTAATGGCTGGTGGAAATACGAATATTTCTGTAGGACATATCGATAGTAAATTTGGAATCTCGATTCATCAATTGCCACACCTTGTTCGTATTGTAGAAAACACCAAAATGAATATTGTAGGCATTCACATGCACACTGGTTCTGATATTTTAGACATCGAAGTCTTTTTATATGCTGCCGAAATATTATTTGATGCGGCTAAAAACTTCAAAAATCTTGAATTCCTAGACTTTGGAAGTGGATTTAAAGTGCCATATAAAAAAGACGATATCGAAACGGACATCGAAGAATTAGGCAAAAAACTATCCAAAAGATTCAATGCGTTTTGTACTGAATATGGAAAAGAATTAACCTTGATATTTGAGCCCGGCAAATTTTTAGTTAGCGAGGCTGGCTTCTTTTTAGCTAAAGTTAATGTAGTAAAACAAACCACTTCGACTGTTTTTGCTGGAATAGACAGTGGTTTTAATCACCTTATCAGACCAATGTTGTACGGATCGCAACATCATATCGAAAACATCTCTAACCCCAAAGGAAAAGAACGTTTTTACTCCGTAGTAGGATACATTTGTGAAACGGATACTTTTGCAAACAACAGAAGGATTTCAGAAATCAAAGAAGGGGATATTTTATGTTTTAGAAACGCCGGAGCCTACTGCTTCTCAATGGCATCAAATTACAACTCCAGATACAAGCCTGCAGAGGTTTTATGGCTAAATGGAGAAGGCCATTTAATCCGTGCCCGCGAAAGTTTTGAAGATTTACTTAAAAACCAGATTCCGTTACCCATAGCAGCGACAGTCTAAAATAGGAATCCCATTTGTCCATGCAAATGGGATTTTTTTATTATTAAACCCATAGCAATTTGAAACCTGTTTCATTCCAAAAAAATAATCAATCCTTAACATACTGCGTGAAGTAGTTTCTTTACATTTGGAATTCTTACAAAAAAAAGAAACAATGAATAGACGGAAATTTTTCAAGAATGGCTCTTTATTTGCAATTGGCGCAACTGTACTAAATACTTTTGAAGGCAATGCACAAAATAAATTTTAGCCTAAACAAGACTCTGAAAATCCTGTAAAATAAAAAACGCCCGTCTTTATCGTAAAGACGGGCGTTTTATTATTAAACTCGACTTAGGTTTATTTATCGTCATCTAAAAGTGTGTCTAACACTTCAGACTCCGTACCATTTGGAAAAGGAATTTTTAGCATTTGTGAAAGTGTAGGAGCAATTTGCGTAATATACTTTTTAGCATGCAACTCCCCTTTAGGAACTTTCCAACCATAAAAAAGCAACGGTACATGAGTATCATAGCTATTAAGTGTTCCGTGCGTAGTTCCGGTAGCTTGATACTGCATGTAACCCGCCTTATCTAACACCACAATTTCACCATTTTGTCTCGGATCATATCCCTTAGAAATAAAACTCAAAAAATAATCATCTCCGGAAGAAGCTAAAATTTCTTCCTCAGTATACACTCTTTTAACTTGCTCCTGTGTCATCAAAAACGTCTTAAAACTTTGTTTTACAACATTCATATCCAATCCTTTATTCTTAATAATTTCTGTATTAAAAAACAGATTAAAATTAGAATAATCCAAAACTAAATCAGCACCGAAACTTTCGTTAGAAAACTTTTTCAATGCTGCAACAATATCTTTAGAAGGTATATTTTTTACATTGTATTTATTATCTTTTAAAAAATTTGGATTTTCGGCGCCTGCATGATCAGCAGTCAAAAAAAGCAAATAATTATCTTTTCCAACCGTTTTATCTAAGTAGGTTAAAAACTGAGCAATAGTCTCATCTAAACGTAAATAAGTATCTTGCAACTCCATAGAACGAGGCCCAAAAGTGTGACCAACATAATCAGTAGAAGAGAAACTAACAGTCAAAAAATCTGTTATATCATCTTTTCCGAGGGATTCATTTTCTATAGCTTTCATCGCCAAGTCAGCTAAAATATCATTGCCAAAAGGAGTAGAACGTAAAATATCAGCCCCTTTTTCTTTAAAAATTTCTTTCAAATCATAAGGAAAAACAGGTCTTTTAGTTTTATCCAATTTCCCTTCATATGGATTATCATCTGCAAGACTTTCATTATAAGTAGCAACCGGCTTAAATAAATCCCAGCCTCTATTGATATAATTCATATATCGTTTTTCTTCATTGAATTCTGTAACCCAATCCGGTAATGCTAAACCATAAAAAGTACTTGAAATAAAGGCTCCTGTTTTACTGTACCAAAAAGCCCAATTGGCAAAGTGACCTGCTGGTAAAATGGCACCACGATCTTTGATACTCAACCCGATTACTTTGCCTTCAAAATTTGTTGCCATTCTTAACTCATCAGTGATGGTGGTGCTTAAAAGGTTTTTTGGAGACATAGCCCCCTCATTTTCTAAACCATCCCCAACTGTTTTCACAGAGGCATCGTCAGTGCAATACAAATCCTTTCCTGTCGCTTTATTAAACCAATCATTCCCTACAATGCCATGAGTAGATGGTGTAGCTCCAGTAAAAATACTGGCATGACCAGGGGCAGTATAGGTGGGTACAAAATTATAATGCATGTTATGAAAAGTGTACCCCTTATCCATTAATCTTTTAAATCCATTTGATGAAAAATCATCCGAAAAACGATATAAATATTCCATTTTCATTTGATCCACAACGATACCAACTACTAATTTGGGTCTTTGTTGCGCTTGCAAATTTGACATAAGAATAAAGACACAAAACAAAAATATTTTTTTCATAATAAAAATTTTAATGTTACAAAAGTACATTTTTGATTTCGAAAAAACTTAACTATGGAAAATCTACAGATAAATTTAACGGTAACATAACCATTACAATCCTAGTAGCATGAAAACAAGTCAATAAAACTCTCAAACTATTAAAAAACTAATTTAATTAAAAAAATCTCGTTAAAAAAACTGCACCATAATAATAGAAATGGACATTAACAAAGAAAGGCGACGAACCGAGCCCGCATGGCGAACACGTGGTATCTATAAACAAAAGAACCCCAGTCTTTTCAGACTGGGGTTCAAATAAAGAAAGGCGACGAAC